>JAGOMX010000093.1 GCA_017993335.1 Alphaproteobacteria bacterium | reverse complement strand
TCCCGACTGGCGCCGTTCAATGCACTCAATAGTTTGGGCGCCCACAGCGGATATAGCCAGCATTCCTTACACAAATCCTGGTCATGATAATTTCATGGAAGACTGCATGAGACGTTACATGGAGGGCGTTGTGTCCCGTGGCGTCTTGTATTATAAAAAGGGCGAGGCTGGAAAAGAGCGTGCTATAAGTTTTTCTCCCGACGGCACAGCGATTCTCGCTGATTGCGAAGGTGAGGATCAAAAACAGGTTTATACATTGAGCGAGGACCGTTTAAACCTGGTCGGGGGCGCCAATGAAAACAAGCTTGTGACCTTTTTTAGTCCGTTCCATAAGGCACGTCATCTGTTGCCGGCTGAGGCTAATGGAACTTTAGCGGACATCGTTGTTATATGGAAATGGGGTAATAACAGCTTGCGAGACGATTAGGGTGCGTGGAGGATTGATTATCTTATTATTAAGCCTGGGGAGTTGAGTGAGAATATGTATGAAAATTGGAAAAAAAGCGTGCTGTCGTTGCGTAGCGGGCCGTGGGGTGAGGTGAAGCCGATTGTTATTTCATGCTCGTTTGTGAACCCAAGTTAGGGTGTTAGCGACGTGATTCCGCGGAAAAAACCCCGGAATTGAGCATCCAACACGAAAAGATGCTTGGCAAAAGAGCTAGAACGCCAACTTATCTTTTTCTGTTCCCATCTTCATGAATGGGGGCTTCAGATGATCCGGCCATTCGGAATCAAAGACACCAAAGCCTAGCCTGCTGGCTACTTGCTGATTTTCAAAGGTGAAGCTTTTGATGTCATCCGCATTAAACGTGTGAACCGCTCCGTGACCGCAGAAAGAGATCAAGTAGTTAGAAAAATCACCACTCGCTTTCAGCTGACCAAGAACTCTCTCCCAAGTAGAAAGAAATGACCCATCACCTCCCTCAATACCTTTTTGAATATAATGTTTCGAAGAAAACGGCATGAAAGAAAGACTGCTTTGCAGATATTCCACCCAAGACGTTCCGCGTGGGCCAAGATATTTCTTCATGACACCTCTCACACAATGTACGGCGTTGAGTGCTTCTTGGCTCACGCATGCTGTCCACAAATCGCGCACCTGCATACTGAAATAAAAGGCCAGCAACTGATTTTCATCTGGCAGCAGGTCCAGCCGTAGAGGCGCTCCTCGCTCGTCTTTAAGATCTTTTAATGATGTATAATAGGTCCAACCCGGCTTGAAGGCATCGATCACCTTTAAAACTTGTTGCTTGAGTTCATCATTGGTTTCAAAAAGATGGGCCAATCGATATTCTAATAAATTTCTCTTATCTAAGCTCCGCCAAGGGTTTTCAGCATTTTCTCCCATGGCGCGTGTAAATTCTTGGTAAGCATCAAAAAGTGGATGACCGGCCAAAATTTCTTTATTGTCCCGATCAATACCATGAGCAAAAAGACTCAGCTGGAACATTCCCGTCATATAAAATTGGCGATCGTTAGATTCGTTAGGAAGATATTGCGCGTAATAAACCGCATCCGATCCAAACCGTGGCTTGTGATCCATGATAATGGCGCTATACTCAGCCAGACCTAGCTTCTTCAGTTCTTGCTTGGAAAGTTTGAGAATAGCTGCTTCTCCCTCAATTTTCCCATCTTTCTTATTCCACACAAATACGCAAGCATCGTCAGCTGCTGCGACTATAGGCTCGCAAACGCCAGTCTCTTTATTGTAAAAATGGTGCTGTCCATTTTTGTAGACCAACGGCAAGATTTGCCACACACCTTCCTGATCAACGCTTTTAAGATCAATAAAGTGATAGGGCGTGAGAAAGCTCCGCCTTAACTTTTCTATGGGATTATATGTGGATTGAGCGTAGACACTGCCGTCTGCATTAAAAATTTTCGAACTGGTGATGCCTTCTTGAGACAGCCGATCAAGGTACTCCCTAAAAGGACCATTGGCATTATACAATTTCGTCATAGCTAATTGCCACGCCACCTGACCATCAAAGGTGCTCGCAAGACTAGCAAATATGGATTTGAAATCTTCCGGTTGAAAGTTGAGCTTCCCACACTCACGCTTATAGATATGCAACAGCCGGGCATGATTGGAATGCATATGAAGATGACAAGAATAACCCTTCTGGATATCGAGGCCATAAACCTGAGGAACCGGCTGTCCGCTTTTGGCCTTCAGGGCTTCATCAACAAGCGCTTGGGAAGCCAAAGAAGGAGCAACGTTAAGCAATCCCAGAGTTAGAATAATCGATAATATTTTATTCATAATCATACCCACCAAATCGTCAATAATTCAGCCTGCTCATCACAGCCCTACTATAGTAGATATAAGCGTTATTTTATGTTTTTCAAGGGAGAGGATCATTTTTTCGTCATCATAGATGAAGTAATTAATTAGTGGTAAACCCCCGGCTCTGCCGGGGGACTCCAAAAAGTTTGACTTATCGTGCAGTTGTCTGTTTCCCTTCGATTGAGCCGCCCAGGCCAAAAGAAAGGAAACAAACATGAGTATACAAGAGTACGAGAAGCTAAACCATACCACTTGGGAATGTAAGTACCATATAGTATTTATTCCAAAATATCGCAAGCAAAGTCTTTATGGAGTGTTGAGACGAGAGATAGGTCCAGTAATCCGCAATTTGGCACGTCAATATGGTTGCGATATTTTAGAGGGTTACGTGATGAAGGATCACATTCATATGTTGATATCGATACCGCCGAAGTTCAAGGTT
>JAGOMX010000056.1 GCA_017993335.1 Alphaproteobacteria bacterium | reverse complement strand
TTATCCCGTCAAGCGGGATTGGTGGAAGATGCAGCGCAGCTATCGTTGCCACTTTCCATCTTTAAATAACTGTGAATCTTACCGTCTAAAGGGGTGCGATCAATTGGGCACTAAGTGCAAAACGATGGTAGGCGATACCTGTGCGGTATCTGAGCAAACATTTGTGTGCCGCTCTAATGTTAAGCAACTCCGCAGTGAAAAAATCTCAGGTAAGGGCCTACCTTTTTGCCTTGATGGAAATTGTTCAGAGCCCGCTTATGTTGAAAACGGAGATATGTTGGAAGCCGTATCTCGACTGGCTGCCTTGAAAGAAATGCAGGGAGAAATTACAGGAGATAACCTTTTTGTATTCAAAGGGAACTCCAATTCCTGCAAACGTCAAATCGTTAACTTCAAGGATTGTTGTGGATCGGGTAAAGGCTGGGGTAAAAGCCTAGGTTTGAGCTCCTGCAGCGCCGAGGAAAAGCAACTGGCCACAAATCGTTCTAATAAACTCTGTCATCAAATCGGAACGTATTGTTCAAAGAAGGTCTTGGGACAATGTGTAACCAAGGAAACCACCTTCTGTTGCTTTCCCACCAAAATGGCTAAAATATTCCATGAGCAAGGTAGGTCTCAATTAGGCATAGGTTGGGGCAGCGCGAAACATCCAGAATGCCGTGGCTTTACAATACAAGAACTCTCCAAAATCGATTTCAGCAAGCTTGACCTGCAGGAGCTTTATGCGGATATAGCCAATACCCTTAAAAAGCCTGACCTGGAGAATGTAAAACGAGGCATCCAGACCCGTGTCGATGTGATGGTTCTGGATACTAAAAAGAAGGGGAAAATTTGATGAATTTCTCAAGAAATTTTAAGCTGCAAACCTGTTATCGTAGGGACTCTGTCCCTACAACCCTGGGATATTTATCTGAAGTGATCTTGAGGCACACTTATCAAAGCAGGAGGACATGGTTAAATGCCCTCCGATCTCTTCAACGGTCATCGGCTTCCCAGCCTGTACCGCGGAGTTATTATGATCAGGCGATAATATCATTTCAAGAAGATTTTGTTCTACATCACATCAAACCAAAAATATCCGATCCCTTCACTCAAATATCCCAGGGTCATAGGGACAGAGTCCCTATATCAACATCTAATCTTTCTCAATCCCTAGCTCCGTTTTGGCGTCAGCTAGAGATATGTTTGGTTCCTTCTCATCTGCCCGTTTCAGGGCTGGCTGATAATCCTCGTAGTCGTCCAAATATGCTTCCAACGCTCGCGCGATGCAATCTTCCGTGGTGTGATTTGTTTTTGCTGCTACATCAGTCAACCGGCGTTCCAGTTCAGCAGGGAGTTTTACAGAAAACATGACCAAAATCCATTCGTTACATAACACTTACAAATATAACACTGTCCTTGCCTGGGGTGCAAACATTGCATGCTTACTCTCCGTTGTTGGCTCGACTTTGTATTTTCTTATCTGCTTAACAGACCCTGCCCACGCTGCTTTCTTCGATCGAAAAGCAGAAGGTTGGCATTGGTATGAGGATCCCAAAAAGAAGAAAAAAGAAACCCCACAAGAGCCGGCCCGTACGTCACAAGAAAAAGACCACAAAGCTCTCCTGGAGGAATTTAAACAAGAAATCTCCCGGGTGAAGGCCAAGGCTTTAATGGACCCTACTTACGAAAACATCAGGGACTACATGATCATTCAAAAAGAGATGATGGGCAAAGCTAGCCAATTTGCGGCCAAGTGGAAGGAAGTGCTTTATACCACACCTGAGCTGGATTACACCGTGAAGCATCCTACCTCCCAAGCTGGTCGACATATCTATCTAGACTTGGAAAAACAACAAATGGACAAAGCTATACAAGGCCTTTCCAAAACCCATGGTTTGTTTTTCTTTTACTCAGGATCTTGTACCTATTGCCATAAGTTCGCACCCATAGTGAAAGCTTTTGCACAAAAATACGGCTGGGAGGTTTTGCCCATCAGCATTGATGGTGCTGGTCTGCCTGAGTTTCCTAATTTCAAACCAGATAATGGCACAGCTCAAACTCTAGGCGTAAAAGTTCTGCCATCCCTTTTAGCCGTTGAGCCATCAACAGGACAAGTCATCCCTTTAAGTTACGGCTTCAGCACTCACGACCAAATCGAAGACCGCATTCGCGTGCTTCTCATCAACAGGAGACCATCATGATTCTGCGTATAATAGCTCTTTGCCTTATAACCACAACGGCACATGCGGATGTAAGCAAAGACCTCACCAAGTTCTTTAACAAGCTGGGTGGAGCCTCCAACATCAGCAAGCCGGGGGCCTATGAGGATCAACGGGCAGGTTTTTACACTGGCGGTAACATTTTTGCTCGTAACCAGGTGCATAACAGCCAGCTGGCCACCATTCAATTGCCGAGCTATCGTGCGGGCTGTGGTGGCGTGGATATGTTTATGGGTGCATTTTCCCATATCAGTTCTGAAAAGCTAGTTGAAAGCCTCAAGGCAATAGGCTCAAACGCTGGATCATTTGCCATGATGATTGCCTTGGAAGAGATGAGTCCCATTGTAAAAAACACCATGACTGAGCTTAACGACTGGGCCCAGAAGATTAATTCAGCCAACATCAATTCTTGCGAGATTGCCGCAACAGCACTTGGATCTGTCTGGCCACGTTCTGACATTGCTAAAGGCCACATGTGCAAAATGATCGGCACCGAAGGCAAGTACGGAGGCTTTTCTGACTATGCGGCTGCGCGTCAAGGATGTGGCGCAGGAGGCGAGCGCAGCAAGGTCATGAGCGCAGCGGAGAATGATCCTCGCTTTAAAACCATGCTAGGAACAGAATTTAACCTGGCTTGGAAAGCCATTCAAGAAAACCATTTCTTGAACCAAGACCTGAAACTAGCGGAGTTCTTTATGTCTGTTTCCGGCACTATCATCTCCAACAAAGAATCCAATGATGATTTCAGACTTCACAGTCATGCATCCTTGGCTAATAACAATCAGCTGTTAGGAGCGCTTTTACATGGTGGAAAAGTGGAGATTTATAAATGCACCGATAACAGCGGCAACGCCAACAAATGCCTAAAGCTGGTTAAAAGCGCCATCACCATTGATTCGGATAAATCGCTGATCGGTCAGGTCAGAAAAGTTCTGGAATCCATTCAGAACAAGATCTACGCAGATGAAGCTCTATCTCCATCGGAAATAGCGTTTCTGAATTCAACTCGCCTACCATTCTATAAAATCATCAACGTCTCAACCGCATTTAGACGAGGTCAATCGCCAGTGGATATCCTTGATTACGCAGAACTAGGCGCGGTCGATATTCTCTTTCAATACCTCACTGAAATTCTAGATGTCATCAACGAAAGCGCCGATCACATTAGATCAGCCCAAATCGATGACACCCAGATCAATGCTTTTCTTAAATCCTTAGGCGAGGTCCGCAAACGCATCATGGACAGACGAATGGGTAGCTTTAAAGAAATTGAACAGGTCATCAATATGGTGAAGAAAACAGAGCTACTGGAAAAAACCATTCTCAACAAAGCAGGATCGTTAAGTGAAGGAGGACTATAGCCCATGGAAATAACAGTTATCACATATGGCGCAGGCGAGATTCTCGACACCACCTTTAACGCCATAGCAGCCCTCATGAATGCAAAATCAGGTACGCTTTACCAACCATTGGTAAGGTTCTCATTAATTTTGGGCCTCATGTGGGCGATTGTGACCGTGATTTACGGAAACCATAGCCAGTTGCTGACCAGCTGGTTCATTCCTTTCAATCTGATGCTGTATTTATTCTTTATACCCACCTGCACCGTGATTATTCAGGACCCTGTAACAGGCTTTAACTACAAAGTCGACAATGTCCCCTGGGGCTTGGGATCAGTTGCAGGTCTCGTTAGTCAAATTGGCGACAGAGTCACCCGTGAGGTCGAAAAAACCTTCTCGCTACCTGATGATTTGAAGTATCACAAAACGGGAGCCGTCATGGCTTCCAATCTGATCGCCAATGCCAATAACTTTCAGATCACTGATGCAGACCTGAACGAAACCATGCGCTCATTCGTCAATCAATGCGTCGTATATGATGCCCTCATGGGGCAAAAATATACTCTCGAAGAATTAAGATCCTCTGGCGACATCTGGGGCCTCGTATCAAAGAACGCCTCCCAAGCCCGAGCTTTTGTCTTCAAAGCCCCCGGCAAAAACCAAAGGCCAGAAATCCTAACCTGCGCCCAAGGCGTTACGAGGTTGAAGCCCTTTCTGGAATCTAGTGTGGAAAACGCATTTCAGTTTTTCGGGAGAAAAATCTTTAGCAAAGACGCTGCAAAACCTTGGACGGTTCCCTTGGCAGCAGGAGCCAATGCAGAAGCACCTGCTTCAGCTAACAGATCTAAGCTAGGCCAACAGCTCAAGGGTTATCTTCCTGGTGCCATGAATTACATGACCAATATGTCCAATTCAGCTAATGACTACATGATGCAACAGATGATGATCCACTCTGTTGTAGATGGCATTGAATCTCAATCTACAGCCCTAGGTAATGCGCCTAACTTTGCAGTCCGCAGAGCCTATCTACACCAAAGGGCCAACGAAGAGAACATAGCCGGAGTAGCCGCACAAAAGCTCATCGCCATGAAAAACGTGATGGAAGCTTTAATCTATGTTGCTTTCATATTCTTACTCCCCCTAGCCATTCTCCCCATGGGCTGGAGGTATATCGGCAAATGGGTAAGCCTGGTTATGTGGATCCAATTATGGCCACCGCTTTATGCCATCCTGAATTTTATCATGAATGTCTCAGTTCGAGCAAAAGGCATGGGCCTAGTAGCCACCGATGGCACAGGAATTACCATCGCTAACTCTGTAGGTTTTTCCAATCTACACGCAGACATGGCCGCCCAAGCCGGCTTCATGAGTTTAGCAGTGGGATCTTTAGCCTATGCCCTCGTAAAAGGCGGCGCAGGAAGCTTTGTGCATCTCGCTTCGCACATGGCTGGCCCAGCTTCATCGGCCTCCGCGCGAGCATCTGAAGATATGATGAGCGGCAACTATAGCTTAGGCAATATAAGCCAAGGCACTATGCAGGCTAACAACACCACGTTTGGCCAGAATAATATGTCGCCTTCCTATTCCTCAGGTTCCTTCGCCCAAAACGATGGTGTCGTTAGCAGAACCACCGCAGCCGATGGCGAACATATAGTAAGCGTTGCAAACTCAAGCCTGAGATCGAGCCTTAATATGGGAGAAACAATGTCCAACAGCTATACAGAACAAGCAACTAAAGCCACTCAAATGTCTGAAAGCCAAATGATCGCCTCTGCTAAATCTTTGGCCGACCATAACAGACAAGTGATGGATCTGAGCAACCAACAGTCTAAACAGACTGATGGCTCTGAAAGCTATTCAAATGGTGTAACCTCAAGTCAGAACAAGGCATTTACAGAGCTTGATGGGTTAGTTGATAGCTTTGCTTCAGAAAGGCAAATATCTAAAGAAAAAGCAGCACAATTGCTTGCTAGCGCCTCAGCTGGCGTAGAAACTGGAGTGGGCTTTCAAGTATTTGGGAATGGAGCAACGGCAAAAGCTAGCCTTACCACAACGGCTACGAGTAGCTATAATACGCATGATCGAGATAACATGTCCGCAGCTCAGAATTTTTCAAAACAGAACAACTTCCAAAATGCGCTCAATAACGCGGCCCAAGCCAGCCAAGATTCTCGTTTTAGTGAATCCAGCCAAGATGCTAAGAAGTTCTCATCTAGCATTGGGGCATCTTTGGAGCAATCAAATCAGTTCAGAGATGAGGCGTCAGCAAACCTGCAGAAATCTCAGTCGTTTTCAAAAATGGCAAGCTGGACCAAGCAAAATTCCGCCAGCATTAATGCAAGCCTAAACCAAGATTTTGTGAATTGGTTGCCTAACCAATCGCTACCAAATTCTTCTGGTTCGATGGGACAAGTTGAAGCTGAGGCTATCTTATCCTCACGGCCAGAATTAGAACAAGCATACCAGCAAAGATTCATGGAAAGTAAACTGTCGCAGTTAACGGATATAGGAGCTTCAGGCTTACCAGGATCTATGGGTGCAATACAAAGCTCATTCAATGATGCCAGAGCTGGCCTTCCAAATAATGTGTCAGATGCGCCAATGCAAAATTTGTCGACCCAAGCTAATAATGAAGGTATGGGAGGGAATTTCCTTGTGGATACCAGAGCCAAACATGCCTCCCTCGACAAATTAAATGACATTCAGGATCAAATGATAGAGCATAGTGAAAAGCTAGAAAGAATGGGAAAAGAACGAGAAGGCGGCATTAGAAAAGTCATCAAAAACTAGTTCCGCTGGCAAATGTATCAGCGCCTTCATTACCTATTAGGATCAATAGGTCCGTAGGTGAATCCAGTGGATTTTCCGGCTGTGTACATGTTTACACTTACACCACCTACCGTAGGCTGGCCTGGAACATAATACCGATCATCTCTAACAAAAGCTGGTGGATATTTGTTTTTAATATCGATCTTCGAAAAAGCTAATCCCATTCCAGTGGAAATAATAAAGCCTGCACAAAAGGCATACTGAAACCATTCTGGCAGCACAAATAAGCATGCAGCGCTTGTTAATAGTCCAGCACACAAGCTAAAAAGCCGGATTCTTCTGCGACTAGCAGAGTATGCATCGAGCTGTTCAGGAGAGGCTTCATTTTCAGCCAATAATTTTATAGGATCAACGTAGTCCGAGCTTTTTATACACTTAATGCTGAACAGGTAAAAGTCCATTGCTGTAACAATGATAAAATATATCGCCACCACGAAGATGTGAGTTTGAAATAAGACAAAGCTTAAAACAAACACTATAAAGCTTATAATCGCCGAGGAAAGAACGATTATTCTTCTTACGTGCAGAGGATCATTTGATCCTGTCTTTCCTAGGGTGTTGAGCATTTGTAGTTCCCATCCATAATGATAAATTATATCATATTTTGCATAAATATTCAAACTCGGCATGTAAGGATGATACTGATGGACTCACCACATGTAGAATAAATCATTAATGCGAAGCAGGGTATGCTTTTTTAAGATTTCTATGTGCTCCGGATTTCTTTGTGCAAACAGTTTGTCGTAGAGACTTTGCCTCTCTGCCTCATCTGAAGTATGGGCGACTTCTGGTCTAACAGCTTTACGTTCATCCTTTATGCTCGACATATCGAAACTTACATTTGAAAGACTTGCGATGCTTAATTCAAGAGACGGCAAATAGACAAAATACGTTCTATATCCATTGATGTTGCCAGAACGACTGTATACTAGCCCTGTATCAGTTTGTCTGATGTCGATTCCATAACCCTAATATGGTTTTTCGCCAAGACTGTCGTGTTGTGCTTTTACATAGCTTAATGATCTCCCTCGCCCTAGCTAAAGCCTCACAAATGAATCTCAGAGCTGTATTCATCCCTTTTGCCACATGATGTTGAAAGTTAATAATCCCCTGCCTGAATATCGATCTGACCGGACATTACACTGTTTTCTTCCAAGAGTTATTGGGCTTGACGGTTATTTATGACCATTTTTTGTGGATCTTGAAAAAGGTGTCTTTTTCACCCCTTTTTCTTATGTGCCACGCCTGCCTGGCTTTGGAATTTCAGAAGCTTGTATCCATTCGCTCCCAAATCAATTGCCTGCCTGCTCATTTATAAGAGCGTTTTTTACGGCTTGAAACCCAGACATCGTATGCGGATTTTTTTGCAAGCTTCTGGCTGGGAAAATAGATAATACTGTTAGATTCATCCACTATATATTTCCCGTCCAATTTAACGCAGAATCCTTCTTTGTTAAATGAGGCGCCAGAATAAACTTTAATATGCTCATCGAAGCTCTGCGGAATAGACAGCTCTTTGGCAACGTCAGGTTTGGTTTGTTTAAATGGAGAAGGTGAATCAAGGTTTGCTACTCCACGACCTCTTTTCTTATCCCGGCCGGATGTCTCTTTAGTCATTACTAGTTGGCTTTCGAGCCAGACTTGATATGCGACTTGTTTTGCCTGCTCTTCAGTTTCGCAATAAAGGGTTTTGTTGTGTTCGTCTAGAATATAATTATTATCGAGCTTAACACAGAATCCCTCTCTCTTATATTTAGCACCAGAAAAAATTCTAATACGCTTATCAAAATCTCTCGGAATGGATGGGGTTTTATTATTATCGGTATTTATCATAGGGGCAGCTGCGGGAGAGTTGAGCCCTTGTTTATTTCTCGCTGCACCATTAAGCTGCATTACTGATTGACCAATAGCGCTCGTACGTAAGCTATTTAAAAGATTCAGCGCTCCATCACCTTTTATAGCAACTGAAACTTCGTAGTTATTAGCGTCGTGAGCGATATCGTCTACGGCTGAGAACCAGTTGAATGATCCTTCACAAATCATGTTATCACTCACAAGAGTTTTCGCATGAAAGTCCTTTTGAGTTTTATAAGAAAAGTAGGGATATGTTTGCTGTAATTTATCAAGGTAATCAAATATCTTGGTTTGCTCGTGTGGAATTCTGTTACATGGCTCCGGGAGCATAACTAAGACTGTCCTGACGTGCTTCGCTGCAAGTTTTCTCAGAACTCCATCGGTGAAGGTCTCCGCCAGTCTCTTGAATCTCACGAATGGTGAAAAGATATGTACATCGTTACTAGCATCTTCAAAAGTCTGGTTCAAAAACGTGCAATGAGCTTCTGGCGTCCTAAGGATAGTCAGCTGTCCACTTACTCCTAGATTATACAATTTAGGCGAAAAAACACTTTGATCTTCTACGAATTTCTGCACCCCTTTTGCGTTATCATGAGCAAGGCTCTGGTAAAAACGCATACCTGCCCATATATCCTTTTGAAGGGGCAGGCAAATGGAGCCCTTTAAGACAGCTGTCCCATTCGATGAGGTGTCGTTAAAGTCTGACAGCCAGTTGTATGAACCTATTGCAACGACATCCTTGTTGACAACACATTTTGAATGATTGAAATTAACTTCAAATCTAGCGCAGCAATTTTGAAGAACTTGTAGTCGCTGTGAGTCATCGTAAGAGAACTTGCCTAAATGTTCATAATATATGTATATTTTAGCTCCCCGCTTGGCCGCACTAATAATTCTCCCAGCAATGTTATCATTATGAAATATCTTAGGGGTAATATCATAGCTAGAGATCATCATTGAGTCGTTATTATTGCAAGAATCCAGCGTGGCAATAAGAAAGGCTTTATGTTCAGCGTCACTTACGAGACGCGTAGGCGGAAAAAAATCTATATCTTGAGTTGATTTTTGACTGGCTACACTTCCTGGGAGAAGGGTAATCGATAAGATAGTGAAAAGCGATATACTAAATATATTTTTTAGTTTTAGCATGAGTTATCCTTTAACAATAATATAAACAGAACTCTAAGTGAGCGCCTTGTAGTTCTGATATAGTGTTGAGCTTGTTGCTTGTCAATACAAAATGTTTAATATTATTTAATTTATATTGCATATGTTTTCATTCACATGTAATGTTCACCCGACTCATGAAGAAAAGGTCCTAGTCCATCCCTTTATCATTCGTTAATGACAGAATATATTTTTAAGATGCGTTTTGGCGGCAGCATCTAACGCCATAGTCCCTTGAAACGCAAGAGAGGTCTAAGGGCCCTGTTTTTCTTCCTGCTTCTTGTACAGACCTGACGTGAAGATCACTTAACTCAAACATCCTAAGTTGAAAGGATATGCTGCTTGTTATTGTGAATAAGCACATCTCATTTATTTTATGAAATTGCCATGATTTTTTATAATCAATGCAAAGTCCTGATATTTATCCATTGTAAAAATATTTGTGTCACGCACACGCGTAGTTGTCCGGTCTATAGAACACGGTAGTTGTCCGAAAAAGGCTGACTTGATAAACCGTAGCTACCAGGTCAGCCCCTTTCTTGTTGCAGTCATCGCCTTTCCAGGCTGTAC
>JAGOMX010000055.1 GCA_017993335.1 Alphaproteobacteria bacterium | reverse complement strand
GTTTTGGTCTTGCTTGACGTTGATTCCTATCGTTTATCTGTATGGGCCTGACGTTGCTTTGTACCAAGTCCTGCATACATATTTACTAGAGTTTATACCCTTTATATTAGTTGCTATGGTGTTATATACCATTTCTGGTGGGATCGAGATTCAGCTTTCTTATCCAGGTTCCCCTCTTGCAAATAGTCTGTTTTTAAGTGTAACAACATTGATGGCGAGCGTTATAGGTACAACAGGGGCGGCTATGCTGTTTATACGGCCGTTGTTGGTTATGAATAAGGACCGCCAACGTAAAACCCATTTGGTTGTATTTTTTATTCTGTTGGTTTGTAATATCGGTGGATGTTTAACAGCTCTGGGGGATCCGCCTTTGTTTCTGGGTTTTTTGAAAGGTGTGCCTTTCTTTTGGCCATTTATTCATCTATTTTATCCCTTTTTAATTGTGAGCCTGCCTACCCTTTTTCTATTTTTTGTGGCGGATACATACTTTTATCGTTCGGATAAAAAATCACACTCAACAAAAGCAAACGGAAATAAAATAAGCATAAAAGGCACGGGGAATTTGTATCTTTTTCTTTGTGTCATGTTGACGGTTATTGTAAGCGGTAGTTGGAAGCCTGGTATTAGCTTTTTCGTTTATGGAGTAGAGTTGGAATTACAGGATATTCTACGAGACATTCTTTTTGTCGTTTTTGCTTATATTTCCATGAAAATAACGCCCAAAAAAATTCGTGAATATAACCTATTCAGCTGGGATCCTATCGTGGAGGTTGCGAAGCTTTTTGCTTGTATCTTTATAACGGCAACGCCTGTGATTGCGATTTTATCGGCTGGAGAAAAAGGGGCACTTGCAAGTTTAGTCAGTCTCGTCAATGTGGATGGTGTTCCACAAAACGATATGTATTTTTGGTTAACTGGAATACTTTCTTCCTTTTTGGATAACGCTCCGACCTACCTTGTCTTCTTTTTTGTAGCTGGCGGGGATGCAGAACTTTTATCCGGAGAGCTTTCCATGACACTCACGGCAATTTCTTGTGGGGCAGTTTTTATGGGGGCTTTGACGTACATTGGCAACGCCCCAAACTTTTTAGTTAAGTCGATAGCAGAAATCAATGGTGTCGCCATGCCATCTTTTTTCGCGTACGCCGGATTAGCGATGGCCATATTACTACCTAGCTTTGCCCTGTTGTCCTATCTGATGTTTTAGGAGCATGTTATACTTGATTTATACGCATTTTATCGGCATAATAAATAATGTGTTTTGATCCGATATTGAGCTGATATTATGCCGACAAATTTCAAACCCATCTATAATATTACCCCTAGAATTGCAAAAATACTTATGAGGATTGAGGCGGCTAAAGAAAAAGTTTCGTTACTGCCTGTTAATCCTACCGTTCTAGCTTCTTTACGCGAAACGGCTAAACTATACACAACACACTATTCAACAATGATTGAAGGCAATCAGCTAAAACCTGACGAAATTAAAGAAGTTATCCAGCTTCAAGGACATTTTCCCGGTAGAGAGCGGGATGAACATGAAGTTAAAGGCTATTATGCGGCTTTAGCTCAATTAGAGCAATATGTCTCACAAAACCACCCAGTTACCGAGAAAATCATTCAAACCTTACATGCTCTTGTAATGAATGATGGAAGAACGGTTATTAAACCAACGCCTTATAGAGATGGGCAAAATGTTATCAAAGACAGTGGCACAGGAACAATCGTTTATATGCCCCCGGAAGCCAAAGATGTTCCTGGACTTATGCGCAATTTAGTCTCATGGCTTAAAGAAAGCGAGGAGTTACCTTGCCCTATTGTTGCTGGCATTGCTCATTACCAGTTTGCAACGATTCATCCCTATTACGATGGTAATGGACGTACAAGTAGACTTCTAACAACGTTGATTTTGCATCTTGGCGGGTATGATTTAAGGGGGCTGTATTCTCTTGAAGAATATTATGCTAAAAACTTACTCGGTTATTATCGTGCAGTCAGCATTGGTCCATCTCATAATTATTATTTTGGGAGAGCAGAAAGTGATATAACCTCTTGGCTGGAATATTTTATCGAAGGGATGGCTTTTGCTTTTGAAAAAGTTGTCGCCCAGATGATAGCAAGCCATGAGGAAGGTGAAAAAGATTACTCGCAGTTGCTACGCACATTAGATCCCAAACAACGCAAGGTATTGGAGTTATTTAAGGAGTATGATGTTGTTTCTGCTAAACAAATAGGTGATATATTTGGCTTTCAACAGAGAACGAATTCCGCGCTTTGCAAAAAGTGGGTTGAAGGTGGATTTTTAGAAATAGTTGACGCTTCTAACAAAGCCAGAAAATATAAGCTAGCAACACCTTACGAAGCTATGATTCAGGAAAGTCTGTAAAGGGCTATATTTGCCTGATTCAAAAGGAATCATAAATTTTACTTTTAGAGGCCATTTCAAAACTGGTTTTTTTGGAGGGATTTATAGGAAAGGTGAGAACCGGAGCGCAGCGTACCTCTTCGTACGTGAGCACCGGAAGCGGAACCTTGACGACGAAATCACCCAAAAAAGACGTTTTGAAATGGCCTCTTTTACCAATACGTTGGTTTGTCGCGAATGTCCATGTGGATAAATCCTTTAGATGGATAATAGCCAACACCCCCTGCTTTAAAGGACATAGCGACTCTTCTGGCTTCTTTCATGGAGCGGTCTTTAAGACTAAAATCTATAGCATTTCCTGTCAGGTGGCGACTTTGTTTAGCAACACCTTTACTTTTTTTGCGTAAAGATTGGTTGGTCTGAGGACAGCGATAGCCAGAGATAATTTCAATAGGTTTTTTTGTATCCAGTTTTTCAGAAAGACGATGAACCAGTAAATATAAAAGAGGGTTTATATCCTTAACGCTATCGGTGCGCCAATCTCTCATTATCTTGTTTAATTGGGTAACAGCTTCAGGGATAAGTTTTTCTTCAGACCAAAAAACATCATTAAAACTTTCGCCTGTATGGATATTGTAAAGATTTAAGCGTTTTTCCGGTAAGGGATCTTCGGCATGAAGAATTTTAGGCATAAAACAAGATCCCACGAGCACAAGGCCAGTGCCTTGAATAAATTGCCGACGATTGAGAATTATATGGCTTTTCATGTCCACTCCGTTAATGAAGGCCGTTAATAAATGTAAGGCTGTCCACGAAATTGGATCTTAACACTAAAACTATGGCGGAGGGGATGGGATTCGAACCCACGATACAGGTATAACCCGTATAACGGTTTAGCAAACCGCCGCCTTCAGCCTCTCGGCCACCCCTCCGGCAAAAAATAAATTAGCCGGTTGAATGGCTTATGTCAAACAAACTCTTTCATTTTCAGCAATGTTTCTGAAATCTTTGCAGATACCCAGGTACAATCGATTCCATACTTTTAGGTATTATGCCTAACGGATGGAAGGTAAGTGCCTCTTTGGAAACCACGTTATCTATGCGCGCAAGGATAGCTTGGTCACGGGTTAAGAGCGGATGGGGCAGCTGCTGCATAATACCCCCCATAAGCCTAGCGACTGTATAGGGGATAGAAAGGAGACGTCTTTTTCTTAAAGTCACTTTTTGTATAAATTCCATTAAATCTTTAAAAGAATAAACCGATGGGCCACCCAGTTCATATATTTTTCCGGCATGGGGGTCTTTGCCTGTTTTTTGATCTACAAGTATTTTAACGATAGCCTCGGCAACATCCCCCACATAAACCGGTTGCAACTTAGCTTTACCGCTAGCGATAAGAGGTAGAAATGGTGAAAATAATGACATGGCAGCAAAACGATTGAAAAATTGATCTTCTGCTCCGAATATAACGCTTGGGCGAATAACCGTGGCATGGGGAAGCTTTTTTAAAACTTCTTCTTCGGCGAGACCTTTGCTGGAAAGATAAGAGGACGGCGATGTTTTGTTCGCGCCAATAGAGGTCACCAGAATCATTTTTTCCACATGGTTTTGCAGACAGGCTTCCGCAATTTTCTGAGAGAGACTTGTATGAACATCACTAAATTTTGTTTTGGCAGCCAAGCCTAAACGACTGAAAATACCCGTAGAATCCGATAAAATACCAATTAGGTTGATCACATAATCAGAATCCTTTACCGCATTCGATAGGCTTGAATCTTCTGCAAAATTTACAACCGTATGTTCCAGGGTTCCAACATTACCCACAGTCGGAAAGATTTTACCTGCGGTCCGTTCCCGGACAGCAACTCTAACGATAGCGCCACGCTCCATTAACTTGGGAATTAAGTAAGACCCCAAAAAACCTGTACCACCAAATACCGTTACTCTTTTGTTTTGCATTGTGCCGCCCCTTTTTTATCGTAAAATAGATTTTATATACATCTTAAGGCAAAGCAAACGCTTTAATGAAATATAAGCGAGTTAAGCAATTTTTGACTTTTGAAAAAAAATCCCCTAGAGTGAACTTAATGTAGATTTTAGGAGAATTCATATGGGTCTAGGCATTGGACAAATTTTAATTATACTTGTGATTGTCTTGGTTATATTCGGGGCAGGTAAATTGCCAAGAGTAATGAGCGATCTAGGCAAGGGGCTGCGTTCCTTTAAGGAAGGCCTGAATGAAGAAGATTCTCTCGACAAGCCAGAAAAAATGAAATTAGATAAGGCAGATAATGCTTAATTTTGGAACCTGGGGAGAGTTCTTAATCATCTTAATAACAGCGCTCGTTGTTATTGGACCAAAAGATATCCCCAAGACTCTAAAACTGTTGGGGCGTTGGGTGCATAAGTTCCGAAAAGTTACGCAACAAGTCCGTGGATATGTGGACGAGTTAGCTTTTGATGCGCAAAGAGATGAAATTATGTCGATGCATAAAGATAAAGAACATGAAAACAAATAGCGCGGAAATTACGCCTTTTCCGGCTGTCATGGATGAAGAAAAAAATATTGATTTAATTGGTCATATCATCGAACTCAGACAGCGACTGATGTATTGCGTTGCTTTTTTTTTCGTCAGCCTGCTGATTTGTTTTTACTTCTCTGAAGGCATTTTTCAATTTCTGGTAGCTCCCCTATTTTATGCTTTAAAGGATCATCCGGGGCACCGATTAATATACACTGGGCTGACAGAAGCCTTTGTTACCTATATTAAGGTTTCTTTCTTCGCCGCCGCTTTCTTTTCTTTCCCTGTCGTTGCGATACAAGTATGGCGTTTTATTGCGCCGGGTCTGTATCAAAAAGAGAAAAACGTCTTTTTATCGTTTCTGTTATCAACGCCGGTATTGTTTTTGGTTGGGTCTACCTTTGCGTATTACTTCATCCTTCCGAATGCCTGGGCTTTTTTTCTGTCCTTTGAAACGCCAGGCGGTCCGGGGCAAATGCCGATTCAGCTAGAGGCAAGGGTTCATGAGTATTTATCTTTAGTCATGCAGCTGGTTTTAGCCTTTGGTATTAGTTTTCAGTTACCTATCGTTTTAATTTTGGCGGCCAGGCTCGGTTTTGTGCAGCCCGAAACATTGAGAAAAAATCGAAAGTATGCCTTTTTGATTATTATGATTGCATCGGCTTTCTTAACACCACCAGATGTCTTGAGCATGTTAGGTCTGGCTTTTCCTTTGTATTTCCTATATGAAACGTCTTTATTAGCAGTAAAATATATTCATAAAAAAGCAATACAAGAAACAACGGAGTAAAGAGTGTTCGATCTAAAGTGGTTACGGCAAAATCCTGAGCAATTTGATCAAAAGTTGGGTTTGCGCGGGCATAGCCCTGTTTCGTCTAAAATTATAGACATGGATGCACAAAATCGCCAGATTCAAACAGAGTTACAGTCCCTTTTAAACCAGCGCAATGATTTAGCCAAACGCATAGGTGCTTTAAAGCAAAAAGGCGAAAATGCGGATATGCTTATGGCGGAGTCCCAAGAATTAAAAGACAAAATACCCCATTTAGAAAACCAAGAACGGCAATTACAAGCCGATCTTGAGTACATGTTATCACTGTTGCCGAATTTGCCGGCCGATGATGTGCCTTTTGGTTCCGACGAAAAAGACAATAAATTGGTACGCACACATGGTCAGGTCCCCTCTTTTTCTTTCACGCCAAAAATGCACTTTGAGCTGGGAGAGGCCCTTGGTTTAATGGATTTTGAAACAGCCGCCAAGGTATCGGGTGCCCGATTTGTTTTCTTAAAAGGCGATTTAGCCCGTTTAGAAAGAGCGATTGCTGCCTTTATGTTGGATGTGCACACGGAAAATTTTGGCTATCAAGAAGTATCAACACCATTGTTGGTGAGAAATCACTCGGTTTATGGGGTTGGGCAATTACCAAAGTTTAAAGAAGATTTATTTACAACAACCGATGATCGTTATCTTATTTCAACGGCTGAAGTTTCATTGACGAATATGGTACAAGAATCAATCCTCGATGAGGATTTGCTGCCTCTGCGTTTGACGGCTTACACACCGTGCTTTCGTTCAGAAGCAGGCTCAGCTGGACGAGATACCCGGGGTATGATTCGACTCCATCAATTTACGAAAGTTGAATTGGTTAGCATCGTGCATCCGGAACATTCGGTGGCAGAACATGAACGTTTAACATCGGCCGCGGAAGAGATCTTAAAGCGACTCAATCTGCCCTATCGGGTTATGTTGCTCTGTTCTGGGGATATGGGTCCTGCTAGCCGAAAGACTTATGATATTGAAGTCTGGTTGCCAGGAGAGAATGCTTATCGAGAAATTTCCAGCTGTTCCAATTGTGGGGATTATCAGGCCAGACGCATGAATGCCCGATATAAGCCTAATGATGGCGGCAAGCCTGCTTTTGTGCACACATTAAATGGTTCAGGTCTTGCTGTGGGCAGAACCATGGTGGCAATCTTAGAGAATTATCAACAAGCCGATGGATCTATCGTGATTCCAGAGGCTTTAGTGCCTTATATGAAAGGCCAGAAAGTGATGAAAAAATGAATACAAACAAGCCTTTAAGAATATTGATTACCAACGACGATGGTTATAATTCCACAGGGATTAAGATTCTTGAACAAATCGCTCGGACAATCACCGACGATGTCTGGGTTGTGGCGCCGGCGGAAGAACAAAGCGGTAAAGGTCATGCCCTCACCTATCGCGATCCTTTGCGTTTGAAAGAAGTTTCGGAAAGACACTATACTGTCAATGGAACCCCTACGGACTGTGTGATTATTGCCTTGAGAAAGTTGCTGAAGGATCATCAGCCTGATTTCGTTCTTTCCGGTGTGAATAATGGGGAAAATGTAGCCGAATCGATTACGCATTCCGGTACGATTGGCGCAGCGATGGAAGCAACTTTACATGGTGTCAAAGCTATAGCCTTAAGCCAAGTATCGATGGAGTGCTATCCGACGGATTGGTCGGTGACACGCGCCTATGGTGAGATTGTTTTAAAGAAAGTCTTTTTACAAGAATGGCAAAGCAATACGCTGCTAAATATTAATTTTCCCCATGCTAAAGAAGGTATTGTCCAGGGTATGCGCGTGGTGCGCCATGGTCGTCGCAGTGAAATGGGCGGTATGGTCGAATGCTTGGATCCACGTGGTTTTCCCTACTACTGGGTTGGCGTTTTGCATAATGAAGTGAATCCGCCAGAGAACACAGACCTGTGGGGGGCTATAAATAATTTTATCACCATTACACCTATTCAAATGGATTTGACCTGCTATAGAGCCATGGAGAACCTTGAATCAGGGTTAAGTTATGATTTTGATGCAGACATGCAAAAAATAGCTTAAATCGTTTTGATCTGATGGGTATAGAAAAAAAATTACGTATTTTGATTACCAATGATGACGGCATCATGAGTCACGGACTTACGATTGCGCAACAAATTGCCCAGACCATAACCGATGATGTATGGATTGTCGCTCCCCATGATCAGCAGAGTGGTAAAAGTCACTCAATCACGTGGGGAATGCCTATCCGGATGAGAGAGCTTGAGCATAAAAAATTTGCAGTCAAAGGAACGCCAACCGATTGTATTATTTTGGCTTTAAGCCAGTTGATGAAAGATCATCCACCTGATTTTATTTTTTCTGGTGTAAATTATGGCGAAAACTTAGCCGAGTCTATAACTGTATCGGGTACGGTTGGGGCGGCGATGCAGGGAACGATACAAGGTATAAAATCCATTGCGTTAAGCCAGGCCTCTCAAGGGTTCTACCCTGCAGATTGGTCTGTTGCAAAAGCTTACGGCGAAAAAGCCATCCAACAACTCCTTCATATCTCATGGCCGAACAATACGATGATGAATGTGAATTTCCCTCACAGCAAACCAGATCTTGTAAAAGGAATTCGCATAACAAATCAAGGGCGTAGAAGCCTGGTTGGAGATATGATAGAAGCGCAAGACCCTCATGGACACCCATGCTATTGGATTGGAGTCTTGCATAAAGAAAAAGACCCTGCCGAGAATAGCGATTTATGGGGCAATCAGAATGGATTCATTACAATCACCCCCATAACTTTGGATTTGACAAACCATGCGGCTATCCCCAAAATAAGCGATAATTTGACCATCGATTTTCATTAGAAAATATATTTATGAGATACCTACAGCCGATTATTTTTATTCTATGGATGGGTGTTGGCCTTAGTTCTAAGGTGCACGCTGTACCCGAATCATCTTTGCAAACGACAACCGTAAAAAAGGGTGAAAATTTATTGGATGTGGCGCAGCGCTGCCAGACATCAACGGACGAACTGATCCAAATCAATAATCTACAAAAACCTTATAAAATATATATTGGACAACCCTTACGGTATAAAAAAAACCTTCCTAAATCAGCCCAGAAAGCCCCGGTGGAAGAGCTTGTAGAGGGCGAGGATGAGTTTCCTCAAACTTTTGACGATGGACCCATTCTGGAGCCAACTCAAAAAAATAAAAATCCAGCTCCAGAAGGAATAAAAAATACAAATTTTAACTTTGGATGGCCAGCCAAGGGAAAGATTTTGTCTTCTTTCGGCAAGAAGAAAATGGGGCATAAAAATGATGGCTTAAATATAGCTGTTAAATTCCAAGCCCCCGTTTTAGCCAGTGAAGATGGAATCGTTGTTTACGCAGGCAATGAAATACGTGGCTTTGGTAATATGATTTTAATCAAACACGGCAAAGATTGGTCAACAGCTTATGCTCACAATGAGGTGCTGCTCGTCTCAAAAGGAGAAACCGTAAAAAGAGGACAAACCATAGCAAAAGCCGGTAATACCGGGCATGTAGACGTGCCGCAAATACATTTCGAACTCCGGTATAAATCCAAACCCGTTGATCCTATGAAGCATTTGAAGAAGGATTAGGGGGGGGCTTGTAATTTTCTTATTAAGTCACCATATAAATGGTATAGGGTTTGTGACTTTTTATTTTTTGGTGTTTTTATGAAGAATCTTTTGTTTGGTTTAGTTTCTCTTTTTCTTATACCTTCCGTGCAGTTATTTTCATCTGATTTTAGGAATGATCCAAAAATGCAACTTATGGATGGGTTTGCAGATGCGCGTAAATATGTGAGAGAGGCGTCCGGTGAGCAGTGCTTTGAGGAATTAAGAAATTTTTCTACTAAGGATTTGAAAAAAGACCATATAATTGATTTTCATCAGGCTTTTAAAGCGCTTACAGAACCAGGTCATACATTAAAAGAATACCAATATAATTATTTTAAAGCTTTGCTTCTTTCAGGCTTTATAGCTAAACAAATGCAAAATGAGCATAATCAGGCAAAGCAGCAAATAGTAAATCATTACAGTTCGATATATCAGCATCTATCTTTAATACAAAAACAAGTACGGCAGCCTCAGACGCTATTATTTGAAAATCTGTTTGGTTATAGTGGTAGGGAAGATGTATTGTTGTGCAGTTTATTCCTCTTTGCAGCAGAGTAAAAATACGCCTGAAAGCTGGTCGGATGATATCTGGAGAAATTGAATCTAAGCGGACTCTCAACTGCGTATCGCATGGCACATCTGAAACATGAAACAGACGTTTTAG
>JAGOMX010000011.1 GCA_017993335.1 Alphaproteobacteria bacterium | reverse complement strand
TGGGCGAGTCTGGTGCATGGGGTATCTCCTTACCCATGCTGTTTATCATATTTATCAAAACTTTGCGAAAAATTTATCTAAATATCCATGGTTTAATACCTTTTCAGAGACTAACGGGAATTGCTGCAAAGGTTATATGCTTAAGCTGAAATTCGGATGCGTTTGAGTTGTTTTCCTATGCTATTAAACACAGCCAGTAATGCTGCGTCATCGCTGGCGGCTGCGAAGTGATCGGGTGTGGAGGCGCAGTTCTTGTAGACGTTGTTTACCGTTGTGCTCGTGACGCGGAAAGTTATGGTGTAGACTTCTACGCCTCGGTTCTTCAGTGCGGTACATAACCTTGTTATCTTCTCATCGATTTTTGTGGCGAAATTTGTGCGGCTTGTGGAGCCGAGTTTGCCGGCTTTCCATCTGTCATTGGCGCCTGTACCATAGGATGTTGGGTCTGCTGTGGGTGGCAGGCTTCCGTCGTACCAGTTGCTTTCCCCGTCCGTCATAATGATTAGCGCTTTTGTATTGGTGGGTTCTGAATAGGCTTTGATGGGTTCGCCCGTGACAACGGTGCCATTGGGTTGTTGAACAGACCATTGTCCATTCCACCCTTCAGAGATGACTCTTCCTCCCCAAACGAGTCCCAAATTACCCATGGTTCCACCGCCATTTACTGGGTTTAACGTGTCGATATATGTTTTAAGCTTATTGGCGTCATTCACCAGCGGTAGAATAGGTAGGCTGCAGTGCTGGTTGGGGCCTACGTTTATCCCAGATTGGGTTGTCAGTACTTTAAAGACAGCCGTTCCAGGAGCCGGGGCTTTAGGGGGGCAAACTCTTTTTGCGGTAGGAGATGTAGTCATAATCCAATCGCTATCCCTTTTGACACAGTCATCCACTGCGGGAACCGTAGATTCTACAAAATACACAGGCCATTTATTAGCCGGTGGAGGTGTGTCAAAACTTTCATCCCCAAACTCACCCATGTCATTCACTTTGACACAACCGCCCCAGGATTGAGTTGCAGGAAATTTAGCTAAATTAGCTGGATCACTCAACCAGCTGGTGTTATTTGCGCCTATGTTTACGGTAGTAACGAACGGAACGATCCCGATAGATGTATTTTCACGAGAGTTCTGTCCCTCATATATGACATCCACGAGGGATTTTGCCGCTGTACGTAGACCGCCAATTTTATCTAAAGACGCCATGGATCCGGTTGTATCCAAAACCATCACGAGCTCTAAGCCGCCATATTCTCGTTTAACTTGTGATTCCACGCTTACGGATAGGCTATTAATGCCGAGAACTTTTCCTAATTTAGTCGGTAGAGACGTTTCTACCTTAACAGTAATTGTATTGTTTACCGTATCATGGGTAAACGTTGGTACAGGGGATATGCCCATAGTGCCAGGTGGAAAATTGGCATTAAATATGCGGGTGGCGTTTTCTTGAAACTGTGCAATATCATATCGTGCCCCGGCAACAGCGGCCGCATCACAAGCAAAGGACAGCTGACTGGCCACATAGTTTTGCCTGGCAACCTCGATACTAACGGTCACAAAACCCGCCAAGACAGGAAAGCAGAGAGCCGTAATAACCGCTATCGTTGCTTTTTCTGACGTAATAAATCTTTTACAAAGGCCTATCATTTTTCTTCTTCCTTTTTTAGGCGATGATTCTTAGTCTTTTCAGTTCCTTCGCAATTCTTTCAAAAACACTCAAAATAGCTGCGTTATCCGAAGCTGTCGCAAAATGAGCGGAGTCTGTGGCGCAATTTTGATAAACTGCATTTATGGCAGGGTCCGTAACTCTGAAAGTGATTGTGTAAATTTCCACGCCTCTTGCTTTTAAAGCGGTGCAAAGACGGGTTATTTTCTGATCAATTTTAGTTTCAAAATTGGTTCTGCTTGTCGATCCCAGCTTTCCAACTGCATAACGATCATTTGGTGCTGTGCCGTAGGCGGTCGGGTCGCTGTTCGGGGAATATGTGCCGTCATACCAATTGCTACCGCCATCGGTCATCATGATGATCGCTTTTGTGTTTGTGGGTTCTGTATAGGGCTTTATGGCTTCACCTGTAATTGTTGCTCCTGATTCTTGTTTGACGGACCATAAGCCATTCCATGATTCAGATAATACTCTGCCGCCCCATACCAGGCCTAGGTTTCCCATGGTGCCACCACCGTTGGTTGCACTGAGTGTATTTATGTAAGATTTAAGGCTGGCTGCATCATTATGCAGGGGCATAATGGGGGTTGGGCAGCTTCTGTTTGGGCCAATATTGATGCCACTTATGGAGGTGTAGGCTTCAAAGGTCGCTACACCAGGGCGGGGTGCCCGGGGAGGGCAGCGCCGTCTTGTGCCGGGTGACGTTGTTACATGCCAGTCGTTGTCACGGGTAACGCAGTCATCATTGGGTTGGGGGATCGTCGATTCTACAAAATATACGGGCCATTTATTGGCAGGAGGTGCCGTATCAAAACTCTCATCGCCAAATTCGGTCGTGTTATTCACTTTTACGCAGCCTTCCCAGGGCTGATCTGTTGGGAATTTTGCTAAACTAGCAGGATCAGATAGCCAGCCTACATTATTCGAACCTATGTTGGTTGTCGTTACAAAGGGCACAATAGCGATCGCTGTATTCTCTCGTGTATTTTTTCCTTCATAAATAATATCCACTAAAGATTTTGCCGCAGTTTTTAATCCGCCAATTTTATCATTGGAAGCCATGGATCCTGTAACGTCCAAAACCATAGCCAGCTCTAAACCGCCAAACTCTCTTTTAACTTGAGATTCCGCTTTTACGGTAAGGTTGTTAAAGCCAACGATTTGGGCGATAACGGACGGGATTGTATCTCTTACGGTCACGCGAACGATTTGTGTTTCTGGGTCATAGGATACAGTCGGCACGGGAGAGATACCAAAGGTGCCCGGAACAAAGTTGGCATTAAACACATCTAAGGCATTTCTTTCCACGTCTGTAATATCATATCTGGCGCCAGCCACACTTGCTGCATCGGCGGCAAAAGCCAGTTTGGCTTCCACGTAACTGACTCTCGACATTTCCAAGGCGATGCCGGCGAGTATAATAACGGCCGGTAAAGCGGCGCCCATCATTATGGCAATGCCACCAAACTCAGTTTTTATGAGGTTTTTTATTAGCGATATAAGCTTCATTTGTTATCTACCTTTTTTATTCAAGCAAAGTTGTCATATCACCTAAACGGGGGACATAAATTGAAATTTTATATATTTCTTGATTGGGGATAAATCCAGTAAAGACATATGGGGTATATGTATAAAAAACTTCTGTAATGATAATACTTTCATCTTCCAAAATTTGTAGACCGTTGGGTAGGGCATTGGGTCTGCTGCCGGCGCTACCTAATTTACTTACATAAGAGCCGGTGGCGTACTGCCAGGAAATTTCCATATTTGCTGGATCTGTTGTTTTGCCATTATTGAACACTTGTGAAACGACGACACCCCCTCGACCTAAAAAAGATAGTGGCTTTGCCATTTCATCGGAGGTTTCCATGATCGCCATAAGTTTTACAGGCGTAATGTTTTGCATGCTGATAACGTTGCTTAAAGTTCCAGAAATACGCACAAGTTTGTTATTGATTAAGGCAAACATGGAAATTTCAAAAATGCCTGAAACCAGTAAAATAAGGATTGGCATAACTAAGGCGAATTCGACTAATGCGCTGCCGCTATTGTTTTTAAGCCTTTGAATCAATCGAAGTATTTTCTTCATTTTTTTTTATCTACCTAGATTCAAAAATTTTCGTTTTGTATCGTCGCTGTTCCTATAAGATGTATCTTTTTCTGAAAACCGAAAAGGCCAAGAAATGAGTTCCAATCATAGCTAATCGTATATTTTACAGCCTGCCCCGGTGCACCAAAGGAGCCGACGGTTCCTTGATCTTCATCCCAGCTGCCGCTGCCATTTATATCTACATAAAATTCACCGACGTCATAAGCGCCGTTGGTGTTGACGTCATCAAAGGGTTCTGGTTTATCTAAGGAGCTAATATCATTATAGGCTTCCACGGCGATGATAACATTCGCACGTTTGGCTATTCCGCCGCTGTAAGTGTCTACGGTATCTAGGACTTCTTTACGAATGGCATCATCTCGGGGTAATCCATTGCTGGCACCGGTAAGGCCAAAGCGGCTTGCGGCTCTGGCGCCGGCATCTAAAGAATTTTGGACGATCAGCATAGCGCCTAAATCAAATAGGCCTATGAGGATGGTCAGAAAAATAGGTGCAACAAAGGCAAACTCTATTAAGTTAGAGCCTTTTTCAGAACGCAGAAAGCTTTTAAAAAGGACTTTCAAGCAAATTCTCCTTTGTTTCCTTGTTTTTAAGAAAACGCTGTTACAAGTAAATTGAACATTGAATTCAGGTTGCCTGAAACTAAAGCCAGGCTGACTGCAATTAAAACAGAGACCAAAGCGATAATAATTCCGTACTCAATACCGGCTGATCCACTGCTTGAAAGCAGAAAGTGTCTGAATATAGATTTCTGCCTGGTTGCCCAGGCAGAAATTATTTTTCTCATAGCTAAATCTACCTGCAAATTAAGCAGCGCCAGCAAGAGCTGTGTTAATGCTTGTAAATACGTCTGTTAAGCTTCCGCCCACTAGACCCAGAGTAATAACGATAACGATGGATACAAGCGCAGCGATTAAACCATATTCAATTGCTGTTGCGCCGTCTTCGTTACGAATAAAGTTTCTTAGAGTATTCATGTGTAAGCTCCTTGTTATTTTTGTTACCCGTATTGGGTTATAAAAATATACCCAATACCTACTGGGTATTACGGATCAATTATTACATGAAATAACTAAGAAGTGGTAAATTTTTATTTATAAATAGACTTAAACATTAAAGTCTAAACCTAACAAGTTGTAATGTTGTGGTTTTTCTGCCCAATTTTCTTTTACTTTTACATGTAAAAATAAATGTACGGGTCTGCCAAGGGCTTCTGTGATCTCGGATCGTGCTTTTTCGCCGATCAGTTTTACCTGATGTCCACCTTTTCCTAAAACGATTGCTTTCTGGTTTGGTTTTTGAACATAAATAGTCTGCGTAATTTTGACGGATCCATTGTCAAATTCTTCCCAAGATTCGGTTTCAATGGCTATAGAGTAAGGCAATTCCTGATGCAGATAGTGAAATATTTTTTCACGAGTAATCTCAGCCGCTAATAAACGTTCCGGAATATCTGTGATTTGATCCTCGGGAAAATGCCAGGGGCTTAAAGGGAGTTTTTCGGCAAATACTTTGCGCAAGTGATCAACGCCATCCCCATTCTTGGCGGAGATCATAAAGACTTCCTCAATTTGGCGACCTGTCACCATCTTTTCTGTAATTTTTAAAAGCTCGTCTCGATTGAGGAGGTCAACTTTATTTAAAATGAGCATGGGGTGTATGTCTTGCTCGTTTAGTAAGTCAACGATGGCTATGGAGTCGTTGAGGTTTTTATAGCTGACATCCACAATGACGGCCGTCAAATCTGCATCTCGTACAGCGGACCAGGCTGCCTTTACCATGGCTCGTTCAAAACGAATTTTGGGGTTAAAGATGCCGGGGGTGTCTACGAGAATAACTTGAGATTCGTTTTCAATAAAAATACCCATAACTCGATTGCGTGTGGTTTGTTCTTTGCGCGTAACGATGGAAATTTTTGTGCCCACGAGCTGATTGACTAATGTAGATTTTCCAGCGTTAGGGACGCCAATAATGGCAATAAAGCCACAGCGGGTATTATTCATAATAATTATCTCTCATTTTTAAGTATGTCTAACAATATTTCAGCGGCATTTTGCATGGCGGCTCTTTTGGAAAGACCCTGGCCTTGAACGGGCGCGTGGCCTTCTATTTTTACTTCCATGATGTATGTGGGCTTATGCTTATGGCCTGTCACATCTAAGACGTTGTATTGGGGAAGGGGTTTGCCTTGACCTTGCACGATTTCCTGCAAAAGGGATTTGGCGTCTTTTTCTGCGGTATGATTTTCGAAAAGGAAAGGCTTCCAAAATTTTTTCACGATGTCTTCAACTGGCTTTATTCCGCTTTCTAGATAGATAGCCGCCAAAACACTTTCGCAGCAATCCGCGAGTACGGAATCTTTATGGCTGCCTCCAGATTTTTCTTCACCTTTCGAGAGTAAAATATAGGGCGCAAGCCCCATTTCACGTGCAATAGTTGCAAGGGTTTCTTGTCTGACTAGATTCATATAGCGCCTGGCCAAGATGCCTTCTGGTTCGTCCGGAAAGGTTTGGTATAGTTGTACGGAAATGACAAACCCTAATATGCGGTCGCCTAAAAACTCAAGTCTTTCATAATTTGTATCGTTCGAACGACTGGAGTGTGTTAACGCAAGGCGCAACGAGGACTCATCGCGAAACGCATAACCCAGGCTATTGTAGAGAGTGCGATAATCAGTCATCGAATTAGTGTTAAAAAGCGGCTGTATCTTGTAGCCGTGGGCCAACGCCAGAACATCCAAAAAGCACCATTGTGTGTGGGAAGATCTGTAGAAAAGAAGATGATTTCTGCCTTGCCCACGAGATTGACCTGCGGGATAAAGCCCACATCTGGAAAGCGGCTGTCATGGGATTGGTCGCGGTTATCCCCCATAACAAAGAGGTGACCTTCCGGCACAACAAATTCTTTGGTGTTGTCTGCAAGACCTTCACCAAATTTTTTGCCTTTTAGTATGTAGTGTTTAACGCCATTAGGAAGTGTCTCCGTAAATAAGGTGTCACGGAAGAATTTATTGAATTGATCATACCATTCATAAGGACCTAAATTTTCTAAAACGACAGGCTTGTCATTGATGGTGACGATGCCTTCAATCACTCGAATGCGATCACCTGGAAGGCCGATTACGCGCTTTACCCAATCTTCAAAGTCACGGTGAGGGGGTCTAAACACAATGACATCTCCTCGTTCAGGCTGACTGCCCCATAGGCGACCTTGAAAAATTTCCGGGCTAAAAGGAATAGAATACTTGCTGTACCCATAAGCAAACTTATTGACGAATAAGTAGTCACCTACCAGGAGAGTGGGTACCATGGATGGAGAAGGGATACTAAAAGGTTTAACTAAAACGGTATGCACCACCAAAACCAAAGACAAGGCCTGGACAATCGTTATGACAAGTTCTTTAAACCAATTATTCTTCATCGTTTCCACTCTAATTCCTTTTAAAACATAAATGTACCATAAGATTAAGTAATTTTAATACGTTTATTTTTTATATTTATGCAGCGTTTTTAAAATCGGTAGTTTTGAAAAGCCTATAAAATTATGTTATAATACAGATATAGTGAGAAGAGAGGTTCTATGAAGGCTCGTAAGCAAAAATCTTTTGATATAGACATTCGAGATACCTGCGACATTATTGAAAACTTCCTGGATGAAAAAAAAGTAAGCGACTTGGTTCGGATAAGCCTCATGGGCAAGTCTAGTGTGGCCGATTATATGATTGTGGCCAGTGGAAAGTCTCAGCGTCATATTCAATCAACGGGTGAAGCTCTTAAAGATTACTTGAACGCCATGGGGATTAAGCCAATCTTTATAGAAGGCGTAGCGCCTTGTGATTGGGTGCTTATTGATGCGGGAGAGATCATTATTCATTTATTCCGCCCTGAAGTGCGAGATCATTATAATCTAGAGAAAATGTGGGGCGTAGATCTTGCAGATTTTTCCCGGAAAGCTTCTGCAGATAAGTAATGATTACAGAATCTGTGTTGGCGTGGTACGACCAAAATCGACGCTCTTTTTTATGGAGAGCCAAGTCCGGAGAGTTACCGGATTTTTATCATGTGTGGCTTTCAGAAATTATGTTGCAACAGACGAACACCACGACGGTGACTCCTTATTTCCAAAGATTTATTGAACGTTGGCCGACCTTGCAGGATTTAGCTTCTGCAGAATTAGATGACATTTTACACGCATGGCAAGGACTCGGGTATTACTCACGCGCTCGAAGTCTTTATAAAGCCGCCCAAGCTTTATCTTGCGCAGCCCCCAAGACGGAGGCTGAATTATTAAAAATTCCAGGCATAGGTCCTTATACAGCCGGTGCGATTGCGGCGATTGTTTACGATCTGCCCAGTCAGCCCGTCGATGGAAATATTGCAAGAATTTATGCGCGGTTGAATGAACTGGGAGAGACTAAGCCAAGTTTATATAAAAAAGTACAGCAGATTTTAGCTCGGGATACACCCCTGCGCCGTAATGGGGACTTTGTTCAAGCCTTGATGGATATTGGTGCGACTATATGCTTGCCGAAAAAACCTTTGTGTTCCTTATGCCCGGTGCAGAGTTATTGTCAGTCTTATCAAAATCAGACGCAATTGTCTTTTCCGATGAAGATAGAAAAACCGCGGCTTCCCCATTTGCACGCTTATGTCTATTGGTTGGAAAATCCCCTAGGGCAGGTTTTAATTCGTAAGCGCCCGGAGACAGGATTGTTGGCTGGTTTATACGAATTTCCTTCATCAGAATGGCGTGAATCGGAAGTGTTAACGCACATAGATTTACCTTTTCCTGCGGCGTTTGCAGATGTGGTGCATGGGATAAATCATACGTTTACCCATTTTCATTTAACACTACAAATAGTTCCCGGGCGTGTATGCGAGAGTGATCTCATGGGGCTGTGGGTTCATCCGCAGGACTTTCATAAGTATGCTTTTCCATCTTTAATGAAAAAAATAATGACGGCAATTAAGCGGCTTTAAGAGCGTTGCGTATGGGGGCAAAGCTTTTTCTATGATGAGGGGTTATCCCATAAAGTGAGATACCTTCTTGGTGTTTCTTCGTGCCGTACCCTGCATTTTTTTCCCAACCATAGCCTGGGAAGGATAAAGAAAGCTCTTGCATGAACTTGTCTCTATATACTTTGGCGATAACAGAAGCTGCGGCTATGCTGAGGCTTATAGCATCGCCTTTAATAATCGGAATTGTCTGACAGGGCAGTTTGGGTGCGCAATTTCCGTCGATTAAGGCGACATCTATTTTTTGATTCAGCAGATTAAAACTACGCTCCATAGCCATAAAAGTTGCTTGTCGAATATTATGCTCATCTATTTCTTCAACGCTGGCTTGTCCAATCGCATAGGAGCATATCTGGCTGTTTGTGAGCTTGTCATAAATCTTTTCTCGCTGCAGAGCCGTCATCTTTTTTGAGTCATTTAAGTATAGGGCTATGTCCGTGGGAAGCTCATAGTCATGAAAAAACAAACATGCGGCCACAACTGGACCCGCCCATGGCCCGCGGCCGACTTCGTCTATACCGACGACAGTACCTGAATGACGCATTTCCATATGGAAGCTTGGCTTCTGTTTTAAAAAATTAATTTTTCATAATCCTTCTATCCTCTTCATGCTTTTTATCATGGCGATGAGGTTGTCGGAAGCTGATTTTTTTAATTAAAAATTAATCTAATTTTCATAACCTAAATAAGGTAACAAGCTGATGTTGAGACGGTTTTATAAAAGAATATGGAAAGGCTGGACATGTCAGATACTACAGGTAATGAAAAAAATAACTCAGCTCCGACGCAAGATGAAAATAATTTTATTACTAAAATTATAGATTATGTGCGAGATAATTTTGCGGCAACGGAAGAGCAAGAAAGTATGTATATAGGGGATTTTTCGCGAGGTCATTACCCTGAAATGCATATGATGGGGGCTGATAAAGAGTCTTTAAGATTTCATGATGATCGGATAATCGTACACGATCGAGATCAAGATATTTATGCACCAGTGAATCAAAATGGTGTGCATATACAGGATCATATCGCGATTCTTTCAGAAGATGCTTTGTCTGATATGCGTAGTAGCAATGATGATATGAGCGCTATCCCCCTTCAACAGAATGTGGAAGGTGCGATTTACAGTTATGAATCGATTAATGCTTTTCCGTCTGAAACACAGAGTTTGTCGGCGTTGAATGATATGGGGCATAACGTAAAAATTGACGCTTCTGATATACTGGAAATGGGGAATCATTTGATGATTACTGGTAATGATCATGACTCTATAATTTTTCAGGATACGGGCTGGACGTTGCTGGATTCAGAGGAGTATGCAAGCCTAGGGATTGATAATGTGGATGGGTTTGATACTTACGTACATGAAAGCGGCGCGATTTTACAGGTGGATCAAATTATTCACACGCATTTTGATCCCAATGGAGCGTGTTAATGGCAAAATTATTATCTCTTTCGGATATATATAATAAGTTTGCGTTTGAATGGTCTTTTTCACGAGACCTTATCCAATGGCAGTCTCCGGTTGAATTGTTGTTGGGTGACTTATCTTTCTACGAATCCGGGGATCATTTTGCTAATCGGTTATCTATTGAGAACTTGCAAAAAAGGATGGACGCAATTCATGAAGCTTCGAATCAAAGGGCTCCTTACAAAATTAATTATGAAATGAGAGTTAAGGGGAATCAAGTTGCTACGATAGAGGAAACAGGGCGTGTATTTTTCAATCCCCAGGGACAGATGTTATTGTGCCGAGGCTATATCAAAAGTTTATCCATTCGGGATCAGAAAGAAAATGAATATTTAGCCAGTGTCGATATCATAGAAAAACTGAACACTGTTTTAAAAGAAGGTGATGCAGCAGCTGTAAATGCGGCTTTTATTTATTTTAGCGTGGATCGAGTTCCCTTAATCGCTATTCGATTTGGTATGGAAGCTGTCTTTCAGTTAATGAGGGATGTTTGCGATTTGTTAGAACGTATGACACGTAGCTATGATACTGTCGGGCAAATCTCCGGCACAAGTTATGGAATCGTTCTACAAAAATGCGGCCATAACGAAATTATCGTTGTCGCAAAAAGATTAGTAGATGTTCTCGAGCAAACCCCTTTTGAAATCTGTGGCCAGAAAATTACTATTTCTGCATCTATTGGTGGATGTGTTATACAACGGTCCGAAAAAATAACGGCTGAAACGATTTTGCAGCATTCGGAAAGAGCGTTGTTAGATGCCCAGCACATTAAGAAAATTTCTGTAGCCCCATCCATTGCGGCGAAAAAAATGCAGAGCAGCGCGTCTGCGGCATCTAAGAAAAGGCGAGAAGAAGATTTTCAGCCCGTAAATGAAGCCAGCGCAGGATCTTAGTGCTTTTTTAAAAATATATATAATGCACCCGATCCCCCATGTTCAATTTTGGCTTCTGAATAAGAAGCGATTTTTGAGCGAATGGGATCTTCATGGAGCCATCGAGGAACTTCCTGGCGTAGAGTTTTTTTGGTGGACCACCATTCCTCAGAATTTTCATTTCCTTTTCCAGTAATGATTAAGACACATCTCATTTTTTTGTCATGAGACCAGAGAATAAAATTTGTCACCCGTTCATGGGCTTGCTGTTGCGTGTGTCCATGAAGATCTATGCGGGATTCAATTTTAATGTTCTTTAAGCTTTTGGCCGAAGGCGTATGGAAGGGTTGTGGTCTATGGGGGACAATAGAAACTGTCGAACGTTCAGGCAAGGCCGCATCATTTTCACAATTGATTCGTTCTTGAGGAACGTTATCTTTTAAAGGCTTGACGTTCTGGGTATAAAGTAACCAAGACGTCATGTCCTCTGGTGTTAAATTGGAAATTTTGCGGGAGCTCATGGTTCGGCTTAATCATTACCGTGTGTAGTTTTGCTAAGAAACCAGTTGGGGTCTGGCGAGGATGCATTTCGGGTAAATGTCCATATATCTGTGATGGTCTCTATTTGATTCGGATCTCCATCGATTAGGTTTCCTCCTTTATCCAGGATCGACAGTATTTGTTCAGAGATAAATTTGACGGTAACAAAAATCTGATTGTCCCGTTGAATTTCGGTTTGGGTTATTTCAGCGCTTTGAATGCGAATCAGTTCATTCTCCCATGCCTCATTATTTTTTTCACGGGTCACAATAACTTTTTCAAAAACTTTATATAAGTCAGGGGTAAGGAGAAATTCAAGGCTTTGGCGATCACCTGTGTTCAGGGCATTTAAAATCATTTTAAACGCTTCTGTGGCGCCATCCAAAAATTCTTCATGGCTAAATTCAGGTTGTAATTCTTGTATTTTGGCTAGGTCTTGCTCATGCGCTTGTTTTAAAGTGGTTTTCTTATGGAAGACAGGCTTTTTTTCTAGGTCGATATCTTCTATATCCATAGCTTTGTCCGCTTTAAAACCAACATCTTGCCCCAGTACGCTATAAAGCTTGTAAAGTATAAAAATGGCAATTGCGGCAAAAATTATTATATCCATACGATTCTTTCAGTCCCTATTTCTCAAATAAAGCGTATAATAAACATAACTTATAATATCATAATAATATGAAAACGTGCAGCGCGAATATCAAGGCTCTATTGAATTTGTGGTGCATTCATGTTAACAAAAGAACATAACGAGGCCATTTCAAAACTGGCTTTTTTGGAGGGATTTATAGGAAAGGTGAGAACCGGAGCGCAGCGTACCTCTTCGTACGTGAGCACCGGAAGCGGAACCTTGACGACGAAATCACCCAAAAAAGACGTTTTGAAATGGTCTCATAACATATGGAGTAAATTATGGCTACAGACGATAAAAATAATGCAAATGGTTCGACGGAAAATTTTTCCGAGGAGCAAATACCCACTTTGCCTATATCTGTAAATGCGCAATATATAAAGGATCTGTCTTTTGAAACGCCCGGTCCAATGGCTTTTGCAAATGAAAAAGAATCACCTTCCATCAATTTAAATATTGAAGTCAGGGCTCACCCACAAGAAAAAGCAAATGATATGTTTGAAGTGGAGCTGCATGTAACCGCGGAAGCCACCCGTTCAGACAAGCGAGTTTTTCTGCTCGAATTGAACTATGCAGGCATGTTTACGCTAGGCGATATCCCACAACAAAGCGTGCCGCCTGTGCTGTTGATCGAGTGTCCACGACTGTTGTTCCCGTTTGTTCGCAATATCGTGGCAGATGTGACAAGAGATGGCGGTTTCCCACCCCTGTCCTTGGCTCCAGTTGATTTTTCAGAAATCTATCGCCGGCAGGTTATGCAAATGCAAGAGCAACAAGAGGCGGCTAGCTAGCCTTAATTTGGCTCATGAAGGCTTCATGGGCCAATGCTTCTTCTGGAGTAGGATGAAAAACGCGAGGTTCTCTATAGATCCTCGTTTTTTTTGTTGTATGCTTTTCCGGATGGTCCTTTGTTACGTGTAGCCCCAATTTTGTTTGCCGCCCGCCTCTTAGCTCTAAATAAACATCGGCGAGAAGCTCTGAGTCTAATAAGGCACCGTGATAGGTTCTGTTCGAGTTATCAATCTTGAAGCGGCGACATAAGGCATCCAGACTTGCAGGAGAGCCAGGAAATAATTCTCTTGCCATCAATAAAGTACAGCAAGTGCGACTGAATTTAAGTTTGGGGTAGCTGAGTTTTGCCAATTCCGCATTTAAGAAACGCATATCAAAGTTGGCGTTATGAATGATGAGCGTTGAGTCTTGTATGAAATCTAAAAATGCATCGGCTACTTCTGAAAAAAGAGGCTTGTCTTTTAAAAAGTCGTTCGTTATCCCATGCACGGCGGTAGCCTCTGCCGGGACGTCTCGTTCTGGATTCAGGTATTGATGAAAAGATCTACCGGTGGGAAGGAAGTTTTCAAGCTCGAGGCATCCTATTTCTACAATGCGGTGGCCTTCCGCGGGATTAAACCCAGTTGTTTCCGTATCTAAAACGATTTCCCGCATGACTATCCTTTAATGAATTTAATTTGATATCTGTTTTCTATTTGGTGCAGTACTTCTATCAGATTTTGTTTTGTTTGATCAAGGGTTCCGTCTGTATTGAGGATGAAGTCCGCTTTTGATAATTTAATGTCTAAGGGTGTTTGTCTTTGATTAAAATATTCAAAAGTGTCTAAAGACGTGCCTCGGTTGAGGGCGCGTTGACGTTGAGTTTCTGGCGAACAATAAACCACCAATACAGAATCACAGATAGGTTTGTTGGGGCTTTCAAAGAATAGGGGGATATCCAAAAAAACAACGGGTTCATTGTTTTTTTTACAGGCCTCTAAAAATTTTTTACTCATATGACGTACAACTGGATGGGTTATTTGTTCCAGTTGCTTCATGGCTTGCGGATTTCCCAGAACGCATTCCCTGAGCTTTTCTCGATTCACCGTTTCTTTTTCTATGCTTTCAGGCCAAAGCTCCTTTATTCTTTTAATAACGGCTGTATTTTTTATAAACATTTCATGAACATGAGCATCTGCATCATCAACAGGAATTCTCAATTCTTTTATCCATTGTAATACGGTGGATTTTCCAGAAGAAATAGACCCGGTGACGACAATGACAATCATAGGCAAAACTCATATAAGGCAAGCATATTGTCGCTTTCTTTGGTAAGACGAGGGTATGTTCATGCTTTCTCTATATTTGCTGATCGTCCGACGGGCAACAAGAATACCCTCTTCATTTAATACGTGGACCAAATTTTCATCAGATAAGGGGTTGTTAGGGTCTTCTTTTTTTATAAGATTGCGTATGCGCTCGCGAACGGCAGAGGAAGATAAGTCCTCATCCTGGTGAAAGTTATGTAGGGAGGATGTAAAGAAAAATTTTAATTCAAACATTCCACGAGGTGTTTGTAAAAATTTATTGGTTGTTACTCGGCTGATCGTGCTTTCATGCAAGTTCGTGAGCTTTGCAATATCTTGTAAGGTCATGGGTCTTAAATAATGAATGCCTTTTTCGAAAAAGGCGTGTTGCAGGCTTAATATTTTTTCTGTCACGCTCATGATCGTTTGGGCTCTTTGCTGGATTGCCTTTACTAAATTATTGGCGGATTGGTACTTTTCTTTTAGGTAAGAGCTTTGATGTTTTTCTTTGCCAAGATCTCGATAAAAGGCCTCATCCACATTGACCCGTGGCATGCTTTGTTCATTAATTTTTAAATGCCAACCGATTTCCGTATTGCCTTGTAATATAATATCTGGCACCACATGGACAATTTCTTCTGGAGAAAATAACAGGCCTGGCTTGGGGTTGCAGAGACGAATATTTGACAGGATTGTTTTTAACTGATCCATGCTTAAGTTGCAGATTTTCAACAGTTTATCTACACGGCCATTCTCAAAATAATCTAGGTGATCCAGGACATTTTTGGTTTCCTCTGTTAACAAGTTTAAATCTTTTAATTGTAAGGTGAGGCATTCGCTTAAAGAGCGAGCAAATACACCGGGAGGATCGAATTCTTGTAATAACTGAATAACGCTTTCTATTTTAGAAGATTCTGCTCCCAGTTTTTTTACCTGCTCTTTCCAATCCATGGGAAAATAACCGGTTTCTTCTAATAGATGGATGAGAAAAGAACCGATGAGTTTATCGCTCGGGTCTATAATGTCTGTGGAAAGCTGCGAGAGCAAATGCTCTTTCAAGGTTGGTGTAGCCGCTTCCAGATAATCTAGCGAGTTGTTTTTAAAGGCATCATTCTCGCGGCGTTCTGCCGTTGCCCTGTCGGACATATTTTCTTCCGACCATAAATCATCGAAATCTTCCTCTTGGGTATCTTCGTTCACGACGTCTTCAGGGTTGAGGTCGGATTCTTCCATGGCAATGAGAGGATTAGACTGCATCTCTGCTTGCAGGAAAGTATTAAGCTCTAGATTGGAAAGCTCAAGTATCTTGATCGCCTGCTGTAGTTGAGGCGTCATAACAAGGCTTTGCGTTTGTTTCTGTTGTAGTTGCTGTGATAAGGTCATCCCTTATTCTATTACAGAACGAAGTTTTCACCAAGATATACACGACGAACATTTTTATCAGCAATAATTTCTGACGGCAAACCTTTACGCAATACTTGTCCTTCATTCAGGATATAGGCTTTGTCAACAATGTCTAAGGCTTCTCTAACGTTGTGATCCGTAAGTAAGACGCCGATGCCGCGGTCTTTTAAGTGAGAGATGAGCTCGCGAATCTCATGTACAGCAATTGGGTCAATACCTGCTAAAGGCTCATCCAGCAGCATAAAATGCGGATCAGAAGCCAGGGCTCTTGCGATTTCCACTCTTCGGCGTTCTCCTCCCGAGAGCGTGATCGCACTGGATCTGGCTATATGCTTAATACCAAATTCCGCCAGGAGGGAGTCGAGTAAATCTTCCCTCTTGTTGCGGTCGCTTTCTACCAGCTCTAAAACCGCCATGATGTTCTGCTCAACAGTTAAGCCGCGGAAAATAGAAGATTCTTGGGGGAGATAGCCAATGCCCAGGCGTGCTCTTTTGTACATGGGCAGGGCCGTAATATCCACATCATCTAGATAAATCTGACCCGCATCTGGCTTTATGAGTCCAGCTATAATTGAAAAACACGTGGTTTTTCCTGCGCCATTAGGGCCCAGTAAACCAACGGCTTCACCGCGCTGGACGTCAATAGAGACATCCGAAAGAACGTTGTGATTTTTGTAGGCCTTGCTAAGGCTTTTGGCATTTAAGCCTTTAGTGGGGGTGATATTATCCATTTTATACCAAAACTTTACACGTTAAAAAATAATCTAGGAGACCTATCATATTTAGGATTTCCCGGACGACTGATTATCTGGATAAACAAAGGCTCTCACCCTTTCGTTGTCATCCATATCTTTTCTTTTAAGGACTGAGCTAGTTTTCTTTTCTAAATCAACCAAAGCATAAGGCCCTTGTAATTGCCCTTCCTCACGATTGGCCAGAACATTGCCAGTCATAATAATGAGATTTTCTTGGGGGGTCATGGTGGCTTCATCACTCAAAATGAATTCTTCTGGGGAGGAGACCTTAACATGGCCGCGGGCTAAAATGTGGTCTACTTCATTTTTATTTTCAGTATTTTCTTTTAAATAAATCGTAATTTTATCGGCCAAAAGAATATATTCATCTTTCCATACGATTACCTGTTTGGATCCGTTGGGCTTCAGTTCTATCGTGAGAGTATCGAGATCATAAATAGCATGTTCTGCGGCCGATTTTTCACCGCTTTCACCGAATATTTGAACATTTTTATGTATTTCGACTCGGCGGATATTTGATTTGCCTTCCGGATTCTTCCCCATAAAGGCTGTGGCGCTTTCTCCATGGATTTCATAAACACCCTTGGATATTTTAATTTTTCCTTCAGTGCTACAGGTTTGTTTTTCGCGATCACATTTCATGCCATTGGCAGAGTCTATAATAAGAGGATCCTTTTCGATGATCTCTGCGGTCGCCATTGCATCCGAAATCATGAGCCAGCTGAATAACGAAATAATGGCATGCGTTGTTTTCATTTTATATTATCTTTCCGGCAGAGATATCTTCGTTTTACCCAGAAATTCTATTATATCCCCTTTGTCAGTTATTTTAAAGCCGTCTGCTTCAATTGTTTCACCGCTGGGGCCGGTGCCAAAAATGGGTTTGTCTCCTTGGCCGATATTTTCTTTCGGATGTAACTGCATATATTCTGTTTTTAAATTATAACCTTTGTCGGTTTGAATCTGAATGTTGTCAAAAACCTCCAGCGCATCTTCTTCTTTTGTGTAGTTTCCTTTATCACCAGAAAAATTCATGATACTGCCATCTTCTAGCTGCATATGACCGGACGGTTTGAGAAAATCAATTTTTTTATTGTTTAAATTCGTTGCAGATTCTGCCTGAATTAGAAAAGGCCTCCCTTTTTTGTCGAGGGAGTCCAGTTGAGGATTTATAATCATGTCTTCCAGTAAAGGGTTGTCTTTCAGGACTTTCCCAATAACTTGTGACTGGCTTTTTTTCGCAAAAATATTTGTCAGTTTGGGCCAGATAAAAATAGTGACTAAACTGAAAAGAATAGCGATGGGTAAAATAGTTTTTGCTTTTTTGACCCATGCAGTCGAAAGATGAGAGTTGCTGCGGCTGTTTTGACTGCGCCAGCCGGGCTTGTAGTTTTTGGAAATCATTGTCCCGCCCTCAAGCAATCGTGCAGATGTATAATGCCCATAGCTTCAAAGGGGCCATCCACTTTTTCGTCCACAACGAAGAGACTGGTGATCTTTTTATCATTCATAATGCGAACCGCCTCATCAACCAACGCATCGCTTTTAATATGAGAAGGTCGCAACGTCATGACCTGGCCGGCTTGTTTTTCTAACAAGTTTGTTTCCATGTGTCGGCGTAAATCACCGTCGGTTATGATTCCCATAATTTTCTCGGATGTATTGAGAACGGCTAGGCATCCAAAGCTTTTCTGCGTCATCGTCACTAAGGCCTCCGACATGGGCGTCGATTCATAAACGATAGGGAGCTTTTCTTTCCCGTGCATCACGTTGGCGACTTTTTGTAATTTTAGGCCTAACGTGCCACCAGGATGAAGTAGGCTGAAATCAGTGGTCGAGAATTTCTTGCGGCATAGTAAGGCCGCCGCAAAGGCATCTCCCAGAGCCATCATCATGGTTGTCGACGTCATCGGCGCCACGCCAATAGGGCAAGCTTCTTGTATCATGGGCAAGATAATAGCCCTATCTGCCGCTTTCGCCAGAGAGCTATTTTCTTTTCCAGTGATAGCAATGAGGGGGATGTTATATCTTTTTGTATAGCGAACCATACCTTCTAATTCGATGGTTTCTCCGGAATTAGAAAGAGCAATAACCGCATCTTTCTTTTCAATCATACCTAAATCGCCGTGATTGGCTTCAGCGGGATGAACAAACATGGCTGGTGTGCCCGTTGAGGCGAGGGTGGCCGCAATCTTCCTAGCGACGTGGCCGCTTTTTCCCATGCCGGAGACGATGACTCTGCCGGTTATGTTATCTAGGATGTCCACGCAGTCAGAAAAACGGCTGTCCAAGGAAAGGCTTAACGCTTCCAAGGCTTTCGACTCTTGTGCAAGAACTCGTTTGCCTTCTACGAGGTCTATGTTATCGGATAGGTTATATAAATTGGCCGACTGGTGCATGATTTGTAATTCCTTGCAACAACTGAATAAAGGTATGTATTAATAATATAATTAACTTATACCTTTATTATGCCAATTAATGCAAGAAAATATCAGGATCCTCATAGCCAAGTAAATCTAGCACGCCTCTATAGGGAAGGAACGAAAAACATGCCTCCGCAATATCCGTGCGATTTTCTCGATGTAAGAGCTCGACAAAACGATCTTTTAGGGCATGCAGGTGTAAAACATCTGTGGCCGCATACTTGAGTTGTTCTGGGGTAAATTCAGCAGATCCCCAATCGGTCATTTGTTGTTCTTTAGAGATATCAATCCCCAGCATACTTTGACATAAATCCTTTAATCCATGCTTAGATGTATAGGTGCGTGTGAGTTTCGAGGCGATTTTTGTACAAAAAACTGGCGCGACTAAAACATTTAAGTGGTGTGCAATGGTGGCAATATCAAATCGTGCAAAATGAAATATCTTTAAAGAAGATGTGTCGCTTAAAATAGCTTTTAAATTCGGCGCATCATAGGTTTGTCTGTCTAAATGGACTAAATGACAGACGCCATCGCCGCCGGATAGCTGAACGAGGCATAAAGGATCACGATGAGGGTTAAGACCCATAGTTTCCGTATCGACGGCAATTACATTGCCAAGGTCCACATCAAGGGGGAGGTCATATTTATGATAATGAATCTCAGGGGTCATGGTCAGCCTTTTTTTATATATTTACCCTCTTATGTGTAAGAGAGGTGGTGCCCAGGAGAAGACTCGAACTTCCACAGGCTTGCGCCCACTAGAACCTGAATCTAGCGCGTCTACCAGTTCCGCCACCTGGGCAACTCTCTACTTAATAGATTTTTTTTGCGTAGATATCAAATAGTTTTTAAGGCCGGACTTGTTTTTTTGCCTTCGCGATCAAATTGGAGTTCGACAAATCGTTGATAAATATCGTTGTTTCTTAAAAGAGAGGTGTGTGTACCCATGGCAACGATTTTTCCATGGTTCATAACAATAATGCGATCGGCATCTAGAACCGTTGTCAGGCGGTGAGCCACAATTAACGTGGTTCTGTCTTTCATGGTCCTGTCGAGAGCTTTTTGAATTTGAAACTCACTTTCGGAATCCAATGAATTGGTGGCTTCATCTAACAGCAGAATAGAGGGATCTTTTAATATGGCGCGGGCAATTGCGATACGTTGCCTTTGTCCCGAGGATAAATTGATATTATCTGCCCCGAGGATTGTTTCAAATCCATGAGGGAGTTTCGTGATAAATTCGCTGGCATAGGCATCTTTTGCGGCTTTTTCTACCATTTCGTTCGTGGCATCAGGCCTGGAAAAACGGATGTTGTCATAAACGCTGAGCTTGAAGAGAGCTGGTTCTTGTGGGACCCAACCGATACAGCGACGTAAGTCGCTTAAGTGGATATCTTTTATGCAGATATTATCAATACTAATGGTGCCTTGATTGGGGTCAAAAAAGCGCATGAGGAGGTTTAAAACGGTGCTTTTTCCGGCTCCCGATGGGCCGACAATCGCGATGGTTTCACCTTTTTTTATCTCCAGGTTAAAGTCTTCTAGAACATATTTATGTCCACCAGGGATATATGAAAAATGCACCTGATGAAAATTGATTTTTCCTTGGATGGCTTCCGGTAGTAATCTGGCAACGCTAGGATTGTCAATCATGGGTTTTATGGCGAGTAAATCCATAAATCGGGTGGCAGCCGACAAGGCTCGTTGCCAATCGCCATAGACTTGTGTAATGGAGTTTATAGATCCTGCTGCCAGGACAGCATAAAAGATAAAGGAGATCATTTCGCCAGCCGTGATGCGCTGGGCGATGACTTCATGGCCGCCATACCAAATGAGGCCACTGACAGCTGAAAAGACAAGAAAAATAACACTCGTGGAAAGCACGCTTTGCGCCCATACACGACGCGCGGTTTTTTCCATGGTTCGGGTATTTTGGCCTTCAAATTTTTGTAAAGACTGTTCCTGTTGATTATAGGCTTGGATCGTTTGTATATGGCTTAAATACTCATGGCTATAGTCAGAGGTTTCTGCCTCCGAGGCTTGAGCGATTTTAGCGGCATGACGTACGCGTTTACCAAAAATAACTATGGGTAAAAGAGTCATGGGCATAATCATGCAGGCAATGCTGGCAAGCTTTAAGTTGCTTATAAAAAGCATAATCATCGCGCCCCAGAATTGAATTAGGCTGCGAAATCCAGTCGATGCAGAACCCCCAAGTAAGATTTGTATTAATTGACTGTCGTTATGAAGCTGTGATTGGAGCACGCCAACAGAGTGGGTCTGATAAAAATTTGGAGATTGGTAGAGGAGGTGTTTAAAAACGTCTGTTTTGATGTCCTGACTGATTTTTTCCCCGAGCCAAGAGGATAGGTACGATCGGGCAAAACTGGCAAGACTTAAGAGAACGATGAGCAAAATCAAACCCAAAAGTGCTTGATTTAAAAAATTCGGATCCGATTGGGTGAAGCCCTTATCCACTAAAATTCTTAAAGATTGTCCCAAATAGATAACGGTGCCTGCCGCGAGTATGAGGGACAACAGCGTCAGGCTAATAATGATTTTATAGGTCCTGAGTTTCCGTAAAATAAAAAGGATAGCGGATGTATTCAACGGTGTGGCCAAAGCTTTGTTTCCTTATGTTTGCTTGCATCATAAGGAAAATATACAATCATGAGAAGTCTAAATTTATTCCGCCTCGACAAGAACGATCGTTTTTTCGAATTTTCGAATGAGACTGGGCATTTTATGGGGATTTTTTCCCATATTCCCCACTTTCAATCCTGGTCCTAGCTTATCTTTCAGCATGGGTAGGATTTTATCGGATTGAACCGCGTAGTTGATGTTCTGTGTAAGTGTACCAATATTTTCCCAAGCGGCTATTTGGTTGAAGGTTGCTTTCACAACACCTATAACCGCACCATTTTCGCTTATCAGGGGCCCACCTGAATTTCCGGGTTGTAAAGGGACATCGATTTGATAAACATTGGGATCGCCATGAATGCCGCTAAAGGCATTTATACGCCCAAAGGTTGCTTTTTGTTCTGGTCCTTGTATCGCGAGCAAGGGGTACCCGATCGTCAAGACGCTCTCACCTTTATCCACATTTAATCGAGTATCCCAGTTGGCGGCTTCTCCGTTAATCTCTGCCTTACATAAAGCTATATCAATGTTTTTATCTTCGTGAACAACTTTTGCTGTCGCTTTTTTTCCATCGGTTGTTGTGATGGAGACGTGGTGTGCATTTTTTATTACATGGTAGTTCGTAATGAAATATCCATCATTCGTTACGAAAAAACCAGTGGCGATGCGTTTTTTTGGATTTTCTGATGAGGGGGTTGCGGGCGCAGTCTTATTTGTAAAAGACATGTTTTTTTTCGCATCATCGCACGCATTTAAAATGAACATGGATGTCAGGGCGACGATATATGCAGATATTTTTTTCATGCCACGATACTCTTTTTCCTCTTAAGTTAAGATTAAGGGAGAAAAGTTAAAGGATGATGAAGGTCTATCTTCTGCCGAAAAGTTTTTCGATGTCGGCTTCTTTTAGTTCGACGTAAGTTGGTCGACCATGATTGCATTGGCCCGAATGAGGTGTCTCTTCCATTTGCCGCAGGATAGCGTTCATTTCGGGTATCGTTAATTTTCTTCCAGAACGTATGCTGCCATGACAAGCAATCGTTCCGCAGACTTCTTCAATTTTTTCTTTCAAACTCATCGCCTGCCCAAGAGTTTCAATTTCGTCCGCCAAATCTTGAACCAATTGCCCAATGTTAAATTCACCAAGCAGGACAGGGACTTCCCGCACAAGAACGGAGCTTCCACCGAATTCCTCGATAGCTAATCCGAATTGCAATAGTTCTTCTTTTCGGTTTAAAAGCTCAAGGGCTGCGTGTTCGCCTAAATTGACGACTTCTGGAATGAGCAAGGTTTGGCGCGATATGCCATTTTCATGCATGGCAATCTTCATTTTTTCATAAACGAGGCGTTCATGAGCTGCATGTTGATCGACCAGGACGATGCCGTTACTGGTTTGGGCAACGATATAGGTTTCAAGCAGCTGTGCTTTGGCATCCCCTAGAGGAAACTGACTGAGGGAATCTTGCGAAATTTCTTGTATTTGAGGTAGCGATGTAAAAGGAATATCCGTCATGACAGCCGCAGAAAGAGGTGCCTGAGAGTAGCGTTGTGCTAATCCCGGTAGACGCTGCGGTGAATAGGATTGAGTCGGTCCTGTATAGGGACGTAAAGTAGAGGGTTGGTAAGCGGTTGAGGTAGATTCATGAAAAGCTGGTGTAAAACGATCCAGGGCTTCTTGTGATATCGTTGTCGAAGCCCGATGTCCAGCATCATTAAGTGCATGTTTTAAGGCGCTAACAATCAAATTTCGAACCAATGCGGCTTCACGAAACCGTATTTCTGTTTTTGCAGGGTGGGCATTCATGTCGACTAAATTAGGCGCAACATCCAGAAAAAGAACCACGAGGGGGTGGCGGTCTCTGGCCAAGTAATCCTGATACGCGCCTCGAATAGCCCCTTGCAGTAATTTGTCCTTCACATAGCGCCCATTTACAAATAGGTATTGTTGACTGCTGTTGGCTCGATTCATCGTCGGTAGGCCTGCAAAGCCTGAGAGAGTGTATCCTTGTCTTTGGGCTAAAATCGGTAAAGCATTATCAGAAAAGTCTTGGCCGAGAATATCTTGTAACCGAGTTAGCTTAGAGGCTTCCCCTTCATCTTTTTGCGCGTGTAAGTTGAGATACGTCTTTCTTTCGTCCTTTAAGCTAAAACCGATTGTTGGGTGGGCCATGGCAATGTGTTTCAAAACATCTGTAATGTAACCCATTTCCGTGGGCGGTGTTTTTAAAAACTTTAACCGGGCTGGCGTGGCGTAAAATAAATCCCTTACCTCCATAAGAGTTCCCGTTGGGAGAGATGTTGGAACGAGCTCCGAACGATGGCCTCCTTCTACATTTAATTGCCAGGCATCGGCGCTTGTTATCGCCTTGCTGGTAATTTTTAAACGGCTTACGGCACCGATAGAGGGAAGGGCTTCACCACGAAACCCGAGGCTTGTTATATTAAAGAGATCATCATCCGGAATTTTTGAGGTGGCATGCCGTTCTACAGCTAATAACAGATCTTCGGCAGTCATGCCTTTGCCGTTATCCTTTACAGAAATAAAACTGCAACCACCCTCACGCACATAAACGTCAATTTGGCCTCCACCTGCATCGATGGCGTTTTCGACCAGTTCCTTAACAACAGAAAACGGCCTTTCTACTACTTCTCCAGCGGCGATTTGGTTAATAAGTGTTTCGGGTAACCGGCGGATGGTCATGCCGCAAGACCTTCTTTTAGATACTTCATAGCCAGCACTTTGCCATCTTCTACGGCCGGTTGATCAAAAGCATTCACCTTTAACAAGTCAGCCGTCATCATGGTTTCTAAAATAAAGTGCATCATTAACGCACCGATTGCTTTTTCATGGATGTCGGGTACATGTATGACACGAACAGGGCATCCGCGATTGTGCAGGGTTTGGATGGTTGCCAATTGTTCGGCTTGCATTAAATCACCCATGGTGGATAGGGACAGGTCCGTGTCTTTATCGGTTATTATGGGGCCCCTGCCTTTATGGTCAGTGGTAATGATGGTAAACATTTTATCTTTAGGGCCATCCAGGTATAGCTGCAATTGACTGTGCTGATCAACCGTGCCAAAGGCCGCTATAGGTGTAATGCCTTTACCCTCTTTGCCAAGGCTTTCTGCCCAGAGCTGGCGGTACCATTTACAAAAAAGTTGCAAGCGATCACAATAAGGCATCATGACCGAAAGATTTTTCCCTGACGTATGCTGCTCAAATGTCCAGGCGCTGCCTGTAACGCTCGCGCCTTGTGAACCGGATTTTAGAACTTCATGGGCGCCTTCGAGTATTTGTTTGGCATCTAACCCAGCAATCATTGCCGGCAAAAGACCGACGAGGGACAAGGCCGCAAATCTGCCACCTATATGAGGATTATGAGGAAGTGTTTGCAATTGATATTTTTCAGCCAGACGCGTAAGTATGGAGTCTTTTTCTTCCGTGATTAACAAAAAGTTGCCATTGGGTGGGCAGAGGGTTTGATCCCATATTTCTAAAATCGAGAGCAACTGACAGTTGGTTTCGGCCGTATTGCCCGACTTCGAAATAACGATAAACCCTGTTGAGGGCAGATCGATCGAAGCCATGAGCCGGTAGAATGTATCTGGATCGATGTTATCTAAAAAGAGCAAACGAGGTTCTTGCGTTTCAAAGCTATACGCATGATTGGCCAGGGCACAAATAGCCTGTCCGCCGAGGCTGGATCCTCCAGTCCCTAAAACAATTACGGTTTTAAATCTACTGCGAAAATAATTGGCAATGTCGCTGTAAGCAGAGATGTGTTCAGGGTTTTCGGGTAAAGATAATACAGGAAGGTTGCCTTCAGACTTTTCCTGCATAACGCGTTGGAACGCAAGGACGGCATTGGCGAGGCAATGGTCATGAGGGGCTGCTGTCAAAAATTCTTGTGCGTAAGGCATGTCTCTTCCCTAAATTCTTTTACATGAGACAGATCTTAGGGGATTTAAGGGGAAATGTTAATCAAAAAATGACCAGCAGACATGAGGGGGTCGCGTAGCAGGGGCAGCAAAATTATTTTTACTGCCCTGCCCGTTTATAAATTTAGGAGTTGTGGGAGCTGTTGATCTGGATGTCGCTTTCCAGTTCATCGAGAGAATCTAATAAATCCGTGTGAACATCCAGGTAAAAATCACCATCACCATTATCGATGTCTGCATTTATTAAATCTTTAAAGCTATCGTCCCGGGTATTTTCATAGTTGATTTTCTTGGATAGCAAAGCCTTTTCATCATAGACACTCAAGCATTTTGGGCATGTGATCGGATTCTTCTTCATGTCATAGAAGAACGCGTCACAGGACTGACAAGTCCTCTTGATTCCCCATTCTGGTTTAGCCAATTTTAAAACTCTTTATTTATGATCGATACACTAATTTCGCATGCACGATTTAAAAAAGAGTTAATAATCTACAGATAAATCCTTAACGAAGTGCAGAAAATGATGAGGTAGTTTTGCGACTACTTCTATGTTTTTGCCCGATACTGTTGGAATTATCAGTTGATAGGCATGTAAAAACAAATTTTCTTCCCGTCCAAAAGGCAGGGCGCCTTTGCCACCATACTTACCGTCCCCTAGAATAGGGGTGCCAAGACCATATTGGCAATGGGCTCTTAGTTGATGTGTTCGGCCTGTTTCCGGTTGTAACTTTAATAGGCTTAATTCATCCAAAGTTTGCAAAACCGTGTAAGAGGTAACGGCTTCTCTTGCGTTTTCAGTGTCTGTAATGACGCGTTCGCCGGTCGGTGTCATGCCTTTGCTTAAAGGAAGGTCGATGATTCCTGATATTTCAAAGGGTTGCCCAACCACCAGCGCCATATAATTTTTTGTTATTTCCCGTCGGTAAAATTGCGAGGTAAGCGTTTCTGCCGCAGCTCTATTTTTGGCGAGAACCATCAGGCCGCTGGTCTCCTTATCCAAGCGGTGGACAAGTTTCAGGGTGAGGCCTTCTTGTTCTTCTAGGGTTTTAAAAATAAGATCTAGATGTATTTTTAAGCCTGTTCCCCCCTGGACAGCAAGACCTGCAGGTTTATTGATGATCATCAGGTCTGCGTCTTCATACATAACCCAGGATTTAAAATCTTTAAGAATGTGTGGGCTTACCGTAGTGGTTTTTTTCGGGATATAGACCTCATTCATTTGGAACGAGGGCGATGTTATGGTTTGACCTTCTAAGACCCGGTCATTGGCTTTACATTTTTTTTGATTGACTAACAGAGCGCTTTTGCGAATCCATTTTTGTATAATGCTTTGTGGGAGGCCAGGAATAGCGTGCCGCATAAACCGGTCTAAACGCATACCATCAAACTCACGAGAAACAACAAATTTTTCCATTTTTCACATTTTCCTATAAAAAAACACCATAACTCAAATATTGTTATTGACCAATTGGATTTCAACCCTTATTTTACATTTTGTTGATGGGCACTTAGCTCAGTCGGTAGAGCATCTGACTTTTAATCAGAGGGTCACTGGTTCGAATCCAGTAGTGCCCACCATTGACAGCAAGGGTTTCAGCGGAAACCGAAAAGCTCTCCCAAAAAATTGTCACCAAATTGTCACCACGAGAGTGGTGGTGGAGGCAGGAAGGGCCGGCTCTTTGGCTCTTTCCCACTTTAGGGGGCACCATTCATTTACACAGCACCCTAACACGGGTTCTATAGTTAATTAGGTAGCATGCCAATCTATCATCTGCCGTATCAAAATTACTCCATTCCTTATCACCTTGTGTCCAAAAAATGCTTTTATTCGCAAATTCAATAGGTTAGTCTTATTTTTTAGAGTTTAGCAAAATTACATTTTCTGGGAGAGGATGTATGGGAAGGCATTTTCGCGACAACATATGGCTGCGTGATGCGCGGGCACATTGTACGCTGAAGGTTGGGTTTTTGACACTTTTATGTTCAAGCACAATTTGGGGCACCATAAGCATATGCTATGCATTAAGCTTGGTATTGACCTACAACAATGAGCAAGAAAGAAGTTTTGCGGAGAAATCCGAAAAATGGCATAGACTCCTTCACGCAGCTCAGGTTTCTTTGTCTCTGGCTGACGAGAAAGACATTAGCCTAGGTATGATTTTTAAACGCACCGAAAATGCGCTGCGTAATCATTTTGAAAAATTCAACGTCACCTATAGTTTGACTATCATTGACACCAGAGCCAACGGTCAAAAAGTAACGAAATATGGCTTTTCAGTCCCATCGCCGGTGGATTTGAAGTTCATAAGCCCGCCTTTGAGGCCTGTTAAAGATTATTTTATCTTCGATAGGCAAAGCAACCCTATCCTGGTCCGGCAACTTTATGACTTTGAGGGAAAAGTTCATATGCTTTTGAGCATATCAAATCACTCTCTTGGCAAATATCTCCAAATTGACCGGCCAGAATTCATACACTCATCCACAGCAAGAGAATTGACAAATAGCGAACACGAAACATTTCATATACCCTTAGATGAAGATTGGTTTCTGACTTACCACAAAGGCAAAACCACGTTCCTTGATGAATTTGCCGAGTATATATTTGCGTATCGGTTTTTCCTGCTTCTCGCCATAGCCATAACAGCTACTATCCTCGCAGCCATGTACGTTTACGCGGCTTATAAAATAGAAAACGGTTTCAGACTGAAATTGCGGGCCCAAGAACAAGACATTCAAACTATGACTCAGCAATTGAAAGAAAAAGTACTGGCCCTTGATGATTCAAAACAAGAACTCTTAGCGATGAATCTCCAGAAGTCTGCGGTGTATAATTTTCTGTTGGAAATTGAGGAAGACATAAAACAAAAAGGGGATCGTGCCCATGCGCTGCAGAATGAATCAGAAAATGTATCGGAAAACATTGATGTTCCAGCCATCACGAAATCTGTTTTAAATTGTTTTGAAATGAAAAGAGTTAAAAAGAAACTGGATGTGCAGCTGCTTTCTCCAGAAGTTGCCCCTTTCTTTAGAGGAAACCGCATAGCCTTGAAAGAGATAATCTATAACTTGGTGAGCCGCGCGTTCAGTAATGCGACAACCAAAATTCACATCACAATAGAACAGGCTGATGACGAGAAGCTAGCCATCGTCATATATGACGATGGCTATAGGATTGAATTAGAAAGTGACCCTCCTTTTTCAGATAAGTCAGAACTTTCTATCGTAACGATGAGTTGGGATAAGCTCATGACTTCGTCCGGACTGCTTGGCATATCTTTCAGTCGCATAGAGACCGGAATACTGGGCAATTGCATCCGATTGGAAGCAAGGTCAAACCTCTATCATCAAACACATAGTAAGGATTCAAATGTTGTTCCGTTTCGTTAAGCTATCCTTGGTGTTTGTTCTTTTATCCCCTGCTGTCGCATCAACATCACGCATCTGGAACCTGCCACGCCAAGAGATTAATTTTATTGGACGAGAGAAGCAGCTCATGGACCTTGAGGACAGCTTGCCCAAGAATCATCTTGTGGCAATTGTGGGTCTTGCCGGAATTGGCAAAACGAGCCTTGCTAAAGAATTTGCCTTAAAACATAGGGAGAGCTACCAAGTTGTATGGTTTATAGATTTGAAAAAAGACCTAGATGGACAGTTGCATCAGCTCGCTTTAGAGCTGAGCCGAAAAAAAATCATTTCTTTTGAAGTATCCCCTTACAATGTTAGTGAAGGTGTAAATACGGCGCTGTCCTGGCTGCGATCAACCGAAGCTGGATGGTTACTCATATTTGATAATGTTGAGAAAAATGTAGATATTTCAACCTCTTTCCCTGATCTAAACAACCATCCCCACAAACATGTAATCGTAACAACACGGTATAACCCGGGATGGTGTAAAAAATTGCTTTTAAAGAGTTTCTCTGGTAAAGAAGCGTTTGAGTTTCTGCAGCATTTATTAGGGGATGAATATCCTATGGAAGAGTTATTAAAACTCGCCTCGGTTTTGGGAAATCACCCTCGTGCACTATTGCAGGCATCCTCTTATATTAATTAGGGCGCCTGGCATGACATGCAGACTATACGTTGATATGTTCGAGAGAAGTAGCAAGAAGTTAAGTGAAGAGGAAAAAATGATTTTGACAAAACAAGAAGCAAGTATCGAGCTATATTCATCACTGGAATTGTTGTTGGAAAATATTAGGAGGGATTCGCCTGAATCACTCATGTTTTTGGCTACCTTGTCATTTATGTCATGTTCCCATATTGAGGAAGAGTTTCTTATCAAAGCCCAGAGCCTTCTTAAGCATGAAGGCCAACTGACCTATAAGCATCTTGTAGAGCCATCACTTCTGGTCAAAGAAAACAAGGGTTATTCAATTCATCCATATGTCGCTACGGTTGTCCAAAATTATGTTAGTGATGAACAAAAAATTGAAGCCCTCGTAAATGGAATGGAAGTGCTTGTATCATATTTGGATAACAACACTGATAAGATCGTCAAATTGTTTGAAGATAACCCAAATCTGCTCAATCATGTCCTCGATATCACGAGACACTATAATGGTGATTCAAAACTCGCAACAGAATTGGAAGTGGCCGCTCTTTTCTATCTTTTCTATTTCCAACGCAGGTATGAGATTGCTAATCCTTTGGCAGAAAGGTGTAAAGAAAGGATTGAACGGAGTAACAATAAGCTGCCAAGCCTAGCTGAAGGTCGGTTTTATAGCTTGTATAGTTTTATGGTATATGACAATTCCACGTTGCCGGAAGCCATCACTGCCTGCCTGAAGGCCTCGGAAATTTTAGAGAAGATTGATGATGAAGCTGCAAAGGATGAACTCGTATTACTTCTTTGCAATAATCTTACATTCTATTATGGGGCCCAGGGTGACACCAGCAAAATGCTCGAAAGTATAGAGAGGGCATCAATATTAATTGGGGATCAGGGGGCGGATAAAAACAAAATGTTTTTGCTTTTCAATAGACTGCTGTGCACATTGGATACAGGAGATTATGAGCAGGCAAGGGCTTACCTGAAGGAAGCACTCAACAAAATCAAGGGTAGCGAATTAGAAAAATCCGCATTGCACATTCTCTATCTGTACGCCGCCAAAATAGAGATGAAAGAGTCTAATATGAACCTTGCAAAGGAACATGCGGAAAGAGCTTATCAATTAGCTTTGGGATGCGCTGGCGATGATGAGAAGCATGAAACAGTGGCAAGAGTAGGAGTCATCTTGTCTTTGTGTGAACTTCATGATGGAAACCTTATCAAGGCAGAGAGGCTTGCTGATAATGCAGTTGAGGGATTTACAAAGAGCTATGGCTCTGACTCAAAAAATAGAATGCAAGCATATGCGCATATGGTAAAAGGGGATGTGTTAGTGGCCGGGCATAACCTAGAGGGAGCTCTGGAAAGTTATATAAAGGCATTAAAAATCTATCAGATCGAATTTACGAATATGAAGGTTGATGATGTCAGTGAACTTTATTCAAAGTTCATCAGCCTAGGCTTGCTGATGAAAAATGAACTGTTAGCTAAGGATTATCTGGCTCAGCATATTGAGATATTTGGTATGAAGCATCCTAGATCTATTGCTGCATTAAAAAAGTTTGAAAAAGCTGCTTAAAAACCTGCATTTTCTTTCATCTTTGTGACCCACCAATTGGCGAAACCTTCATCGAAGGCTCCGCCCTTATTTTTTTCACAAAAAGCATAAATTTCTTGGATGGCGTTATCTATATCGGATACATCCAGCCCTTTTTCTCCATTTTCAAATTCGGTGGCTAGGTAAGACAAGGTTTGAGCCATGAGTTTGAGATTGGTGTATTTCACTAGTTTTTTCTTTTGTTGGGGTAATTTTTCGTCTTCTTCACTAACCAAATCGTTCACAGTGCAGCCTAGGGTTTTAGCAACGGCAATTAATACATCAATACTTGGCTTGGTTGATTTACCAGACAAGATATTATGGACAGCATGAATTTTAAGACCAGCCTTTCTTTCAAAGGCTTGTACAGAAAGATGTTGCTCTTCAATCTTTTCTCGTATTTTTTTGGCTACAGAATGCCTCATAAAAAATCCCGCAAATATCGCAGATAGTATATTGACATCGCCAAATTGCCATGTAAATCTATCATAAATGATACGAAAGGTTAATAAATAGCTAACCTGTGTATACCACATTTCACGTGATCTTGCATAGCTTGATCTTGTTAAATGCGATTTTTCGATAATAGCAAAGGAGGCATAGCAATGGCAAACATTCTTCTAGAAGAGCGCGATCTAATTGAGCGTTGGGAAGTATCCCTCTCCGCACTCCAACAATGGAGATGGACAGGGGCAGGCCCAAAATATTTTAAAATAGGCCGTAAAGTTCTTTATCGTCTAGTTGATGTAGAGACTTTCGAGAACAATCGCCTAAGACACAGCACATCTTCATATATTAATAACAAAATTCAATCACAAAAAAAGAGCAACCGGGCATAAGGAGAGTCTAAATGACATCACGCCTATTAATCGATGAACCACCTCTTCTGGTGCTGCGGTCTTTGGCTAAGGTCTTCGGCTTAAATGAAGCTATTGTTTTGCAGCAGATGCATTACCGTCAGACGAGTGAGAGAAATAAGAATCATTTTGATGGTCGTGTTTGGGTTCGGAATACTTATGAAGAGTGGGGACAGGAGTTCCCATTTTGGGGGAAGAATACTATCGTTCGAACCATTGAAAAGCTAAATGAGCAAAAGCTAATTCTCACCCATATGGAACAAACTGGTTTTAGAAATTTGAAATCCTACTCCATAGATTACGAAATGCTGAATGAACTTGCTGGTCTAATGCTTTCCTCGACGGCCATTCAAGCTCCCTTATATATGAATGCTAATGAGGCCTCTGAAAATTCAGAGATCGATCTACCCAAAATGGGTAGATCGACGTATCAAAATGACAAGACAGCAAAAATCTCCCATGAAACATACACATATAAAGAACAACGAGGAGCTCCTGCATCTGAGGTTTTCGTCGGGGGAAATCAGACACTATATAGAGAGCAACCCACTCCAGCAGAAGTCAGTGGGTTGGGCGTTGGTAAAAACGGCCAAATGGCTAGGGTTAATTCCGGAGTGCAATCTGCTGATTATGAAATCAGTGGGTCACCTACTACCCAGGATGGGGTGATCGACCTACCCATCTTGGGTAGACCATCTACCCAGAATGGGTATACGGAGCTACCCAATTTGGGTAAATCATATACGGAAGCAGAGAATAAATTTAATAATATTAATCTTCCTCCCCTTACCCCTCCTAGCTTGAAATCTGCGCATGAGGAGGAGGATGATTTACCTCTGAAAATGATTCAGGTCTGGAATCGTTTGGTTCAGGAAAAGATCAAGGATTCGCCTCGCAAGGAATTGGTTTTGACGGATGGCCGTCGGAGAGCTCTTGAGATTATTTTTAACGGCATACTCGATGGGGATTTTGCAGAGTGGGAGCGGTATTGCTCGAGGATTGCTGGTATCCGGTTTTTACTGGGCGAGAATGAAAGTGGTTTCAAGGTTAACCTGGAATGGGCTTTAAACGTTTCAAACGCGCTCAAGGTGCTGGAGGGCCAGATTTACGATAAGCCTGGAGTTAAGGAAGTAAAAGTTGAAAAGGCTGCTGGTGAGTTTAATCAGGTAATTGAGGATCTTTTTAAAGCCCGTAACTATCCTGCTGATTGGCTAGAGGTTTATCGGGGCTTTGCCCGGCTTAAGGGGCAAGCTTGTTTTGATGCTTGGCTGAAACCTTGTGTGCCTTTAGCGATTAAGGATGGCCAGGCGGTTTTGATTGCTCCTACACGGTTTCACAGAGATCACATGTCCGCCAATTACCTCTGCGAGTTGAAATTAATCGCTCGGGAATGTTGGAAAAATGAAGCTGACATTAAAATTGAGGTGAAGGCTTAAGACACGGAATTTAAACAAACAACGGTAATGATACCCGGGCGACGTCGCTAAACTTCAACCCGAGTATCTGCACCCCAATGCGGAGATTGAAATGCAGTTACATATATCCATGCCTTTGCTTGAAAAATCAAGTGATTTCAGATCAATTCTCCCATTTTGCAAATTCAGTTTTACCGGCGTTAAACAAGGCGTCAATAAAGTGGCCGGTAAAACCCTGGGAGAAAGGTGCCTCTTTATTCCTCAGGGTGACGCTTCTATGAAGGTGGGCGGCGGGAATGGTTTCCATCGCCCACTCATAGATCTCCATCATTTTTTAAACCATAACAAAAAGGAAACATCCATGGAAACTAAACAGTATCTACCTCTTGCCGTAATGGTCGGGACTTGCTTGCTGGCGTCGGATTCATTTGCTGCTGGAACCAATGGTGATCTATTTAATTCGGAGATCACGAAAGTCGAGCAGCTTATCACAGGCGGCTATATGCGAATTGGTTTGCTGGCGGTTTCTGGGGCTGCGGCCATTGGCGGTATCTTAAAGCAAAACGGCTGGATGTTTGTTTCAGGCATTGCGGGCTGCGCGTTCGTGTACTTCATGAAGGGTTGGATTACTAGCACTTTCGCCATGGTCGTGTGAGGAGATTATTCCCATGAGCACCGATTATGATCAGCACATTATATTGCATCACCTGGATGATCCTTTGCGAATTCTGAAATGGACCGTGGATGAGGCAGCTATTCTCATTCTGCCCATGTTCTTTGGCTTGGCCATTGATCATTTCATTGTTGGGCTGCTCATGTCAGCTTTTGGGTTTTGGGGTTTACGGAATCTTAAAAGGCGGTTGGGATTGATGGCGGTTAAACATGCTCTCTATTGGTATCTGCCGCACAATCGCAGGAAGTTGCCAACCTCACCGCCTTCATACATTCGGGAGTACTTAGGATGAAGTTTATACTGGAGAGCAGCCGGCTTGGGGATTTAAAGCAGCGACGTAATTTGTTGCTGTTTTTTACAAGTTTTCTGCTGATCACTAATCTGACGCAAGCGGTATTGAGCTTGTTTAAAAATGAGCGCGTGATCGTTGTGCCGCCGGATTTGCATCAGGAATATTGGCTCGATAAGCATCGGGTATCGGCCAGTTATCTGGAAGAGATGGGTTTGTATTTTGCGTCGCTGCTTTTGGATAACAGCCCATCCAACATTGCCTTTAAGCGGGAGATCATCTTGCGGCAAGCAGTTGAGCATGCTTACGGACCTTTAAAGCGTCGGCTTTTGGAGGATGAGGATCGAATCAAGAAAGAAAATGTGGCGACCAGTTTTCAGCCTAATTTGGTGAAGGTGGATCCCAATACCATGTCGGTCGAGATCACGGGAGATCTGCTGCGCTATGTGGGTGAGAAGCGAATTTCGCAATCTAGGGACGTTTATAACTTTGCCTTGGTTTATCGCCACGGCCGGTTGTTGATTGAATCATTTAAACTGATAAGGAGTGATCAACATGATTAAGAAAAAGCTTTTGGGGCTGGGGTTGTTGGCCCTTGGAAGTGCCGAAGTACAAGCGATTCAGAGTTTTAATCTGGTGGATCATCAACGGACTGAAATTATGGTTTCCAATCGGCAGATGAATCGAATCGCCGTTAAGGGTGATCGTATTCAACAGGTGTTTGGGGCTGATGAGCATTTTCATATCGAGACCGATGATCATGGGGGGCAGATCTTTTTGAGGTTCTTGTCCAATAAGATGTTGGAGCCTGTTTCTTTAACAATCGTGACAGAAGCAGGTCTTACTCAAGATCTTACCTTAATGCCCGATGATTTAGATGCACAAACCGTATTATTTAAAGCGGGTGTTGGAATAGCTGATAGTGAAAAAATAGAAACAGGTACATCCCGGGAGGACAAAATTGCTGCACTTGTTATGGCTATGGCCGCTGGAGATCGTTTGGAAGGTTTTGACATCAAAACTATTAGCCCGAGAGAAGACGATGAATCAAACCCTGCTTTCAAAGCAATCAAGACATACGAGGGCGAGAGCTTTAAGGGCATCATTTACTGCCTTCAAAATGATAGTGAAACTGTCCTCAAAGTTGCGGAACAAGATTTAGCCAAATCTGGCGATTTAGCTCTTAGTCTTTCGTCCACAACAATTGAGCCCGGAGCATCAGCTCAGCTGTATGTGGTTCACGCCGTTAAGGAGGCATCATGACTCTTCCCTCATTTAAGATTAAGCATAAGCAGTACCTGTTAGCCGGGGTGGTTGGGGCCATAGGGCTCGTCATTATTGGGGCTGTGCTCTGGTCTGCAGATCCCACACCAGAGATAAAAGTTGATGAAGTGCCGGTGAAGGAATCTCAGATTACCACCTCTGGTCAGCGCATTAACCCTCAAGAAGTCTGGGTTGAACGGGTGGAGTCAGAAAGTAAATTAACGCGCGATAAGCTGGAAGCTTTGGAAAAGCTGTTGATGGAAAATGTCAAACTTACAGCGGATTCTACGCCTCAGATGGAAGAACTGCCGGAGCCTATGGATGAAAATAATGTGCAGGAAGCGCCGGTCAATGAACTGCCAAAACAAGATCTCTTGCCGCAAATAGGAGCGGAACAGCCGTCTGGAAAATCAGGGCCTGTAGTGCGCAAGATCGTCTTGAATCTATCGAAAACTGACGGTAAAGGACCTGGAGAGAAATCCACCATTGAAAATACTATCCCCGCAGGTGCCTTTGCTAAAGCTGTGCTGCTGGGAGGTGTGGATGCGTCCACTTCTGTTCACTCGCAGTCGGATCCTAGGCCGGTGTTATTGCGGGTGGTGGATCATGGCAACCTGCCGCGGCGGTTTCAGCCGGACTTAAAAGCTTGTCATATATTAGCTTCATCTTATGGGGATCTTTCCTCGGAGCGGGTTTATATGCGCCTTGAAAAGCTGACTTGTACGGAGCGTTTAACTGGCGAGATCTCCGAAACACAAGTTGCCGGCTATGTGGTTGGCGAAGATGGTCGTGCAGGGATCAGAGGCGTTGTGGCTGATCGTGCTGGGCCAGTATTGAGAGATAGTCTGGTGGGTGGATTCTTAAGTGGTGTGGGTCAGTTTTTTAGCGTTCAACAACAAAAGACTGATTTTCCGGCCTCGCCTTTTACGGCGCCGCCAGCCTTGGCTCCAGGGCAAATGTTAACAGCCGGTGCTGCATCTGGGGTTTCTAAAGCTCTCGATAAGTATGCGGACTTTTACATTAAACGCCTAGAGCAGCTACAACCTGTTCTGCAAGTGGCAGCTGGTCGTCAAGTGGACATCGTATTTACGGAAGGAACTCAGTTTGGGGATACCTCCGTGCGTCAAACCATTGGCAAAATCCGCAATCAATCTCGGCAAAAAACTATACAGAGTTTGGAGGAAAGTCAGGACAACAGTGACTGGCTGCCTTCTGCGAACAAAGCAGATTAGGCTTATAGGATTAGGGGCTTTGCCCCTAAGACCCCAGGATATTTGAATGAAGTGATTTTAAGATTTTAAAGATGACTGAATGATCACTTCACAAAAATATCCTGGGGTTTGGGGTGAAACCCCAAGGGACTGGGGTAATAGAACTATAAAAGGGGAAGAAGAATATGAAAAAAGTATGTCTAATATTGGGTTTGGCGTTATCTGGTTGCTCAAGTTATTCAGAGACCTTTGATTGTCCAGCGGGACAAGGTGTGGGATGTAGATCCTTAAGCCGCGTGAATCAGATGGTGGAAAAAGGTGATATGCCTCATAAGGATCCGGAAGATTACACCTCCACGGATGTGATTCGCCCTCGGCTGGTAAGAACTGATCAAGCGGCACCCTTGCACTTGAATGCAGATTTTATTGGAGCTCCTGTGATGTATGCGGAAGCACCTAAATCAAATCGTATCTGGTTTGCCGGATACAAGGACTCAAACGGCAATTATCATGGACCTCACTTTGTGGAGCCTGTTGCCAAAGCCCAAGAGGGTTAATGCTCATGCTCAAACAACTTTCATCTTTTGGAGAAAAGCTAGCTGGATCGCTGAATGAGAGAACCGACTATGGAGTGGCGGAAGGCTCTCCTTTTTTGGCTCAGATTAATGAGTATTTCGAGCATTTCCCGATGAGCAGTTTGCTGCCCTATCGAAGCTTTGATCAAGCGAAAGGGCTCTTCTATAACGAGAACAGCACTGGCTTTGTTTTTGAAACCTATCCCATGGTGGGTTGCTCGGAAGAAATGCAACGGGAGATTAGTGGGTTGTTTCAGACCATGCTGCCGGAAGGATCTTTCATTCAGTTTACGTTATGGGCTGATCCTAAGATAGGTGGGGTTTTAAATTACTGGGAAGCGGCTCGCTTGCGTCAAGGGGGTGTATTTGCAAAGCTGGCTACACGTCGGGCCCAGCACTTAAGCCAAATGGTTTTTGATGAAGAGGCTGCGCAAACGATCCGGGATTACCGGTGCATTGTTTCTTATGCGCAAGCGGGCCAGCCCGATAACCCCGTCGATGAGCAGAAGATTCTGCAGCTTAAAGAACAGATCAAAACGGCTCTGGCCACTTTGGGTATGCCGGTTAAGTGCTGGGATGCAGATGATCTTATAAATACCATGGATGGCATCCTGAATTATACCAAGACCACTGAGCCTTCGAACTTGAAATGGAATCCCTATCAAAGTCTGGAAACGCAGATTCCAGTTCCCGGAAATAGTCTGCAGATCTGCAAAGATCATATTGCATTGAATGAGGGCGAGACATTGATTCGAACTTACTCTGTACGCCGTGAGCCAGATTATTGGTCATTGCATGCCATGGGTGATCTCATCGGTGATGCTATGCGTGACCTGCTGCAGATTCCTTGTCCCTTTATGATTCATTATGGCATTCATATTTGTCATCAAGAAAAGACCAAGATGCGCGTGCAGTCGCGGGAATCCTGGGTGGAAAACCAAGCCCGCTCGAAGATTGGCAAACGTATTCCTATATTGGTGAAGCAAGCCAGAGAGTTGGATTTTGTTCGCCATCAACAGGGTAAAGGTGAACGGTTCGTGCAGACAAGTTTCATGGTCAGCCTGTTTTGTACCCAAGATGGTTTTGCTCATGCGGATCAGGTGTTGAACAATCTCTATCGGAATAAACAATGGCAGTTGCAAGCCAACGGATACATCCATCTGCCGGCTTTCCTATCCACCCTACCTATGAACTGGGGCGAAGGTGTATCTAAAGATCTATATGCCTTCCAACGCCTCAAAACTACTTTGAGCACGGAGTCGGCCAATCTTTTGCCACTACAAGCTGAATGGAAGGGAACATCGTCTCCTGGCATGTTGCTGGTGGGCCGTAGAGGCCAAGTGATGACCTGGAGTCCTTTTGATAACCAAGAAGGTAACTACAATGTGGCTGTGGTTGGTAAATCTGGCTCCGGTAAGTCCGTCTTTATGCAAGAGCTGGTGGCCAGCAATTTAGGCCAGGGGGGACAAGTGTTTGTGCTGGATGTGGGTCGGTCATTTGAGAAGACCGCCAAACTCTTAGGCGGTGAGTATATAGAATTTACCTCGCGATCGAACATTTGCATTAATCCTTTCAGCTCGATTCCAACAGCTGATGCTGCGGAAGCTGAAGATGCGCTTGCGATGCTTAAACCAATTGTTTCACTGATGGCAGCACCTCGTGAAGGAACGGGCGACTTAGAAAATTCCTTTATTGAGCAGGCTATAAAGCAAGCATGGCATGAAGAAGGTGTCAATGCATCCATCACTTCAGTTGCAGAGCTTTTAATCAATCAAGACTCTCAGATTGCCAAGAATTTAGGTCAGAAGCTCTTTCCTTATTCCAAGGATGGTATTCATGGTCGCTATTTTAACGGCCCGGCCAATATCGATTTAAGCGCGGCCATGGTTGTTGTGGAACTTGAGGAGCTTAAAGAAAAGAAAGACCTGCAGGAAGTCATTGTGCAGATGGTTATAGCGCAGATTACCAACAAGCTGTATTTGGGCGATCGTAAAACCCCAACCCATGTGGTGCTGGATGAAGCTTGGGATATGCTTCGGGGCAAACAGTCCGGTGAGTTTATTGAAACCGCTGCCAGGCGTCTTCGCAAGTATCGTGGATCGTTAGTGGTGGGGACGCAAACCGTCAATGACTTTTATGCGACTCCTGCAGCTCAAGCTGCTTTTGAGAACTCGGACTGGATGTGTTTATTGGCACAGAAATCTGAATCCATTCGCCAGCTCAAACAATCTAGCCGCATATCCATGGATCCGGCCATGGAAGAAATGCTGAGCTCCATTAAAACTAAACAAGGGCAATACGCAGAAGTCATGGTCTACGGGACCCACGGCTATGCCATTGGACGACTTTTGTTGGATCCATATTCTTTAATTCTTTATTCCACCAAACCAGAAGAGTTCGCAGCAGTACAACAGCTGGTCGATGGTGGGGCTGTCCTGGCCGATGCCATTGAGGCTATTTCCTTAAGGAGGGCGGCATGAGAAAGATTTTTATAAATCCATTCTGGATAAAATCGCTGGTTTTGGGCGGGATGGCTTTTAGTTTGGTTTGGATTGTCGCCTCGCATACCAAAATCCATTTTAACCGTACAGATAGCGCCCCCTATAGGGCTTTTATATGCGCGGATTTTGTGCGGATAGGTTTGGGAGATTATGTCAGTGTCGAGGGTCATCAAGCTGACTATTTTTCCGGTCTTCATTACACCAAAATGATTGCTGGCATTCCCGGGGATGTCATCACGATTAAGGATGGAGGTGCTTTTATCGGAAGCCGTTTTATAGGAACCTTGTTAAATGAAACAACTCAAGGCCTGACACTCACGCCGCTTGATATCAAAAAAATTCCAGCAGGATATGTATTTGTAGTCGGCAATCATTCTCGCTCTTTTGATTCTCGTTATCAGGAGTTTGGGCTAGTGAAGGCCAGCCACATTAGGGGGCGTTGTTTTGGAATCGGCAAACGAAAGGTTGAACAAGCATGAAATTAATTGGTCTTTCTTTGCTCGTCGTAACAGCTTTGGCTTATCAAGCTTGCGCTAGAGATTATGGCACTTTTGGTCATACCTATCCCATTGATGAACCGGATTTACTACAAGATATACAAACGAAACTGATGAAGCTGGAGGAGTCTGGCTTGATCCAGCATCACCAGAACGAGATTTTGGAAAAAACCAAAGCCTCGCTAGCCAATCCACCTGCTGTAAAAGGTATCGTCAAAGCAACCCAAAACAGAGAGTATTCCATTGATCCTTCTATCGTTGTGCCTTACGACCTCAAAGATCATGAAGGGCGGATATTCCAAAAGGCGGGCACCAAGTTTAATCCACTAAGCACAAATCCATTGCGCACCAAGCTGGTCTTTATTCAGGGTGAGGATAAGGCTCAAGTGAAATGGGTTCAAGAAAAGTTTTTTGATCCAGATATTAAGGTAAAAGTAATCCTTGTATCCGGCGCACCGTTTGAACTGATGGAGTCTTGGGATAAGCCTGTTTTCTTTGACCAAGGCGGCGTTCTCACAGGCAAATTTGAAATACAGGCGGTGCCGGCAGTTGTGGAGCAAGAAGGTCAGCATTTGAAGATTTCTGAAATTGCTCTGAAGGAGGCTTCATGATGAAAAAGATCTTAATGCTGGTTTGTTTTCTAATGACGTTATGCCAAGAATCTCAAGCCGCTTGCTCAGGCAGATTCGTCAATCCCATCACAGACATCTGCTGGAAATGCATCTTTCCTATAACAATTGCAGGCGTCAAAGTCATGAGCGGAGAAGACACGCCCAATGTATCTGCACCGCTTTGTTATTGCAAAGATCCACCACGCATCGGCATCCCCATTAGTTTCTGGGAGCCGGTGCGATTGGTGGACGTGACGCGCACTCCATTTTGCATGGTTAACATGGGTGGAATCGTGATTGGCCCTAACAAAGGCGTTGTGGGTAAAGGCAGTATGTCGCATACCTCCAAAGGCCACGGTAAGCATAGTTTTTATCAGGTGCATTTTTACGTGTATCCCGTGCTCTATTGGCTTGAGCTGCTGACTGATTTCGTATGCATGGAAAAGGCGACGGTTGATGTGGCTTATATCACTGAATTAGATCCGTTATGGAATGATGATGAGCTGAGTTTTATCATCAACCCAGAAGCCGCTCTTTTTGCGAATCCCATTGCGCAAGCTGCTTGTGCTGCTGATTGCCTCATGGCGACCGCTGGTTTTGGCAATGATGCTCTATTTTGGTGTGGAGGATGCCAAGGGTCCATGTATCCATTTACGGGCAACGTCGGCTCCCACAGCAGTGGCGTGCAAGCTAGCTTACTACTAGTGGAAAGAATGCTGGCCAAGTTGCACCGTCAAGGGCTTGCTTTTGGCTATGTAGGTGTTCCTGGACTTTGCAGCAAATACCCCATGCCCATCATTCGTAAAACCCAATACAAAACGCAGATGACCTATCCCATACCCACGACTGTATTGGGCTGTCATCCCTTGGGACGCAGTGATTCTCTGTGGTCTGCGGGCCATCAGTTTCCTTACAAAGGTGAGGATTTTGGTTATCTCATTTGGAGGAAAAGAAATTGTTGTCTCTTATAGTCCCGTTAATCGTCTTCATGGTTCTCACAACCACAGCTATTGCCAAAGAGGTTGATATGTCCTGGGTTCAAGACATTTTGAAAACGAAAGAAGCCAATAAGGACAAAAACCGGCAGATGGCCTATGAGATTATTCAAGGTATAAAGGGAGACAAGGATAATGGCTCAAACCAAAAGGTCTGCAGATCTTCAGCTGCGAAATTGGAAGAAAAATCTTCAGAAGACAGGTATCCATCCCTGTTGGTCTTTGTCTCGTTTTCCATGCCCATGGAAGCGTTAAAATCTCTCGGGAAACAAGTCAACAAAGCCGGCGGCAAATTAGTTTTTCGGGGTCTAGTTGATGGTAGCTTTCCTAAGACTTCAGAAAAAATGAGGGAGTTGGGTGTGGATGCATTGATAGATCCAACCCTCTTTACGTCTTTTGACATCAAAGCTTGTCCAGTCTTTGTGCTGCTGGATCAGCCCATGTCTTCATCGGAAAATAAGCCATCTCATGACAAGCTCTCTGGCCACGTTTCTCTTCACCATGCTTTGAATACGTTTGCCAAGGGAGGGAATCAAAAGGCTAAAGCTCTGTTTCAAAATATAAGTGGGAGTTCCAAATGAAGCTGTCAATCATGATGCAAAAAGGGCTGTTCTCTTGTTTATGCATCCTAGCTGTTACCAAGGCTTCTGCCGATCAAAAGAAATCCCATGAAGAAGGCAAAGCCTTTGCAAAACAATATGCTGATAAAAACAGACAAGCCGTCAAAGCCTTCAAACTGGAAGACGTGCCCGGCTTTAAAACGGTCACACCACCTGAAGCCGGCATGAGCGTTGCTCAACTGGATGCTCAAAAAGAAAGCATCCTCACAACAAACGAAAATGCGAAATTCCTCTCCAAAACCCTGAATGAAAAGCCTTGCGTGAAAATTGATCCCGTCAATGATCCATCTTTCAAGCGTGCCAATGATGCGACCGCTAATCCCATACACATCATTTCAGAGGGCGAGCCATTTTCTATTAGCTCGCCACAAGATAAGGATAACCCTAGCACCCGTCATACATGTGAAGAGTCCGGAGATCCAACAACCTATGTTTGCCCCCAAACCAGGCATGCGGATGTAATCGTGCCGGAGCCTAAAACCCACATAGTATCCCTTAAGGTTTACTCTCACGGCTGGAGCGGAGGCCTATCTCGTAACATAATCACCGATAAGAAGCTTGACTCCGCTGCCCCCCACTTTTGGGGCGGATATAGTGCTAGCACAACCCTTACCAACCCATTACCCAAGGAATTTCATGGTCAAGTTGAGAGCGTAAAACTCATCAATGGTAATGATTATACCACCCTGGCCAGTAATGGCGTTTTGTCAGTTCGCACCCATTACATAAAGAAGAAAAAGAAAGTCAGACCTCTGCTCCTTGATTTTACGATCAACGTTGAGATAACGTACCGACCGCCTGTTCAAGAAAGTGATGTGAAGGAACACATTGAAGACACTTGCGCACCCTTAGAAGAGAAAACAGATCTGGGCTTGTGTGAATATGCAGAAGAAGAAATTCTAGAAGGCCTAGCCACCAAGGTGATTAACGGTTATCCCGTCAAGCGGGATTGGTGGAAGATGCAGCGCAGCTATCGTTGCCACTTTCCATCTTTAAATAACTGTGAATCTTACCGTCTAAAGGGGTGCGATCAATTGGGCACCAAGTGCAAAACGATGGTAGGCGATACCTGTGCGGTATCTGAGCAAACATTTGTGTGCCGCTCTAATGTTAAGCAACTCCGCAGTGAAAAAATCTCAGGTAAGGGCCTACCTTTTTGCCTTGATGGA
>JAGOMX010000054.1 GCA_017993335.1 Alphaproteobacteria bacterium | reverse complement strand
TTGCGAAGCAACACTTTATTTATTAATGTAAAACGATTATAAGGAGCCTCTGCGAGGCACATGTTGCGCTGGACACCTGCCTTCGCAGGTGTGACAGGTTCTGTGTATTTTTCATGCGTAGGCCCTGATAGTACAAATTGACCACCCCTATAACCATATTTGGCTTTAGGGGTAGGTGGCGATCTTATTAATTATCTGTTTTTATGATTTTATATAGGCTGGGGTTACCAACGAGGCCATCTATTTTGGGTAGGTTGCCTGATTTTTTCATGGCTTCTGTGGCATTTTTAAAGCTTTCAGCATCTTCCCATTCCGCCACATTGATGAGTTGAAAACGAGCAGAGTTATCTAATGACTGGTGAAGCTCCGTGGATATATATCCTGGTTGTGCTTTAAGGAAAGTTCGAGCTGTTTCCCACATCTTAATCGCCTCGTTAACTTTTCCTTCTGGGACTTCAAAAACGTTTATCAAGACAACTTTTGCTTCAAGTTTTGGGCTGAACATAAAAAGCATTCCCATGGTAAGGGTTAAAAGTTTTAATTGTTTCATGCGCATGTTTCTTTCTCCTGTATATAATGCGCTGATTTTAAATGGTTTTGTAATTTTATCAATCGGTTTTTTGCAAATAGAAAAAAGCCAGGATACGATGTGCCCTGGCTTTATTCGTGTAACGTTACGCAGCTTTTTGCATGCGGCCGGCCATGGTGGTGCCGATATCGGCTGGTGAGTCAGCAATACTAACGCCAGCAGCTTTTAGGGCATCTATTTTGGCGCCGGCTGTACCTTCGCCACCTGAAATAATCGCACCGGCATGACCCATGCGACGACCAGGAGGTGCCGTAACGCCAGCAATAAATGAGGTGATGGGTTTTTTTGTGCCTGAGGCTTTTATGAATGCCGCTGCATCTTCTTCGGCGCTGCCGCCAATTTCACCGATCATAATTATGCCGTGAGTGTCATTATCTTCCACAAACATTTGTAAGCAATCGACGAAGTTTGTACCGTTTATAGGGTCTCCGCCAATACCTATGCATGTAGATTGACCCAGACCAACCATAGTTGTTTGCAAGACGGCTTCGTAGGTTAACGTTCCCGAGCGAGAGACAATGCCGATGTTGCCTGGCTTATGAATGTGACCTGGCATAATGCCAATTTTACATTGACCTGGAGTAATAACGCCTGGGCAGTTGGGGCCTATTAAGCGGCTGTTGGAGGCGTCTAGCATCCGGCGAACCTGTAGCATGTCTTGTACAGGGATCCCTTCGGTGATGCAGATAATCAAAGGAAATTCCGCATCGATCGCTTCCATAATGGCATCGGCGGCAAAGGGAGGGGGGACGTAAATGACAGTCGCATCGGCTCCTGTGTTTTCACGAGCATCTGCAACCGTATCAAATACGGGCAGGCCTAAATGAGTTGTCCCACCTTTTCCTGGGGTAACGCCACCGACCATTTTTGTGCCGTAGGCAATGGCTTGTTCGGAGTGGAAAGTCCCCTGATTACCGGTAAATCCTTGGCAAATTACTTTTGTATCGCGGTTAATAAGTACGGTCATTATGCGGCCTCTTTCACTGCTTTAACGATTTGACGGGCTGCATCGCCCAGGTTGTCTGCGGATATGATAGGTAGGCCAGAGTTGTTTAAGATCTTCTTGCCCATTTCTACGTTTGTGCCTTCCAATCGAACCACGAGAGGAACGGTAATGCCGACATCTTTTGCGGCGGCGACAATACCGTCCGCGATGACATCACACCGCATAATTCCGCCGAAAATATTGACGAGAATGCCCTCTACATTGGGATCCGAAAGGATCAATTTGAAGGCTGTCGAGACACGTTCACGGGTAGCCCCGCCGCCCACATCCAAAAAGTTAGCAGGCTCACCGCCAAACAGTTTGATGACGTCCATGGTTCCCATGGCCAGACCTGCACCATTGACCATGCAACCAATGTTTCCGTCTAACTTAATATAGCTTAAGTCATGTTCATTAGCTTCACGTTCGACTGGATTTTCTTCATCCGCATCGCGAAGGGCCGCAATATTGGAATGGCGGAAGAGGGCATTATCATCAAATCCCATTTTGGCATCTAAAGCCATAACGCGATTGTCTTTGGTAACGACTAACGGGTTAATTTCCAGTAAGCTAGCATCTTCTTGGGTGAAGGCCTTATAGGCGCCAGTGAAAAACTTCATAGCTTCTTTTATTTGTGTGCTGGTCAAACCTAAACCATAAGCGAGCTTGCGGGCGTGGAAGCTTTGAAATCCGCTGATGGGATCGATGGCTACGCGGATAATGGCATCGGGGTGATGCGCTGCAACCTCTTCGATATCCATACCACCTTGCGTTGAGGCCATGGCAACAATGCGTTTGGTCTGTCGGTCGATCAGGAGGCTGAAGTAGAGCTCACGCTCGATATCGCAGCCTTGTTCAATGTAGATACGCTTTACAAATTGCCCCTCTGGGCCTGTTTGCGGCGTGACAAGCGTCATGCCGAGAATTTGATCCGCATATTTTTTTACATCATCCAGACTTTTAGCAATTTTTACACCGCCACCTTTGCCTCGACCACCCGCGTGGATTTGAGCTTTTACGGCCCAAACGTTACCGCCGAGTTCTTCTGCCGCCTTTACAGCTTCTTCTGGGGTGTAGGCAACCTTTCCGCTGCCCACCGGGGCGCCATATTGCAGCAACAAATTTTTTGCTTGATATTCATGAATGTTCATTTAATGGGTCCATAAATTTATCTGTCTCATGGCAACCATCATAACATAGGGTTGAGCATCGATAAATGCTTAAGGTGATTTTTTCCATCTACAATAAATTAAATTCATGCGTAGCCCCTGTGATTTTTTCACGCCTTTAGCAAATTCTATCCCCACACTAAAATTTATTGAAAAAATAATTCATAGAAGTATATAGCTCCTGACCTCTGCCATTTTTTTTGGAATTTGATATTCGAGTGCTGCAACCCAACATTTTCAAGGATTTTAAAGATCCATTTGTGTGTTTTGTCACACTGAGGGTTCTATTGGGAGTGTCAAAAACTCATGGTTTTGGTACATTGAGCAGGATCTTAATAACCTTGTAATTGGTCAGGCAGCGCCTGACCAATTATTAACATTAAAATCTCGATCCTCTTTGCTCGCATCTATAATGCAGGCTCCCATATAGAATCATTTGAAGAAATTAAATTCTTCAGAATCCAAAAATTCTTGATTTCGCATACCTGTTGTGGCGGGTAGAAGTTGTTTCATGTTTTCTTCGAGCAAAGGGAGCCTGGTTTGATAAGCTTTTAAGATATCGATCTCAACTTTATTGATCGCCATGATTTCATCGTAGTCTGCTTTTTCCTGTTGAAAACGTTCAATGGCTCCTGGGTCGTTCTGAAGTGCGCCTTGCTGACAGGCATGTAACGATGCGATGGATGGATAGAGAGAATCGATCAGCTTGTTTATATGTTTCCTTGTTTTTTTAAAATCTGCGTGAATCAAATTTAAGTAGTTTTTATACTGAAGTACCGCTGTTACATTTCTTTCCCCAAAGGTAATGGTTTCGTCCTCTATCAACAGGCTTGTAGGATTTTTTTGGGGTCTATAAGCTAGGATTAATGGTAGATCTGCTTTTATGCAAGACACCATCAATCCACGCTGTGCTTTCATGAGTGGTTCTAAAATAGACGAAACTCGTGTACCAAATTCACATATGGGCGCGTAGAGCTCGGTGAGACGAGGCAGGGCATACTGCCCCTCTCGCATGCCGTGGGATCCACTGTTCATCACTATTTTTTGCTCACAATGGGCAGCTATATCTGCGATGGCTTGGTACAGAATTTCAACTTGTTCCTTGAATACCCCAGAAGATTTAGTTTCTTTAGGATCTATCCAGAAAATTTTTTTGAGCGCTTCGATGGCTGTGCTGTCCTTTTTTTGCGCAGCTTTCTGGAACCACTCCACTGCTTTTACGGGATTTTTTTCAACGTCATCTCCGTTCCAGTACATTATTCCTAGGTTGGTTTGGGCCTGTGCCCAACCTTGATCCGCAGCTTTCTGGGACCACTCCACTGCTTTTACGGGATTTTTTTCAACGTCATTTCCGTTCCAGTACATTATTCCTAGGTTGGTTTGGGCCTGTGCCCAACCTTGATCCGCAGCTTTCTGGAGCCACTCCACTGCTTTTACGGGATTTTTTTCAACGTCATTTCCGTTCCAGTACATGGATCCTAGCATATTTTGAGCCAGTGCGTACCCCTGATTCGCAGCTTTCTGGAACCACTCCACTGCTTTTACGGGGTTTTTTTCAACGCCTTTTCCACTCAAGTAACTTGCTCCTAGGTTGGCTTGGGCCAGTGCCCAACCTTGATCCGCAGCTTTCTGGATCCACATCGCTGCTTTTACGGGATTTTTTTCAACGCCATATTCGTTCCAGTACATGAATCCTAGCATATTTTGAGCCGGTGCGTGCCCCTGATTCGCAGCTTTCTGGAACCACTCCGCTGCTTTTACGGGATTTTTTTCAACGCCATATCCTTCTAAATAAGCATATGCTAGCATGTATTGGGCTACTGCATCGCCCTGTTCTGCGTATTTCTGAAACCATTCCAGTGCGTTCATGGAATTGCCTTCAATGATAATTTCTCGCATGTAAGCCTTCCTCAATTGGAGGGGAATACCTTCTTTTTCATCGATGGCTTCTTGAATAAGATTCCCCATAATTTTAACCCATTGGGAATAGGGGATATCACTTTGATTTATTTCAGTTTCAGCTGTATTCACGGTATCTGAAGGGGGGAGTGGATAAGTATGATCTCCATCTTTTCCAGGGTTTGTGCTAGAGCTATAGACTGGCATGGAAAATACCAATGCGATAGATGAGATAATAAATAAACGTGATAAATACATCTTTATTCCTTAATAATATTTTTGTACATTAATTTATGTAGGTAAAATAATGTTTCTTGTCAATGTGTTCTGAAAGTTTTATTGAGCCTCAAGATAAAAATGGCGATGTGAATGTTTTGGCCGCTCAAAAATAGGATCTAAACTTTTCTAGGTTAATTTTGTTTTTGCTCAGGCCTTCTGGATTGTCACCGGTGTAGTAGATGAGAGACCCACCGTAACGCATATCCATGTAGGAGGCTGTTTTTTGTAAAGGTAGTTCGAAGCCTTCATAGCCATCTGGGTATGTGCCGTAACAAGCAATGATAAACAACTTCTTGCCATGAAGTTTGCGGCCGATGTCTTTTCTGATCGTCAGGATGTCGCTCCAACGATCAATGAATCGCTTCATGAGGGCAGGGACGCTATACCAATAGACTGGGCATGCGAGAATAATGTTCTCGTGCTGGACCATTTGTTCGGCCAGGGCTAAAAAATCGTCGCTGATGTGGCTGTTTAGGGGGCAGTAGTCCAAAAAATTCTTCGTTGTTAGATCTACGCACGTGAAACTTTCGTTCTCCAACGCCAGTTGCACCGTTTTGTAAACGGCGCTTTCTGGTTTGGATGTGGTAAATACGATAGATCTGTTCATTAAACAGTTACTGCTTGTGCTGAAACTTCTTCCGCTTCCTCTTGACCGCGCCATATGGTTGCGCCGCATGCGGATAGTTTGGCTTCAATGGATTCATAGCCGCGATCCAAATGGTATACCCGATGAATTACGCTTTCACCTTTGGCGGCAAGGGCTGCCAAAACGAGGGAGACAGAGGCTCTTAGGTCTGTCGCCATTACGGGTGCGCCTTTAATTTCCTCGACACCTGTTACTGTGGCTATTGATCCATCAATGGCTATTTTAGCGCCAAAACGTGACAGTTCGGATACGTGCATAAAACGATTTTCAAAAATCGTCTCATGAATGCGTGATTCCCCTGTACCTAAAACCATTAAAGCCATAAATTGGGCTTGTAGGTCTGTCGCAAATCCAGGGTAGGGGCTCGTTTCCATGTCTACGGATTGGGGGCGTTGGGCTAGAGCCTTGGCCTTGATGCCACCAGGAATAGCTGTCATCTCAACGCCAGCGGCTTTAAGTGTCTCGCTAAATCCAGGAAGTAGACTGAGGTCGGTTCCCATCAGATCGATTTCACCACCGGTAATACCGGCCGCAATCGCGTATGTTCCCGTCTCAATACGATCGGGCAGAACATGGTGGGTTGTGCCGTGTAACGATGGTACGCCTTCTATCTCAATCGTGGATGTGCCAATCCCCTTTATTTTAGCTCCCATAGCCACCAGGCAATTGGCCAAGTCAACAACCTCAGGCTCTTGCGCGGCATTGATAAGCCTCGTCGTGCCATCGGCTAAACATGCGGCTGTTAAAAGATTTTCTGTGGCCCCTACGGAGACAAATGGAAATTCAATGTCGGCACCTTTTAAGCGATCCTTAACCTTGGCAAAGATATAACCTTCTTCGATTAAAATTTCAGCGCCCATAGCCTCTAGGCCCTTAATATGTAGGTCAACAGGACGGGTTCCAATAGCGCATCCACCCGGTAGAGAGACAACGGCTTCACCAAAGCGTGCCAATAGCGGCCCCAAAACTAAAATAGCCGCGCGCATCTTTCTGACGATCTCATAAGGGGCGCGTAAGTTTGTAATGTTTTTAGCGCAAAGTGTCAGCTGATGCTTGTCTTGACTCGCGGTGACACCGTGTTGGCTGAGCAGTTCTATCATGCTTTTGATATCTGCAAGACCGGGAATGTTGTTTAAAACTAAAGGCTCACGAGAAAGTAACGAGGCTGCCATCAAGGGCAGAGCCGCATTTTTTGCGCCACTAATTTGAATTGTGCCTTTTAGTGGCGTACCACCAATAATATGTATTTTATCCATTTATAACCTGCGGTAATGTTACGCCCGTTTGCCCCATGTATTTGCCTTGCCTGTCTTTATAAGATACTTCGCAAGCGCCTTCACCTTTTAAGAATAAGAACTGACATGCGCCCTCATTGGCATAAATTTTGGCAGGCAAAGGTGTTGTGTTTGAAAATTCTAACGTTACATGACCTTCCCACTCGGGTTCTAGCGGGGTCACATTCACGATAATCCCGCAGCGCGCATAAGTAGACTTGCCTAGGCAAATCACCATAACATCACGGGGAATACGGAAGTATTCTACGGTGCGTGCTAAGGCAAAGCTATTGGGGGGGATGATACAAACGTCTGTATCTCTCTCCACAAAACCGGCTTGCGAAAAATCTTTCGGATCAACGATAGCGCTGTCCACATTGGTAAAAATTTTAAATTCAGGCGCCACACGTGCATCATAACCATATGAGGATAGCCCGTATGAAATAACGCCACTATGTTTTTGGCGATCAACAAACGGTTCAATCATCCCGTGCGTTTGTGCAGCTTCGCGAATCCAGAAATCAGGTAAAATAGGCATGACTGTCCTTTCGTGAAAATATGTGTTCAATATGCCCGGTATTAAACTACGTTGCAAGCCTCGAATCTAGAGAAAAAAATTCTCTTGCCACAATAAACTTAAAAACCAAGCACAGGCTATAGCGGGCACGAACGGAAAAACGTTGTGCTTCGGGTATAGGAAGCTGAAAAAAACACCTATAAAACCGCAGGCTATAAGAAATACGGGATAGTGCTCAGGAGATATCCATAACAAGCTAGAAAAAATCAGAATCAGGTCCCCATATCCAAGGACAGGTGTTTTTTTATATTTTTCCACAATCTTGCTGATGAAAAGTAAAGTGATGGTGAGTGCCGCGGCGTTGAGTGTGTATGCGAATAAATCCATTTCATTCCGTAGAAGAAATAAAAAACCATTTACCGGGATGAGGAGTAATGCTCCTGGGGGAATGTGGTGAGTTTTATAATCTACGTAGGCTCCATAGAGGAATAAAGCGCTGGAAATAATTAGTAAAATATGAATTAAGCTCATGGATAACGTTTTACTTGCATATGTAAAGGCCAGTGGCCATAATACAGCAAAAATTTGGAGATGTCATGCAAACAACATTTAAAATTCTCGATGATATGGCTCGTCTGGGGTCTGGTGTGCTCGGATTGGTCTTGGGTGCGAAAAACGAAATGAAGAAAAAGTGCAAGGCACAAGCAGAGCATGTGGCTCGTGATATGGATTTGGTCACACGGGAAGAATTCGAAGTCGTACGGGCCATGGCGCAAAAGGCTCGTGAGGAAAATGAACAGTTACATAAAAAAATCCAAGACATGATGGAAAAGAAATAAATGTTTTTTTATCGCGTATGTGGTGTTGCGGAGGAGAGAGTATGAAGCCGGATCAGACTATGCGAGGGGCCGAAAATGCAAGCCCTATAGATGAATTGGAAGATATCGCCACCGCCCAGAACTTGCCGTATTTGCGTTTTGGTAAGGATGAGTTGATGATTCGTTATCCAGATAGCTGGGAAAACTTTCAGTCTTTTTGGACATGGGATCGCGATCTGAAGACTTTGGACGTGGTAGCGTCATCTTTATTGAAATTCGATGAAGAGGATTTGGGGTCGGTTTATGAGTTGTTGACACTTATTAATAACCGGTTGTGGATAGGGCACTTTGATCTTACCGATGAAGGGTCTCCTACCTATCGCCAGACTTTAATGCTACGGGGTATTGAAGGGGAGACAACCGATGTGGTGGAGGATCTCTTTGCTATATCTTTGGCCGAATATCAGCGTTTTTTCCCTGCCTTTCAATACGTGGTGAAGGATAAACGTAGTCCGCAAGAGGCTTTGAATCTATCGTTATTGGAGACAGAGGGCGAGGCTTAAGGTGCTGGAAAAAACGAATATTTTAGTTGTCGGCTGTGGGTCGATGGCGTCGGCGATGATCAAAGGGTGGGCGCATGCGGGGGTTGCTGGGAAGCGGTTTACTGTCGTTGCGCCGCGAGAGGCTAGCGTTCAGGATTTAAGAACCGTTGCGCAAATCGATTGGTATACCAAACCGGAGGACTTGCCGACGGATTTCCACCCGGACGCCGTTATTATGGCTGTAAAGCCTCAGGTTATGCCGACTGTCGTTCGTGCCTATTTCCCTTACGCGCTAGAAGGTTCTCTCATGATATCGGTGGCGGCTGGGTTGACCTTGGATTTTTATAAACCATTTTGGGGTGAGTCGGCGAAAATCTTTCGTGTAATGCCAAATTTACCTGTGGCCTTTAACAAGGGTGTTTGCTTTGGTTATGCGAATCCATCGTTGGATTCTTCATGCTTTACTTATGTGCATAGTTTGTTTAGTTCCTTGGGGAAAATGTTGTGGTTGAAAGATGAGAGTAAGTTTGATGTGTCTTCGGCGATTTCTGGGTGTGGTCCTGCTTATGCCTACCTATTGGTAGAGGCTATGACGCAGGCAGGTGCCTACTGTGGTTTAGATCTTGTTGAGGCTGAATCCATGGCACGCCAAACGATTATTGGTGCCGGTGTTCTGTTGGACAATTCTATGGATAGTGCCGCGGTTTTGAAAAAGAAAGTGGCTAGTCCAGGTGGGGTGACGCAAGCGGCTTTAGATGTTTTGGAAAAACCAGGGCAGGGGCTGCCGGATCTTATGCGCCAGGCGATCCAAGCGGCAGTTTCCCGTTCAAAGGAGTTGTCGAATGGATAATCTTTTGCAAAAGGCGACGCGCCTTATAGAAGAAAAAGGATGGCATGGGTTTGAGCTGGGCCAGCTGATTGATGAGGAAAACCCGGCGCATGTGGTTTATGAGCGTTTTACCTGTCGGATGGATGTGCTGACAGCCATGGGGCGGTATTTTGATCAGCAGCTGTTAAAAAATATGGACATTTTTGATGAGGATGAAAGCAAAAAAGATCGGCTTTTCTCCTTAATGATGACGCGTATGGACGTGTTGGCGCCACATAAGGCCGTTATCGCAGTCTTATGGCGAGATTTATGGAAGGACCCGTTGTCCATGGCGTTGAGTCTTCCTTTGGGTTTGAAGTCGATGACATGGATTTTGCAATCCGCGGGTGTAGAAACCCAGAGTTGGCTAGGGGTGGTTCGTTTAAAGGCTTTTGCCGTTTGTTATTTATCTGTCATTGCGGCCTGGTTGGAGGATCACGACCCGGATATGGATGTGACCATGAAGGTTTTGGATTCAAATTTAGATCGTTTATCCATGATTCCTCGTTTTTATGAGTAACGATAAATAAACAAGGCTGCGAATACCGTTAGTTATTTACTTTTATTGAGTTTTTGCGCCATTTTACTTGTGTCTGGACTATGTTGGGTTTATAATATATATTACACAAAAATATGGGAGGCTATCCAATGAACGCGAACTT
>JAGOMX010000053.1 GCA_017993335.1 Alphaproteobacteria bacterium | reverse complement strand
ACAGAAGCAAGTAAATATTGAGCCTCTTCGAGGCACATGTTGCGCTGGATACCTGCCTGCGCAGGTATGACAGGCTATGGTTGAGGAGATTTAAGACAGCCTCTATCTGTATACTTAATTATAGGAACTAGTATAACAGGTGTGAGCGGCACTTCCTCTCTTAAATTTTTCATGCACATCCCCTACACAGGACCCATTGCAAATCTTTGTTGTTTTCTATAAACAGTAGATAGAGATAATCTCAATCTGTTTTTTGAACAACGATTTAAAGGTTCTATTTCATGGAATTTCTACCTGACTATGTATGTGTAAAACATAAAAATGAAAAATCAAAAGTACTACGCACACCAGCAGCCACACTGACCTTTCCGTTATCGTCAGAAGACTTAAAAGACATCCATACGCTAGAGGCTAAATTCGATCAAGAAGAAAACTGTGCGGGCTTAGCTGCCCCGCAAATTGGTATCGCGAAACGTTTCTTTGTTTTCGCCGTTGAAGGCTCCCCACAACTTTTAAAATGGCGACCAGACTTAAAGGACACTATGCCAAAAAGCATATGGATTAACCCATCCTATACAGCCATCGGCCCAGAAACTACACAAGACTACGAAGGCTGTTTTTCCGTAGAAGGCCTCGCGGCCCCCGTCAACAGGCCCACAACCATAAAATATGAAGCCTATGATATAAACGGTCATAAAATAGAAGGCATCGCACAAGGCTTCCTCGCACGGGTTATCCAACACGAAACCGATCACACGAACGGCATCCTATTCCTGGATAAGGCAGATGACGACCAAATCATGACAATTGAAGACTACCGAGACAAAAGAAAACTCGCCATGGATAGCAACGAAGATTAATTGAGAAAGGCGTTTCCTGATGAACACAAGACTAATTTTACCTGTTATTACTTTTTTTGTTTTCTGCCTTTCTTTCGAAGCACACCTACTCTCCTCTAGCCATAAAGACTTCAGCATATCAGAAAGGCCTATACTGATTCCTGGAATCACCTCCTTATCCAAACTAACCGAAGAACATATTACAAAATGGGTAAATGCCGGAGATCGATTGCGAGACCTATTGATTGAATCCCTGGCTATGCAAAACAGCGAGCACCATAACTACACGTGCCATGAAATCAAAGAAAAAACACCTCTCGAAATGGAAAAAGAAGCCAACCTCGAACATATGATAAAGGAAATTTCAGATTTAACCGTTAAAAGTCTTTTAAATGTTTTTTGCGACCCTCATTACCACACCAATCTTCATCCATACCAAATGAAAGAAATAGAAAAAATTTTTACTTGTACATATGCATCAGGAAGGACATATCTGAATTTTAGCGCGATAGCTTTCCCAAGACTCAAAATCAGTTTCGGAAGCTCAGAAGGATATCGTGAAAACGACCGTGCTTATATATGCACACTAGCACCTCATAATATAAAAAAGTACTACTATCAAGTTTTAGCACAACATAATTTTTCCCGTGTAAAAACATGCTATGCACCCATGACCTATGATGTGCTACATTATGCACCCATCATCGATGATAAGCTACATGATGTTAGACGAGAGGAGAATCTGTTTCAAACGGATCAAAATGTACCAGAACTTCATTTCAGACCACAAGTCCACCTCGAACGAATTAAACAGCTAGAGACGGAAATATATGGATATTTTATTGGCCATCTTTGGCATGGCAGCAATGCTATAACAGCCGAAATCGCTAAACATATCATGTTGAAAATAAACGATGATTGCAATAATTTAAATACTTCCCCATCAATCAAAAAAAACCTTGTGCGCACCATCAAAATTATTGAAATCACGCTTGAACTCGCAAAAATATATGAACAAACATTTCAAGCTACTGAAGATATCCGTTATTCGAAGCTTGGCGAGCTAAAAAAAGAATTCAAGGTAGTAATCAGGGGGAATTAATATTTTTATTCGCATCTGTATAAAGACATAAGGTTTTTAATTGGCATATTTCAATCAAAACAGATATAGTTTGCCACTTATGAAATGACTAAAAGGAATTTTTATGAAATTAAATTTGTTACTGGCCTGCACCGCGTTAAGTCTTTTACTCTCTCCACAAACCCATTTACAAGCCAGCGATTCGGAGGATGGGGAAGGTAATCCTTACGTCAAAATTAAATCGCCCCCTACCATGATCCGCCAGACTCCAGATGTTTTTTGTATGAAAATCCGAAACAACCGAATTTCTGTGGACCTTTGGAACAGCCTTCCTTTCTTTGCAGGATTAACAGATCAAAACGTTGAAAAAAAATTCAAGGCCCTGGAAGCCAGCCTTGAAAAAGATAAAAAATTCCAAGGAACCCTTAACACGGATCAATTGAGGGATTTATTCACGTATACCTTGTGTTTACAAGAAGGTATTGGTTGCCCCAAATCAGAAGAAAATGCGAAAACTGCAAGAGACCTCCTGAAAAAAACGGCTAAACGAGGCGGAATGGAAGCAACATTTTATTTAGGCCTTACCTATTACGTAGGCCAAAATGGCTTGCAAAAAGATATTCCGAACTCTGTTAATTTTTTCAAAAAATTAGAAAAGGCATCACCGGTCAGCCAAAAATTGCTGAAATCCACAGAAATGAATCATAACGGGAATACCTTGCTCGAAGTTGAATTTACACCTTTTCAAATAAAGCATAAAAAACCTGCCCAGTCTGTCGGACAAATATTTCGACGGAATCAACTCGAGAAATTTAGAGAAGAGCAGCAACATACCATACAATATGCTGAAAAAGTTTTAGCCGATCTCGGTGCATTAGAAGAGATGAAAACAGATCTAGAAACAGTAGATTTTTATCTAGGCGATGAAATTTACTTTGTAGAAGATTTGTTGCAAAGATTCAACGAAATGGATCCAGAAAAAAAGGAGATATCCGAACTTTCCGCACTCCTGGAGAAAGCAAAAGAACTTATGTGTACCAGCGTAAACCGCGCGAAACAAGCACAAAAAAAATGGGGGCAACGTAATGTATTAAAAAGTTCCTACGAAGGACCATTCAGCTCAAACATAGCTCCGACTATAAGTACCACGAAGGAAGCCCGCATGGCGGCTCAAGAGCTCCTGGAAAAAGAAAAATCTTTAAACAAGGCCAAACAAAAAAAGAACCATCGTGCCACGAAAAAGGATCCTTCTCGTGTTAAAAAGAACCCTTCATCAAAAAAAGAGAACCATAAAACTCCTTTTTCAAAAACCGTGTATGTAAAAAAAACGCGTTCTATTGTGCCTCAAAAATCTATGAATATAGTCATTCACATACGTAACATTATGCATCAGGTAAAAAACCTAGACGCTCTACTCAATGAGCTGCATGATTTTACATACGACATTGATCTGAAAGAGGTTCCCCCTAAATATGCAGGAATCCCTGAGGCATCCATTGTTTATCAACTAAAAATAAATGACCAATTTAGACTATTTATTCCATTCATTTATGATCAAGAAACAGGCAAGTACATTGTGTACAAAGACACAATAATCATTGATGACCGGCATGTAGGTTAGTTGATTATATAAGGTGAAGAAAAAAGGCGCCATGGGAATTATGGTCACCCCCTGGCGCCGAGCGTCTAAAACTTAGCAAACCTCAAACAAACCAGCAGCCCCCTGTCCGCCGCCAATGCACATACTGACAACCACGTACTTCACACCACGACGCTTGCCTTCTATAAGCGCATGACCTGTTAACCGGGAGCCCGTCACACCATAGGGGTGACCAATCGAAATAGCACCGCCATTCACGTTCAACAATTCATCCGGAATACCCAGCTTATCACGACAATATATGACCTGCACGGCAAAGGCTTCGTTAATTTCCCACAGACCAATATCGCTCATTTTTAGACCTGTGCGCTCTAGCAAACGAGGAATCGCATATACGGGGCCAATACCCATCTCATCAGGCTCACAGCCGGCCACTGCATATCCCCTAAAAATGCCGAGGGGCTGCAAGCCTCTTTTTTCTGCGAGCTTCGCATCCATCACGACACAAGCCGAAGACCCATCGGAAAACTGGCTGGCATTCCCCGCCGCAATGACACCACCCGGCATTGCGGGTTTAATTTTAGAAACCCCTTCATAAGTCGTATCCGCGCGCACACCTTCATCACTGGCGATGGTGACCTCTTTTGTAAATAGCCGGCCACTATCCTTATCGGCCACCCCCATGGTTACGGTCATGGGGATAATCTCGTCATCAAACTTGCCAGCGGCCTGTGCGGCGGCTGTACGCATTTGACTACGCACCCCATATTCGTCCATAGCTTCCCGTGGAATATTATAGCGCTTGGCTACCGTTTCAGCTGTCTGCAACATGGACCAGTAGATCTCAGGTTTGTGCTCCAACATCCATGGATCAGCTAGCATTTGAGTATTCATATTATTCTGGACACAAGAAATGCTCTCAACGCCACCCGCCACCAAGACGGGAACTTTTTCGGCAATCACACGACCACAGGCAATCGCTATGGCTTGCAGACCTGAAGAACAAAAACGATTGACCGTTTGCCCCGCTGCCGTAATTGGCAGACCAGCCCTTAAGGCAGCCACACGGGCAATATTCGCGCCTGTAGTTCCCTCAGGCGTGGCACAGCCCAAAATAACATCTTCAATCTCACCAGGGTCTACCCCGGCACGCTTGACACTTTCAGCTATCGTATGCCCGGCTAAAGTCGCCCCATACGTCATATTAAAAGCACCGCGCCATGATTTAGCTAAACCAGTTCGTGCAGTGGATACGATAACGGCTTCCGTCATAAAAATTCTCCCCGAGGCTATTTATACGAGTTTTTTATTATTATTTACCAGCGTATCGATAAGCTGGGCTGGCTGCCAAAAGGCTTTATCCGCATCCGGCTCATCTGCGTATTTTCGCATTTGCCGTGCGAGGCTAAATAACCCTATTTGATTCGCATAGTTCATTGGCCCTCCACGGAAAGGCGGAAATCCATAGCCATAAACATACACGATATCAATATCTGAAGCCTTTGAAGAGATGCCCTCCTCCAGGATTCTGGCACCTTCATTAATCAGCGCATAAACGCAATAGTCGACTATTTCTTGATCCGTAAATTTACGCGGCTTTATGCCATTCTTCTGACGATAATCCGTAATGACCTGATCTACAATCGGGTCCCTTAAGGGCTCGCGATTACCTGGCTCATATCGATACCACCCCAGGCCAACTTTTTGGCCAAATCGACCCATTTCACAAAGCGTATCCGCAATCGCAAATTTATGCATAGAAGGATTAAAATGATACTGATACTTGCGTATAGACCAACCTATATCGTTGCCAGCCATGTCAGACATCTTAAAGACCCCCATAGCCATACCCCATTTTTCAAGAGCAGAGTCTATCTGATATGGGCTAGCACCTTGCTCTAATAAATAACGAGCTGCATCCGCATACTTGCCGATCATTCGGTTACCGATAAACCCATCACATACACCCGAAACGACAGCTATTTTTTTAATCTTCTTCGATACGGACATAACCGTTACCAAAACATCATCGGCTGTTTTATCCCCACGGATGACTTCTAACAACTTCATGACATTGGCGGGGCTAAAGAAATGCATTCCCACCACATCCTGCGGACGGCTGGTAACTGCGGCGATTGCATTTAAATCTAATGTCGATGTGTTGGAAGCTAAAATCGCTCCCGCCTTCACGATTTTATCCAGAGCTTTGAAAATTTCTTGTTTGATTTCCATTTTTTCAAAGACAGCCTCAATCACCAAATCCATATCTTTGAGATCTTCCATGTGTAAGGATGGATTCAAAAGCTTCATCGTTTTTTCAACTTTTTCAGGCGTAGATTTGCCTTTTTTCACCGCCCCTTCATAGATTTTTCCTATGGCCATCACACCCTTGTCTAAGGCCGGCTGCTCTCGCTCAACCAACGTTACGCTATAGCCTGCATTTAAAAAGTTTACGGCGATTCCCGTTCCCATGGTGCCCGCACCGATGATACCGACTTTTGTAATGGGTCTTTCTTGGACATCTGCTTCAATGCCGGGAATTTTGGCGGCGGCTCTCTCTCCAAAAAATAAATTACGCAAAGCCAACGATTCAGGCGTTTGCATTAAATTCAGAAAAGTTGTCCCCTCCAGTTGCATACCCTCTTCAAAGGATTTGTTAACAGTTGCCTCAACGGCTTCCACACACTTCATCGGGGCTGGATAATTTTTGCTTACCGCAGAAACCATCGTCCTGGCAAATTGAAAGAAAGCCTCCGCATTTGGATAATTCACTTTTATATCCCGAACCCGCCGCAAGGGTGTCTTTTCTTTAATTAACTTTTGTGCAAAAGCAATTGCGGCTTCCTTCAGATCCCCATCAACCACTTCCTCAAAAAGCTGCGTTTTTTTCAGCAGCTCGGCCTTTACAGGCTCTCCTGAGGTAATCATGTTCACAGCCGTTTCAATACCCACTAATCTGGGTAATCTCTGCGTACCGCCAGCCCCTGGCAAAAGACCCAATTTCACCTCCGGAAGAGAGACAATCGCGTCTGACTTGGCAATGCGAAAATGACAGCTAAGCGCAAATTCAAGCCCGCCCCCCATACATACACCGCTAATGGCGGCTATCACAGGCTTAGGCATTTTTTCTACCTGCTGTGTTAAGGAAACCAGATGAGGTTCATAGAAAGTCTTTGGACTGGTGAATTCGGTCACATCAGCCCCACCAGAAAAAGCACGGTCGCTACCGATAATCACAACGGCCTGCACTTCTTCATCCGCCGCAGCCAGATCGAGTCCCTGCAATACGCTTGTACGCTGTTCGTAGCTGAAAGTATTCAAGGGAGGATTATTAAACTCAATAATAGCCACAGAGCCACTTTTCATATAGTTGATTTTATTCATCACGTCCCCTTATATTTTTTTATAAATTAACATTTTTTTCTACCTTATAAAATATAATAATAATATTATTAAAATTCAAAACAAACCACAAATAGGTTTAATCCATTCTAAACATGGGGATATCTAATGAATATTGACTTGGACAAGAAAAACAAATTCTTAAAGCTCTATGAGGAATCCATTCACCATCCGGATACTTTTTGGGCGGAGCAAGGAAAGAGGATTGATTGGATTAAACCCTATACAAAAATACAAGACACCAGTTTCCACGTGGATGATTTTCGTATTCGCTGGTTTTATGATGGCACCCTGAATGCTTGTTATAACTGTTTGGATCGACACCTACCAACCCACGGCGATCAAATAGCCATTCATTGGGAAGGAGACAACCCAAGCCACCAACGCCACTTAACCTATAAAGACCTGCATAGCCTTACATGCAAAATAGCAAATGTCTTGAAAAACAAAGGCGTTAAAAAAGGCGATCGCGTTACAATCTATATGCCCATGATTCCAGAAGCCATCGCGAGCCTACTGGCTTGTGCCCGTATGGGTGCGATTCACTCGGTGGTATTTGGCGGATTTTCATCTGAATCCCTGGCGAGCCGTATTGAAGACTGCGCCTCGAAAGTCGTTATCACGGCCGACAACGGCCATCGAGCCGGAAAAGATTTTGAGATAAAAGAAAAGGTCGATATAGCCCTGAAAGCCAAAGGATGCGAAAGCGTGGAGAGCGTTTTGGTTTTTGCCTATGGTGGCCAAAACGTAACCATGGTTGAAAATCGTGATTTTTGGATGCACGAAGAAATGAAATCCGTTAGCGATAACTGCCCTTACGAGGAAATGAACGCTGAGGATCCCCTATTTATTCTGTACACCTCTGGCTCCACAGGCAAACCTAAAGGCGCCTTGCATACGACGGGCGGATATATGGTATATGCCTCCCTGACCCATGAAACTATTTTTGATTATAAACCGGGAGACGTCTATTGGTGCACAGCCGATATTGGCTGGATCACAGGGCATACCTATGCCGTCTATGGCCCGCTTTCCAATGCGGCGACTTGCGTTATGTTTGAAGGCGTGCCGAGCTATCCTACCTATTCACGATTCTGGGAAGTTATTGATCGTTATAAGGTCAATATTTTTTATACAGCCCCCACAGCGATTCGTTCGATCATGTCTCAAGGAAATGAACCCGTTCTTGCCACATCCCGGTCGTCTTTACGCATCCTGGGAAGTGTGGGTGAACCCCTCAATGAGAGCGCATGGGAATGGTATCACGACGTGGTGGGACAAGGTCGCTGCCCCATATCGGATACCTGGTGGCAGACAGAAACTGGTGGCATTGTATTAAGTCCGATTCCCTTTGTTACCGAACAAAAAGCCGGATCTGTCGCCGGACCATTTTTGGGAATTGTTCCCGCCATCGTCGACAAGGACGGGCATGAAATTCATGGAGAAGCAGAAGGCTCACTCGTCATTAAATCCTCATGGCCAGGACAAATGCGCGGTGTGTTTGGCGACACGAATAGATTTCTAGACACTTATTACAAAACGTTTCCTGGATATTACACAACCAGCGATGGAGCCAAAAGAGATAGCGACGGCTTTTATTGGATCACAGGCCGGATGGACGACATCATTAAAGTCTCTGGGCACCGCCTGGGAACGGCTGAAATTGAAAGCTCCCTTGACCAACACGAAAAAGTTGTCGAAACAGCCGTGGTGGGATACCCCCATGAGATTAAAGGCCAAGGCATATACGCCTTTGTCATTCTGATGAAGGGCTTTGCGGCGGATGAAAGTATCAAGAAAGAATTGATCCAGCACATCCGAAACACTATTGGCCCGATTGCAACACCCGACTTCATCCAGTTTTGCCCTGAACTTCCAAAAACTCGCTCCGGCAAGATCATGCGGCGTATTTTAAGAAAAATAGCCTCTGACAATATCGATGAAATAGGTGATGTCTCGACACTCGCCAATCCAGAGATTGTTGATTATCTCGTGGAACATCGACAGAAAAAATTTGAATAAATACCCTTTTCATGGCATGTTCTGGAGGTAAAATTAGGAATGTGCCATGAATTACGCCGTTATTGTTATATTGCTTATTTTGTCTTATCTTTTGTCGACGGACATTTACACACCCAGTATGCCGGAAATTGCGAGAGATTTTGCGGTTCCCAGTGATGACGTTCAAAAAACCATGAGTTTTTTTCTACTGGGCTCTGTACTGGCCTGCTTTTTTTCTGGGCTATTGGCAGATCGTTTCGGGAAAAAGAATTTTTTAGTCGCAGGCATGGCCTTAGCCATAGTGGCGAGTTTGCTGACTCTTTTCAGTTTAAATATTGAATGGCTTGTCTTTGCAAGATTTTTACAAGGTTTGGGAGCCGGTGTTGCGCCTGTTATAGGATTTTCGATTATACAGGAATTATATGATGACGAAAAACAAACGAAAATTTTTGGAATCATTGGCATAAGCATCGCCACAATACCAGCTTTCGCACCATTCCTTGGCGGCCTTATTAGCACCCACCTGCACTGGAAACACAACTTCGCACTACTTGTCCTTATGTTTACCATATGTTTTATTTGTGTGGCAAAAATTCTGCCGCGCAGTTTAAATGATAAAATTCCATTTGAAGATAAAGTCATCCAAAAAAACTCATCGATTTTTCAGTCATACAAAGAAATTTTAACCAGTCGAACTTTTTTGACTTTGGCTTTATTAAGTCCTTTATACAACGCATCTGAATGGTTTTGTTTAAGCTTTTTACCTTTTTATATGCAAAATAATATTGGGATTTCTGCGGATTTCTATGGTTTCATCATCGGAGCCCTTATCCTTTGGTTTGGTGTGGGCAGCAGCATTGGAACCAGACTGGTAAGATATTATGGCACACATAAAACTATTTTGATTGGCTTATGGCTCGGCGTGCTTGCAGCTATACTCTTATGGTTTTCCGCCCTATTTCACCCTCTTTCTATTCTTGGCATCTGTGTGCCACTGGCAATTTTTCTGGCCGCATTTGGGATTTTGTTTCCAAGCTCAGTCAAGGCATCTTTAACTTTCTTTGCGCATACCAAAACAAGAGTGTCGTCTTTGCGGTCACTCTTCATCACTGCGTTTGCGTATGTGGGTAGCCTTAGCGCTGAATGGGTAAAAGATACTGATTTAAAAAGCTTAGCTCTATTTATTTCCCTGACATCCGGATTATCAATTGTCGTCTACGCTGTACGAGATAGGAATGAGGCCATTTGAAAACTGGCTTTTTTGGAGGGATTTATAGGAAAGGTGAGAACCGGAGCGCAGCGTACCTCTTCGTACGTGAGCACCGGAAGCGGAACCTTGACGACGAAATCACCCAAAAAAGACGTTTTGAAATGG
>JAGOMX010000052.1 GCA_017993335.1 Alphaproteobacteria bacterium | reverse complement strand
AGTGTGGTTAGACGGGATACGTTATGATCCAGATGATTTTGTCTTAGGCTCAATTTGGTGAGGTTGGTGAGTGTCACTAAACAGGTCACATTGTCTCCCAGGTTATTGTGCCCGACGTGTAGTTCGGTTAGGTTTGTAAGTGTCGTCAGGCAACTTATGTTGTTTTCTAATTTATTTGTCTCTAAAAAAAGGGTTTTGAGAGATGTGAGGTGTGCCAGCGGTATTGCTTTTTCGCCTAAGTGATTTCTGCTTGCCCCAAGAGTGGTTAGGTTTACGAGGCGTGTAAGTTTTTCCAGTTCATAGAATTTGACATAAAATGTGGGTAAATAAAGGGTTTTGAGGGATGCTAATGTGGCTATGCAATCAAAGCTCCGTGAGAGTGACCTTTTGCTAGGCCGTAGGGTGTGTAGGAATGGTGCATAAAGTAATAATTGTATTTCAGAGTCTTCTAATGAGTATACGCTTCTTAAGTATACTGTGAATCGTCGATTTAGGACTAGCATGCGCCCCACCGGGCGTTCAAAAACAAGTTCCGACAAGCGTTTTCGGCCCTCTTCAGATTGATTGGTAATCAATATGCTTTCAAGCTCGTTGAGTGTTGTGTATTCCCCTGAATTGGCTTCAAGGCACATCTTTTTGTAAAAGATGTCGGCGCAAAGGGAGCTCAGTTTCGGGACGCGGCTTAAAGGCTCTTGGCTGGCAAAGGATAGACTTATGAAGAATAAGTTTAGGGTTAGGGCTAGATTTTTTACACTCATGGTTTGTCGTCCTTTTACTTGTTTTGTAAGTTAGCTGATTCTGTAACAAAGTGACAGTTTTTCGTGAAGTTGATCATGCGGGGGTAGAAAATTGTCTCATCTATACCTTGCGGTCTGAATTTTTAGGTGATATTCTTGAAGAAAATAATAAAAAAAGGATGTTAGATGCCAACTCTTTTAAGCGGCGAATCCAACTCACTTACACTGATGTTCGGGGGCAAAGAGGTTCGAGTTCGATTTCCGGAATATGATGAGAATAGACGGGTCACAACCCCGAGTCAAATGTTATGCATTCCGGGAGTTACAGAATCGACGAGCAAGGCTTTTCCTCAATATGTTACCTGTTATAAATCGATGTTTTCTATCGTTAACCAGGTGCATTCGAGCTCAGTTGCTGGTCTTAAAGGATCTGGGCGTAATCAGTTGACAGATTTAGTCGTTTTTCCAGCTCGTGATCCGCATAATGCTTCGCTTGCCAAGATGTTGGGAGAGGGCGATCCGGTTGATGAAATATCCCTTTTGAATTTGATGTGGGTCAAGGGCAAAACGCCGATGATTACTTCTGAATTCAAATTTGGTAAGGCCAAAATTATTACCTATAAAGAAGCTCGATATTTCTCGGCTTGTGTATTTCGTTGCACGGAGCTTTTGATCAAGGTGAATAAATTTGCGCAAGCGGATGGGGCTTTGGAGGGTACTAACGAAGTTAAGTATAACTATGCGCAGCTGCAGCCGAATAATGATCTTAAGGCAACGCCACAACCAGCCTCGGCTTAAACAAGGGGATAAAACGTATGTCTGTCAGTTATAATTTTGAAGACTTTGGTAAGGTGCTTACGGAGTACCATGGTGGCGAATTCAAGTTTCATGTGCTGCCCAGTGATTTAAATGATCCCATGGTAGAAGGACCGGGAACCATATTCACGATTAAAGGCGTAACATGGGGAAACCTAATGCAGGCCAAAGAGAGTTGCTCTGTATTGTTCAATGATTGGGAATTGAACCGCTATTATGCGTCCGATGCCTCTGGGTCTTTGCGCGGTGCGGGAACAACGGATCATACGGATTTTACCGTCTGTATACCCTTGGAGGCCTATGTGGCTACTATGGCTCAGTCTTTGTTGTCGGGTAAATTGATTGACGAGTTGTTGCTGGAGCAAATTCAATGGGCTGGTGATGGGAAACAATTTGAAACGTTCACAAAAACAGCCTTCAAGCATGCACAGGTGATTGAGATTAACTTTTCTCACCCGTATTATGTTATTGTGATTTTCCATATTCGGATTATAGAGCAGACGCAATTCAAGTTTGATCAAAAAACCGGGTCAAAAGTCGGGCAGAATGCCTTTACGATCAGCTATTATGACGATGAGCCCAGCGGCGAAGCTGGGGGTGGGGGTGGCGGTTCTGGTGGGGGCGGAGCTGCGGCTCCACCAGCGCCAGCACCCGCACCAGAAGAAGGTGGCGAAGTCGCACCTGAACCAGGCTCTGGTTAATACAGATGGCTATCGCGCAGCCTAAATCTAAACTAGCCCACACATTTCCGGTGCCTCTGTTTGATCGTCTGATTGATGAAAATCCAGAGGTGCAGGATGAAGTGCATCCCTTTGTCTATTATACCGTAGAGGAAACCTTGCAGTCCATTGGCCAGGAGTTGTCGCATATCCTGAATACACGCACCAGTGCAATCCCTTACAGCTTAAACGCCACACGAGAAGAGGTGTTGGACGAGGATATTTCCCATCGATATGGCCTGCCAGACTTTTCCAAATTTGATATAACAGAGAGTAACTCAGCGCGAAAATTTGTTCAGCAGGTCTGCCGCGTGGTCGAACATTATGAATCAAGGCTGAGTTATGTCTCGGTCAAGGTTATCGGTATAGATGCGAATAAACATTTACGAATAGAAATCTCCGCCATATTAAAGGGCTTGCCCGCAAAAGAACGCTTTACATTCCCCGTGGCTATTGACAGGTTTGCCAATCAGTAGGGGTGGTATTGCTCAGAGGCCATTTCAAAACGTCTTTTTTGGGTGATTTCGTCGTCAAGGTTCCGCTTCCGGTGCTCACGTACGAAGAGGTACGCTGCGCTCCGGTTCTCACCTTTCCTATAAATCCCTCCAAAAAAGCCAGTTTTGAAATGGCCTCTGCTCAGGCAATGAAACAAAACAAACATTTAAGGGAATTTTAATGCATTTAGCTTATTATAATGTATGGAATAAGTTACGGTAATTCTCATATGTATAGGGTGTATTTATGTCTTTTAATATGAAGCTTTTCAATAAAATGTTTTATGTTTTTGCTTTTTTATTCTTGATGATCAATGCGGGCCCATCCTTTTGTTCCCAAAATAAAATTGAGCCTGATAAAGAGAAATCTGAAATTAAGCGTCAGCTGGTTGATTGGATAACGAATTATTATCGCCATAAAAACCCCGAAGAGGTTGCTACTTACCTGAAGATGCTACAACAGCACCATAAAGAAATATGGCCCAGACAAGGGCAATCCTATTATGTTCTTTTTGGATTTTTTACAGCTCTTTTTGCGGATAATCCTGGCCGAGTCGGGGAGTGGTGGGGCTCGCAGAAATTTAGTGGGGATCTTGAAAAGGCTCTGAAAACCGCTTTGACGTTGCACAATGCCAATGTAAATCCTGAAGCTAAGGCCTTATTAAAGGCAAAGGAAGTCCATAGTCATATATTGCTTCTCGCGGTTACTGAAGGAGCTATATTAGATGTCTTTTGGGCGGCTTTTTTTGCCTCTGGCAATGTTGAATATGTTGGAAAAATAGTTGATGTTCTGACACCAGATTATCGATGGGAAAGTCAATTAAATGAAAAAATGATTGAGGCTATTAAGTTTGCGGCTGTTTGGTCCTTATTGAGCAATATGAATCAGCATGAGGTTGTTGAAAATTATATGCAAGAGCTCGCTAAAGCAGATGCTTCTGGTAAAAGTGCCGTAGCTAGGAAAATGCTTGATTTGAAAAAAGATGAAGACAAGGAAAAATCAAAAACGAAGCCGTAGTTTATGCCGCATACGCCTGACCTCTGCTATTTCGTGTGGCAAATAATTCAGCCACAAAAACCAAAGAAGGAATAAAGGATCAGAACGTAAGGAATATTTCGTTTATATTCGGGGATGGTCTATGCCCTGAAATCCATTTATCCCGTATCCCCTAATCCAAACCCATTTAGGGACAAAAACTATTGGAATAGATTTCGGGATGCTCGCTGTATCCAAAAATCCAGAAACCATTCCCCCCAAAGCAGGTTCTGGATTTTTAATGTGCCACCCCACCTGATAACGGTGCGAATGCAAAAGGCTTCTAATCTTATATTTAGAAGCCTTAAGTTTAATAAATGATACCGATTCCTGATCTTCTGATCCGAAACAATTCAGTCCGAGAAACAAAATGCATCAGAATATAGCTTTGCAATCAAGATTTTTTCATAGGGATTCAGCCTCTGTTTCTTACATCTTGGCCGTCCCTATAGCGAGCTATTTGTAGCGCAGGATTAGCTTCCATTATAGGTAGAATTGATTCATCCGTAACATATCCGCAATTAACTAGATTCAATATAGTTAATTTGGGAAATAGTTTAACTATTTCTTGAATCTCAAAATCTCTTATAATGTACTCCACATCGTTGTTACCTAGGGTTAACACTTCTAGTTCAGGGCAAAGAGAAAGTTTTTGATAAAGATCTTTTAGTGCTTGGTTGATTAATTCTTGGGATTGACAGTCTACCCGATAATATTCAAATAATGCAACATAGGCGAAATCAGTAATATCAAGGGATTTTAAATCAGTATTCTTCTCAAGCAACTCAAAGAGATTTCGGAAACTATCTGACGAAGATGACCGATGACTGTTAAATTTAATGTGTTTTCTTTCAGCAACTAGTTCTCTTGACTTTTTCGAGACAGCATATAGCGCATTAGCGCTTTTCCCGTCAAGCTCCTTAACTATAAGGCGATTGACATTAACATCCTGCAAGCCCATTTCATAAAATGGTGAGTTGCTTGCAAGTGCTGGCGAGAAAGCAGTGATTGAGATTGCAGTAATAAGTTGTAATAATTTCGACATTATAAATGCTCCGTATTTAAAATTAATGGAGACCATTCCATAATGGCCTCTCTAACCTGATATGGGGTCGATTTTTAAAGTTGTCAAGTGTTATGGTCAAAAAATGTGCATATTTTTACTATATGGAGAGCCAGTCGTAATAGGTTTTTCTAGATTGGCGATGCTGCGGTTTATCTTGACTACGCCCTGCGGCTACATCCATATGGGTTGGAGGTTCAATTAATACCAATTATCATAAATAAGTATCATTACCCCCGTCATTCTGAGTGCGGCTCCGCGCAGCGGAGTTAGCGAAGAATCCAGGCGCAAGAGTGCCGCGCAGGCGGCTCCTTATAGACTATATAGAGCCACTAAAGTGGCACTTGTGTGCCTGGATCTTTCACTTACTCCGCTGGCGCGGAGCTGCGTTCAAGATGACGGGTGTTATGATACTTATTTATGATAAAAGGTATAATAGGTCAATGTCTTCGGAAAATCTATGGATCAGTTTATAGTCTTTAGATAGAGAGATTCCAGCTTTCATCTGAAAGTTCATGCCAGAGGTTTGTAATCCATAATGGGTCTTTAAAATTCTTGGAAAGATTGGGTTGCAGGGATCGAGCATCGAATTCCAAAAAAAATGGCAGAAGACAAGGAAGAATCAAAAACGAAGCCGTAGTTTATGCCTCATACTGTAACTGGCTGTTCGTAGCCCTTTAAGTGCATCCATTTATTCCAGCTCGTGATGTTTCTTGCGTATGGTTTTTGAAACGTAAGGGACTACGGAGAGGATAAAGAGGAGTAAGAGTGTCGATAAAACGGCAGTCGATTCCATGCCCAGGCCAGCGGCCACGCCGACGCCTGCGGTGGACCATATGCCAGCTGCGGTTGTTAATCCTCTGGTTCTTTGTGAGGCTGTACCCACAATTATGGCGCCAGCCCCCAGGAAACCTATGCCTTGGACGATACCTTGTAGGACTCTTGTGACATCATTCACGTTTGCACCGGTCTCAAGAGGTACCATGACAAAAATAGCCGTACCCACGGCCACGAGCATGTGGGTGCGGATACCGGCATCTTTGGCGTTTCTTTCCCGCTCGTACCCTAAAGCCCCACCTAAGAAAGCCGCAACCAAGAGGCGCACAATCATGCGCACGACTTCATCCAGGTCTTTTAAATCGGAAAATTCCACACGTACAATGTCTAAAATTTCTGTCCACATTCTTTTTGCCTTTATTATGGGTGGAGCATGAATGAATTATAGCACAATTTTTCATGATGAAAATGAGGTTTGTTGTTGAGGGTGTTGTCAGCACCTCCATTTGCTCTTGCAATAGGTTTGTCTGCGCGTTAGCTTGTAGAGGTTGTAACAAAAAATAAAGGTGCGCCTCTGATGATGAAAACTCCACTTATTCCTCGCGAAATTCTATTTGGTAATCCTGATCGGATGTTTGTGCGATTAAGTCCAAATGGTCAGTATATTAGTTATATTGCGCCCAAAGATGGGGTTTTGAATGTGTGGGTGGCGCCTCGGGATAATTTTTTGGCAGCAACTGTGGTGACGGATGATCGGGATCGGGGGATTCGGTCTTACTTTTGGGCTCATAATAATAGCCATATTCTTTATATTCAAGACCGTGAAGGGAATGAAGACTGGCATATTTATAGTGTGAATTTAGAAACTCACGTCGTGCAAAATTTAACACCTGTCCCAGGAATTCAAGCTCGTGTGGTGGAGACTTCGGAGAAATTTGCGGATGAGATTTTGATTGCGATGAATGATCGAGATCCCGCATATCATGATATTTATCGGGTGAATGTGGTTAGTGGTGACACAGAATTAGTTTTGGAAAATAAAGAATTCTCTGGATTTGTTACTGATGACAATTTGGATATACGTTTCGGTGTGCGCCAAAGGCCCGATGGGGGGAATCAGATCTTACGTAAAGATGAAGAATTCTGGACCATGTGGACGGAAATCGATGCGGAAGATTCGATGACTTGTAACCCGTTGGGGTTTGATAAAACGGGAAATGTGCTTTATATGATCGATAGTCGCAATCGCAATACGGCTGCTTTGCTGACGGTGGATTTAAATGCTGACAAAACAACTCTGGTGTATGAAAATCCTAAGGCCGATATTAATGACGTTATGATTCATCCTATAGAAAAAACGATTCAAGCGGCTTCTTCTAGTTATATGATGAAAGAGTGGACTGTTTTGGATTCGGCTATTGAAGCGGACCTTACATATTTAAAAAGCCTGGAAAGAGGTGAGTTGGAAATCATGAGTCGAACGGCCGCCGATGATTTCTGGATTGCCGTTTATTTGGTGGATAATGGTCCTGCTAAATATTATCTATATGATCGAAAGGCTCAGAAAGCTGAGTATCTTTATTCTTCTAAACCCTCTTTAGAGAATTTGCCTTTAGTCCCCATGCATTCCGTCGTTGTTACGGCGCGCGATGGTTTAGAGATGGTTTGTTATTATTCTCTGCCGCAAGCTAGTGATCCTGACGGAACGGGAATTCCTTCATCTCTGGTCCCTTTTGTTTTAGATGTGCACGGGGGGCCATGGGCTCGAGACAGTTGGGGGTATGATGGCAGTCACCAATGGCTAGCGAATCGGGGCTATGGCGTGATGAATGTTAACTTCCGTGGCTCCACTGGACTTGGTAAAGCGCATACCAATGCCGGAATCGGGGAGTGGGGTGCTAAAATGCATGAGGATTTGCTGGATGCGGTGCAGTGGGCCGTCGCACAAAAAATCGCAGATCCTGAAAAAGTTGCTATTATTGGCGGTAGCTATGGTGGTTATGCGGTATTAAATGCTCTGACAAGGACGCCTGAATTTTTTGCTTGTGGTATTGATATTGTGGGGCCATCGAACTTATTAACATTGATGGAATCGATTCCTCCTTATTGGCGCCCAATTATAGAGATGTTTAAGATACAAATAGGTGCGGATCCGGAAACCGTTGAAGGTCGGCAGTTCTTGATGGAGCGCTCACCCATAAATCATGTGAAGAACATTGTGAAACCGCTTTTGATTGGTCAGGGCGCGAATGACCCGCGGGTTAAACAAGCGGAATCTGATCAAATTGTGCGCGCTATGCAAGAAAATAGAATCGCTCACACGTATGTATTATTTCCCGATGAGGGACATGGCTTTGTTAAGCCGGAAAATCGTATGGCATTTTTTGCCATCGCCGAAGCCTTTTTGGCGCAAAATATCGGCGGGGCTTGTGAACCCATCGGTAATGATTTGGTGGGGTCTAGTTATCAAATCATCACCGATAGTTATGACCTTATGAACTCGTACGCGGCTTAAGCCCCGATCGTTTGTCCGGTTTTTTGCCAGTCCTCTAAAAAGGTTTTGATGCCGTTGTCGGTCAAGGGGTGCTGAAACATCTGTTTTAGCACCTTGGCGGGCAGGGTTGCTACATCGGCTCCCAGTTGAGCGGCTTGTACCACGTGAATAGGATGACGTATGGAGGCGGCTAAAATCTGGGTGTGGATATGGTCATAGTTTGTATAGATTTGATGAATTTCATGCAATAATCCCATACCATCCTGGCCAATATCGTCTAAGCGTCCTAGAAAAGGTGAGATATAGGTTGCGCCGGCTTTTGCGGCTAATAGGGCTTGGGCGGCGGAGAAACATAGCGTGACGTTGACGCCTACGCCTTGTTGGCTGAGTCTGTGGCAGGTTCGCAAACCATCGGGCGTCAGGGGTACTTTTATGACGACGTTGCTGCCCAGGGTAAGTAAATGGTCCGCTTCTTTCATCATGTTTTCGTGTGCTGTGGCGGTGACTTCCGCGCTGACAGGCCCGGGGATGAGTTTGCATATTTCTCGGATGACGTCATCTATACGACGACCTGATTTTAGTATGAGGCTTGGGTTTGTGGTTACGCCATCCACCATGCCACTGTCGGCAAATTCTTGGATGTCTTCGATATGTGCGGAATCAATAAAGAACTTCATTTCTGTCTCCAACCGTTGTAAAACTGATGATATAAAACATATACCTGCAAGGTTCTAATGTCGAGTCCGCAAACATACGTTGATGTACTTCTGCCTCAACGAATCGATCAATGTTATACCTATCAGGTGCCGGCAGGGCTTGTGGTGGAAAAAGGGGCTTACGTGCGAGTTCCGATTCGCAATGCATTTATTACCGGTGTGGTGTGGGATGTGCATGATAAACCGGTTATGCATCCTGCTAAAATAAAGGCAATTTCTCATATTCACGACTTACCCGTTATGCCAAAACCCTTGCGTTTGTTGATTGATTGGGTTGCATCGTATACGATGTCGTCTAAAGGGATGGTTTTACGTCTTGCTTTAAGTGTGCCAGAGGTATTTGAGGCTGTTGCTGGACGTGAAGGCTTGCGGATATCTGAACATTGTGATGTCTCTTTACTCACAGAAACCCGTCGGCGGGTTTTGCAGACCCTGAATTCAACGGACTATCCTATGCCTCTTGCGGAATTGGCTTTTAGTAGCGGGGTCAGTACAAGTACCATTCGTCAAATGCTAAAAGATCAATTGCTGGATCTGGTGCCCATTCCGGATCCAAAATTGACGTGGCGGTATAGCTATATGGCGTTGTCAGCGGAGCAAAAAGTCGCTGCAGAGGCTTTAAGCGAGGCGGTTGCAGCGAAGATGTATAAAGCTTTTTTATTAGATGGCGTAACGGGATCGGGCAAAACAGAAGTCTATTTTGAGGCCGTCGCAAAAGCTTTAGAGACGGGTCGACAAGCCCTGATTATGCTTCCTGAAATCGCCTTAAGTCAGCAGTCTATTGAACGATTTACAAAACGCTTCGGAGCGCCGCCTATTGTGTGGCACTCTGATATTACGACTGCACAAAAACGTAAGTCCTGGCATCAGATTTTATCTGGAGAAGCAAAAGTCGTTATAGGCGCGCGATCAGCCTTGTTTCTGCCTTATTCCGACTTGGGCGTCATTGTTATAGATGAAGAGCACGAGCCTTCTTATAAGCAAGAGGAAGGCGTAATCTATAATGCCAGGGATATGGCCGTGGTTCGTGCCCATTTGGGGCAATGTCCTGTGGTGCTGGTGTCTGCAACGCCGAGTTTGGAAACGCTGGAGAATGCAGAGCTAGGTCGATATCAGTGGTTAAAACTAAAAAATCGCCACGCGGAAGCTGTCTTGCCGAAAGTGCATATTGTCGATATGCGCAAACAAATGGTGGAGGCAGGTAAACAAAAATCTTGGATATCGGAAACGCTGAAAGAAGCGATTTTTCGAGCCGTAGAAAACGGACAGCAAGCGTTGGTGTTTTTAAACCGCCGAGGCTATGCACCTCTAGTGATGTGCGGGGCCTGTGGGGAAAGAGTAAATTGCCCGAACTGTACCGCGTGGATGGTGGAACATAAACGACAACACCATTTGATGTGCCATCACTGTGGTTATGTGCGTTCTAAACCTGAAAGTTGTATGAGTTGTGAGGATAA
>JAGOMX010000051.1 GCA_017993335.1 Alphaproteobacteria bacterium | reverse complement strand
TTCCAGACCGACTTTGGCCTTGAAGGATGCCGGGTACGTCTTGCGCTTCGCTTCGCCCATTCTGACATGCCCCTGTTGGTTCGACGCGAGCTTAAATTGCTGTCCGGTTTTTGGGGTCCACTTTAATTCACGATTTTTACGGCTCTCGCGCTCGGAACTAACAGAAAGAATATCTTATTAGCTTCAATCGTCTGGGCTGTGATTGATATTTTCTTTGAGATATTGCAAACAATAAAAGACTGCTCATTTATCTCTGGAAAACCAATACTAGGTGACTTTCTTTGTGCCTATATTTCCAGTGGAACATTTGATTGGCTTGATATAGTTTCAATTATTTTTGGAAGCTTTTTTGCTTATTATTTGATGTGCAATTTGTGCGTCCATGGTGAAAAAGTTAAATGAATAATGGTTCAAGTTTCACAACTGTAGTAGTGTTATCTCTGGGCATAATAATGATTCTTGGGAATGCGGAATACGAATGGGCAAAGCCAGGCGAAACTGTACCTCAGCGATATTGGGACCAAAAACAATGCGCACATGAAGTTAATCTTCACGCGTTAGCAAACAAAACAGCCCTTTTTCATGACTGTATGGAATTAAGGGGGTATGCCTATATTAATGTTAGTCCCCCTTCCTTGCCTCCGCCTAATACGAATCCTATAAAAACTCTTGACTCTGTATCAGTTCCTGATGAATACAAAAGGGTCAACTCACTCGCTCCTGAATATCGCAATTCAACGAATTATAATGCTGTAGTAAAGGCCGCAAATGAAAAATGGGATCAAGGCATGAATCGATATTATGTTATTGGTGAAATTAATTCAGCTATTAATTTCTCCAAGAGCTTCAATGACAACCAGAAACTATTGCTAGCCAAGCTAGTAAAAACCATTGTACCAATGACATACGATGACAAGCCAATGACTGAAATCGCCTATTCGGCTGATTTAGCATGTTCTGCGGAGACTTAAATGAAATACTCGCGAATCTTTTTAACTTTCGTTTTCTTTGCCGTTGGCTTATTAACCATTTTGGGTAGCGCGACAGAACCTGTAAATGTAGTAGAAGCTACTACGCCTTTCACATTGAGCGAGGCTGATGTCGCTGCAATCAAAAAAGGTGTTTCTGAAAAACTGCTAGATCCTACTAGCCCCCTATTTGGATCTATGCAAGCTAGAAAGGCAAGCTCGAATAGAATCATGGTTTGCGGTTACGTTAATGCAAAAAACACTTTCGGGGGTTATACTGGTGATAAGCCTTACGTGGGAGAATTGTATCAATCAGGTTCAGGGAAAAAAGTAAAATCAGAATTTTCACCTATCAAGCTAGGAGGAACACGCCTTGAAAATTATGATGTAAGAGAAATGTGTTTAAGTAAAGGATTTATTTTTTAATACTACAGGAAGCGTCGAAATAAATAGGTAAAAGGGGGCAGGCACAATTTTGGATTTTCAAATCGTCCTATTAAATTACAGTCACCCAATCTGACTTTCATACAAGAGACACGGCATTCAGACTCCATTTATAGCCATTTGATGTAGTAGGCATATTACGAAATTATCTGGTCTAGAACTATATGAAGCAAAAACATGATCTTAGGATCACCCGTCTTGTCCAGATATCATATAAGGTGACTATATGAAAACATAATATCTGTCCCCGTTAATTTGAAAAATAGACAATTTCCCTTCTACCTTAGTATTGGGATTTCCCCCATAACCACGATTTATTTATACAGGCATGTCTAAAGTAATTATGAAAGCGCAGGAATCTGGATACTTATTTGTAGCTGCTAATCGTAAAAGATTCATTTTACTGGCGGCAGTACTTTTCACAGGTGTGATATCTATTTTGGGGTCTGGGAGTATTCCCACAAATAACAGTGATGGAAGTCAAGTTGGTGGTGCTACTATAACTATTTGGGAAGAGGCTGATAGTTATGCTGCTAAAGGAGAATTTTACCAAGCGTGGTATATGATTACTCGAACTCCACCGGGAATGGAGCCCAAAACGAAAGAATATTTAAAAAATAATAACAAGATATATGATGCCGGAAAAAACTATTTTGATGCTTCTAACCTTAAAATTAAAAAAACTGACGGATACGGAAATAAGTTTATCTATGAACAACTTGATGATTTTGAGCGATTTGCTAAACCACAGGATATGAAATGGGCGAAAAATAATGTTCGCAACCTATACGGGAAAAGAGGGGAGAAATCACAATCACCAAAGACTCAAACGGTTAATACTGGAACATCACAATCAAAGGCCGAAACCGTTAGCCCTAAAGCATCAGAACCTCAATTACAGTATGCCCAGGCAAAAGCGCAATGTGATTATGAGGTTGAAGTAGCTGTGCCAATAGATAATACGCAACGGAGTTATCGAAGTTTTGGTGAAAGGTTTGTGGATGCATTAGGAAAAGATTTAGACCGAAGAAGCCGTAAAAGGGATTTACACCAATATTGCATGGCTGCCAAAGGATTCTAAGAGAATTAAAAGGAGTAATAATTAATTCAGGGTGGTGCCCCAATGCAGAGGGTGAATCTTTCCTAACAGGCTGATAGATAGGGCTTAAACCAACTGCCATACTACCGATTGAGGCGCTAACACCGCTATAGGGTTAGGGTATTGTGAATAAGGAACAATGTCTAATGAAAATGCTGTTCGTCTTTGTCCTCTGCGTACTCTATCTCCCCGCACAAGCGGATCAGGATGAACGTCCGTCTAGCCATCATCACTACCACGCTGTCCTGTCTGATGATTCCAATGCACCCATCGTCCGCCAAGGGAGTACCTGCCCTCCCGGTTACTACCGGAACGGAGAGTACTGCCAGCCAGGGGCAGGCGCTAAGGAGCCAGCTATCAGCCGCGAAGGCAGCGTCTGTCCTTCGGGCTACTATCGGAGCGGGCAGTATTGCCAACCGGGTGCAGGCTATAAGGAGCCCGCCATAAGCCGTAAAGGCAGTGTCTGTCCTCCGGGATACCATCGAAATGGCGACTATTGTGTGAAGTAGGCATCATGGGAGCTTGGTTCCGACCTCATGCGGCGAGAAAATGTAATGGACCGGCTTGATGTAAACGCCAGTAACTTGGGCGGCGCTTAAAAATGAAATGCAACACCTTTATGCTTTAAGGTACACCGCTTGGTTCGTATGCCACCTAGCCAATGTAAGGCTTGTTTGAAATGAACACACCAATAAAGTTGTTTTTAATATGCTTCTGTATATTTTGTGGATTTTCGCAGAATTGCAATGCGCAGGAACTGGAGAGGGAGGCAAAAAAAAATTCAGAGAAACAAGCACTAGAAGAAAAAGAATCAATGAAGAAACTTGAGATTCTTAATCAAGCAATAAAAGAAGGAGAATTATTTAGATGTGGACATGCTTTCGTGACCTTTCATAAAGGGTATGCCATTCGGCACTACGCCACAATTCCGAGTGAATCGGATCTGAGCAGTGTAAGGAAATATAAAGAAAAAGAATATTACAGAAAGTGGGAAGACATTGATATTAATAGATTTTCGTTTGATCTCAGCACACGCACCCGCTACGAGTTTAATATGAAAAATAGCACAATGGCACACCAAACGACGTATATCGCACGACCAAAACCAATAAAATATTCACCAACGCAAGAAATATGCGACCGCATAAGGTAACTCCTGATCATAAACCGGAGAGAGTTCAATGAATAAAATATACCTAATCATGTTATTTGCCATAACCCCTAAATTATTAAATGCACAAATTTATAACGTTGATATTCCGGCTGGTACAAATGGTGTGTTTCAAATGGAAGTAGATTGTTCAACGGTAATGAGTCGAGCAGTTGGAACAAAACTTGATGGCAAACATTTTGAAACAGGAACCAAATTACCAACCCCATGGGAATCAACGGATATCGCAAAGGCAAAATGCAAATCTGTTCGTTCTGGCTCAAGTTCTGGCGCAACTACGAATGAATACGATTCAGGAGAGTCATGCTCTGAACTTCGCACAAGGTACAGCAGATGTGTTAAGGCATCAATGATGGGAGAACAATGTCGTCCAGAAGACGATATTGTGATGCCTATTAGATGCAGAAGGTAGTGCGGGTTCCTGTTCAGGGATTCGAGATTGATTATCTGCTGATTAATTTCTTTGTGCTAGATATGGGATATTCATAATTTTGCATACAGTGAGGCTTGCCTTTTTTCGATAACCACCAAACTATTCGCTGATCATAGACAGGGGAAAAACCATGAAACTTCCGATTTATCTATTTGCTATTATTATTATGCTGCCGTTCAAAGTTTATAGCCAGGACAACCAAGATAACAAAAAAAACGACTGCGAGAGATATTTAAATTATGCGCACGAAAATCTCAAAGAAATTGCTTATTTAAAATACAGCGTTAGGAAATCTAACCGGCTTGAAGAGATTAGTGCACAATTAAAAATACCCAATGAATCCAGTAAATTGCAAACCAATATTCAGTATTTGATGAAGTATGACTGCCCTACAACGGATTATCCTTTGGAAGATATTATCTATAAACTTAACGCACAGGAGTGTGGTATATATTTTAATGGCCTGGAAGAAAAAAAATTACTAAAGAAATTATCCAGTAATATCAAACCACCATCTCCATTGTTTGATGACCCATCCGTGTGCGATAAAAATCACTGGAAACCTTTGTACTTGAGTGGAATGAAATGACTGCATCTCTTTATTAAAGGGCGGAATCCAGTACCAAGTGCAACACCTGTTAGTGAACGGAGCCCTCGGGCTGGTTAAGACGTTCCATCATGGCCCCGTAGACGCTGATGGGTGGGAAGTAGCCGTGGATCGCCCGTGGCCGCTGGTTGAGCCGATCAGCGATCGTATCGAGTTGTTCCTGGCTGTAGAGCGCCAAGTCAGTGCCCTTCGGCAGGTACTGTCTCAGGAGCCCGTTGGTGTTCTCGCAGGACCCTCGTTGCCAGGGGCTATGGGGGTCGCAGAAGTAGACCTTCACCCCGGTCTGGGCGGTCAGCTCGGCATGGCGCGCCATCTCTTTGCCCTGGTCATAGGTCAGCGATTGGCGCATCGGTTCAGCAATGCCGTTGAGCTTAAGGGTGTAACCCGCCAGGGCGGAGGCGGCGGTGGCATCGTCCATCTTGGCCAGCAGGACCAGGCGGGAGGAACGTTCGACCAGGACCCCCACCGCCGAGCGGTTCCCCGCCCCCTTGAGGAAGTCGCCCTCCCAGTGGCCGGGCAAAACCCGGTCATCCACCTCGGGCGGACGCACATGAATGCTTACCATATCAGTCAGTTGCCCGCGCCGATCCGTGCCGCGGGAGCGCGGCAGGCGAGCACTGCGCGCCTTGCGCAGACAGGCGATCAGTTCCTGGCGCAAGGCACCCCGCGGCAAGGCGTAGAGACAGGTGTAGATGGTCTCGGCGGAGACCCGGCGATCCGGGGCATCAGGCCACATCATTTTCATGGCGCCAGCGATCTGTCCGGGCGACCAGCTCTCCTGCAGAAAAATGTTCGACCACGCCAAACAGCACGCCTGCCACTGCCAGCTTGGGCGACCCACGCGGCTGGAAACGACAGCGCCGGGCTGCGTGGCCGGCCCGCTTGGCGTCGTAGCCGCTGCTCCCAGGAGCATCAGTCGGCGCTATAGGGCGGCGCCATTCCCGACTGATGGTCGAAGGGGCACGGTGCAGGGTCCGCGCGATGGCACGCAGACTCTGCCCCTCTTGGGCCATCAACATGAGCGTCGCACGTTCTTCGGCAGACAGTTGTTCGTAGTTCGTGCCCATCGCAACACCTTCAAGCGTAGGGGTGTTGCACTTGATTCTAGACTCCGCCAAGCCTTTATAATTGGGCCTTGGATGCCTAGAAAAGAATCACGCCATGCAAGAACGAGTAAATATGAATATTATTAATGCATTTGTCCAAGAATGGGCTATTTGTGCAGGCGCAAAATCGGTTCTTCATGTCAAAGGGTCGGCATTAAATTTTTTCACAAATATTAATAATTTAAACACACAAGAAGTCGATGCGCCTCAATCTGTCCTGAAGAATAGTCTCTACGATTTAATTCTTGGCGATCTTCCTTTCGGCAGGAATTTAGTTGAGTGGGTTGATGGCGCAAGGACGATTAAGGTCAAGCGAAATTGGCTCGAAATACTAAAATGTCTAGGTTTTCTTGGGACAAATGGAACAGCCTTGTTTTTATTAGAACCACCAGGATTTAGTACATCTATGGGCGTTACGTTCGAAAAGATACTTATTGAACACGGTTTTTTTGTCAATGCTTATATCAATTGTCCTAAAAGAATACTCCACCCGGAAACGGCAATAACACCCATTTTAGTCGCGCTATCGAGGCAGCGGACAAAAAAATTGTTTGTGGCCGAAATTTCAGACGATACACAGGCGCGAGTAGTAGTTCGAAACTATTTTTCAAATATCAACGAAGGAGACCTTGCGAGGGGTAAATTTATTGGTGCTGGCGACTATTCTGGCTTTCATCACATCAAGATTAGAGAGCAAATTGACCGCTTAGAAACCCAATATAAAACATATGAAGAACATAGCCTGGGTGATTTGGCTATCGAAATAAATTATGCAAGGCCCGGTGAACAACTACATGAACGCGATAACGCTATATATATTTCGAAAATAGGCTGCTTTCATGTCATTTGTAGACTCGAAGATGCCAATTTGAAGCATCATCATTATTTCCAAGTTGTTCTTCGTGATTCGGTATTAAACAAATATGTAGTCTCATTCTTTGGGTCAGCTCTTGGAAAGCTGGTCATCGACTCCTTAACAACGTCTAGCACTATTGATCATCGTAATAAGAAAGATATCGAGCAGGCACTTATTGCGCTTCCAGGGTTAGAGGAACAAAGATCTATAGTGCAAACTCAAAATAAACTTCAGGTGTTGAAAAATGCAATTGACGGATTCCATTCAGAATTAGCTTTAAACCCTACCAGTTCAAGTTCCATTTTGGATCAGCTCGATATGATGCTTACCGCAATTAATGCACTGACTGATGCAGATAGACTCCGTGGTTTTGTGCGGGAAGGTGAAACAAAATATGTTGAATTCAAAGAAACGCTCAGCGTCGACGTCAAAAAACAGACAAAGGAAAAATATATCGCGGATTCCGCCTTAAAGACGGTCGTCGCCTTTCTAAATACGGACGGCGGAAAGTTGCTAATTGGTGTTTCAAACGATGGCCAAATACCAGGTTTGGAGGCGGAAATTGGAAAATTTCATAAGAACCTTGATTCTTTCCTTCTTTATTGGAAAAATCTCCTGAAAGAGAGGATTGGTGAAGAGTACTACCCCTTCATTGAATATCGAGTGATTAAGGTTGATGACAAGCCTGTGCTTTTCGTAGAATGCAAATCGTCACAGTCGGCATGCTATCTTGATAGAAAGGATTTTTATGTAAGAACGAACCCAGCAACTGATAAGCTTGAAGGCCCAAAGCTGGTTGAATACGTAAAAAATCATTTTAGGTAGAATGGATGAATTTAAGCAGGAATTTTAGACTCCGCTGTGCATATTGGCGCTTAATGATGCTATCAGACAGAATCTGCCCGAAAAGGGGGGCGATATCGGACTATTGGGACGAGTTGCCCTGATAATCAATGGTTAGTTTTACTCAGGAGTGCTTGTGATTGAGGGAAGTATCAACTCCACAGACAGATTGATGAGGTATATGAGCTTTGAGAAGTTCGTGGACATGGTCTGTCGCGGAAAGATTTTTGTTTCTAGATCAGATAGGTTCGACGATGCTTTTGAAGGAAATTACACACAATTCGTTTATGAGATAAGCCGAGGAATTACAGTTACATCGAATGGAGAATCTAGTAACCGAGGGATGGTGAACAATACCAAAGAAATTAGGGAGAGCGCTTTTGTGAGTTGCTGGACACTCAGCGAAACAGAGAGCATGGCTCTCTGGAAATTATACGGAGGAAAGAACTCAATCGCGATAGAAACTACAGTCGGTGCTCTAGAGATTGAAATAGGAAGGCCGGAAAATAGTGTCCTGGAATTAGGGTTACTTAGTAAACGGATTGTTAAAGTCGATTATATCGATCACAGATCAAGAGATGAGAAATTAGCAAGGGAGTTGCTAACTTCTAGGCGTGCGCCTTTGACGAAAAAGCCCATTGCATATACCTACGAACAAGAAGTAAGAGTGATCATAGACTATTTAAATCAACCGCCGATTCAGGCAGATTTTAAAAATAGACTCGGTCTAGGAATAGATATAGCGATTAATCCTCAAAGTCTTATCAATCAAATATATGCATCCCCCTTAGCTGACGCTTGGTTTTTCGAACTTTTAAAACGGATGTTGCAAGATCACGGTATGGATAATTTACTCTCGTGGTCAAGTATGCGCGTAGCTCCAGTCAACGAGGTGTTTGAACCGTAAAACTAACAATCACATACAGCCGATCCGTTCGTCGCTAGCGCTCTTCACGGTCGGTTGATGTGAAGCGTTAGGCACAAAGAGGCTACATGGCACTAAATTTAGGGAAATTACTAAAACCGGAAGCATATGCTTGTATTGATACTTGCATAGGAGAGATTTGTATCTTTGACATAAATGTAAAAAGTCAAACTGAACTTCATAAAAAGCTAGGTGCTTCGTTAAAGGAGCAAGCTCCTGAGGATTTTGTCAGGAATTTTTGCTTGTATGTATGCTTTCCAAAGGAATCATTGAAAGAGAATAAATACAAGCCAGATAGCCCAGTTCTTACCGATGACGACGTGATTAAGCTATCAGATGAAGATCTTGAAAATATAGCGGGAATTTATATCGATAACAATGAGTATCTATTTAAGAAACTCACATTTAGAAACAAGAAAAGCGAAGAAGGGGAAACAGTTAATTACGGGGAATATAAAGAAATTGAACATGCAAAAAAAGAAAATGAATCAAACACATTTTATCTTCATCGGCTTTCTATCCTAGAGGGTGAAAAACGCAAAAAACAGTTTGAGGACATGCTTAAGTCTGCATCTGGATTAAGTGGCTTTTCATCAAAATTAACTGATAGCATAAAAAACACTCTATCTTGGGGGGACTCTTTAAGTAAAGCAATGGAGTCCATAAGGCCAATTAAATATGAGCCTCCAAGCATAGATTTGGCTGAGATCGCTCGGGACAGTGAAGAGAGACGGTTGCAACCCTTCAATGAGCTATCAGATCGACTTGATCAGCTTATAGAGTCTTCTGTCCAGGCTTCTGAATTCATGATTGAAGCCAACAAAATACAAACACAAATAGCAGCAGAAATCAAAGCCTCAGGTGATGTAACTGAGCGCCACCCAAAAAAGAATATTTCGTTGAGCCGAATTGTTATCTTCTTAACTGTGGGTGGCTTGTTATTGACAGCCTACGCTGTTATTTCCGGAAATTCATTTAGTGAAAAGCAGCAAACCAAACTACAGGGTAGCGCAGAAGCCATAGTTACTTCACTGGATGCCATAAATACAAATTTTACCGCAGATAAATCCAGAAGCCAAAAGTCCTTGGATTTTGTAGCTGGTCAAGTAGTTGAACTGAGTAAACAAAACACCGCATATGAGCAATTACTAGCTCAAAACAAAGCAATGATTGAGGCGCTTGAGAGAACAAACAAAGATCAGAGTTCTCAGATAATTGAGTTACAGAAGAAAGTAGATGCTCTTGAAAAAAGCCAATAAATATGAATAGACAAATGCCTAACAATGGGCACCAAGGGACTCTTCGCTTCGCTGCGCGCCCCTGATCCCAAGCGTTATGTCACTTATTCGTCTACTTGGGAACCCGTGATGAAAATATTGTGGCCCCCGTTCCTTCTGGCTGTTTTACTTTTAGTTTCATTAAATGTAGATGCCGATTCACTTAAGCAGATTGTTGGTGCCACCGAAGTGGTTTTTGTTGAAGAAGCGAACCTAAGCTTTAAAGCCCGGGTAGACACGGGTGCGAAGACTTCTAGTATTCATGCAGAAAATATTGAATTAGATTTATCAGGTGACCCAAGGGGTAAACCTATCTCATTTGATCTAGTTACGAAAGAGGGTCTGTCTAGGAAGATCAAGACTCGCGTATCCTCAGTCATTAAGGTAAAAACTTCAGAAATGGCAGAAAATAGGTACGTCGTTCCGTTGCTTATGAAATGGAATGACTCTAAAAAAATAGTTCTCGTAACCCTGAATGATCGCACGAAGATGAAGTACCGTCTTCTGTTAGGAAGAAATTGGCTGCAAGGAGATTTTATTGTTGATGTTGATAAGAAAGGGGATTAAATGTTACATGCTTACATTCACACGGCGCGACATAACAAACCCATGCAGTCAGACAGAACAAATGTGCCGCCAATTCTTCGCTTTGTTTTTTGCTGCCGGTGATGTGAGGCGTTAGGCGTATCAGGTTAAAGTGGACCCCAAAAACCGGACAGCAATTTAAGCTCGCGTCGAACCAACAGGGGCATGTCAGAATGGGCGAAGCGAAGCGCAAGACGTACCCGGCATCCTTCAAGGCCAAAGTCGGTCTGGA
>JAGOMX010000092.1 GCA_017993335.1 Alphaproteobacteria bacterium | reverse complement strand
CTCAGAAATACTTTGTACACACTCTTTAATGTCGTAAAGATTTAGTAATTTAGGGACATTAGCACCCCACTCACCTGCATATCCATCTGTTGATAATGTTATGTCTATCTGGTTTTCGCCATCCACCAATAGATTTTTAAAATTGTGGAAGGTAGCCGTGTGATACCCTGTTTTTGAAGAAACACCGTAGGATTGAGTAACAGCAACAGTGACACCATTAATTTTCATAGAAGGTACGCCACAACCGCCGCATCCTCCCTTTTTTGGCACCCAATGCGTTGAAGTTAAATAAATAATGGATTGGTCACTCAACATGCGTGTGTTAATTGTCAATTTAAACTTAGCAAGTTGTGGCAGTGTGTAATGATATAAAGACGTTGCACCAGACCCGTTTTCAATCAGTCCGCCATCTGTTTTGTAGGTGTAATAAATATTATTTTTAACCCTTGGGATACCTGCTGTTCCATTTACAAGAATAGGATCGTCGTTAATCCAAGTACAATGTCCCGTCCACGAGCGATAACAGTGAGTGATATTGGGGACACCCGTCTTCATACAGGTTTTTATGGTATTACCTGAACCCGACCCAGCTCCGCCTTTAACTGTTGAGCATCCACTATAAGTATCAGCCAATGGCGTTAAAGCTGCTTCGTTTTGTGCATCGAATTGCAGCATAGGATCATCTCTTTCGACGATTCCTACGGGCATGGCAATAGCCGTATTCATTTGAAAACTGGCGGTATCATCAGTCACCGATTTTGTCCGCCCTGCGTCCTCTAATTGACTTGGGGCTTGATTGTAATAACTCGTTTCAGGTGGGCTATCTGTCGGGGTAATGGCTTGACCACCACAAAAATACTTACCACTGGCATCCGCTTGACCGCAAGGTGTTGAGCCTATGCCTAAGCCACCGCCGTTAGTAGGATCTATACCAGCCTTCAAGGTATTTTGCGTCGCCATTACGTCACCCGTAGTGCTGAAATCCAAAGCCTCTTTGTTTTGGCTTGCAAAATCAGCGTGAGTAAACGTAGAGATGAAAAGACTAAGTAGTAAGAGCTTTTTCAAGATTTATTCCTCAGTTTCTCTAGCCATTGCTCGGCAATTTCTTTGGCATCTTTTTCTTTGCTATTGCGAGAAATAAACTCAAGTGCGCTCTCAACACTTACAAGACCTGATACCTTGACATGACGACTTATAGGGCAGCTTTGGTTGTCGCACAAAGGGACTGGCTCTAAAGGCAAAATAAAGGTCGGGACTTCGGTCACACCAAAACGAATAAAAAATGAAGGTTCTATTTGAGCCTCGATCCCCATCCGAATAAATTCATCACGCATGACCTTTAAATTGTCACTTTTAACCCCTCTAAAAGTCACACTACTATCCAAACGGCTTGCTTCTTGTGTCAGGTTTTTTAGCGCGTTTTCTGGCATTGAGAGGCTAACCAAAATTAACGGACTCATTCTGTTTTCTTGAACGACATTAGCCGCCTCACCTGATAATTGATCGGGATTGATGGCATTATCAGGGGATATATCTTGTTCACGGACATTGATCATCGGCATCGAGGTCGGCATCTCCATGCTTTTAACCTTGCTTGTGGCTCTCTCGACGTTTTTAAGAAATTCAGGATCTTGAGCTACCTGATCAGCTCCTTTTAACTGCTCCTGAATTTGTTGCTCAATACGGTTTTTTTCTGCCGTTGTAGGCTCTTGATACTTGCTGACATCTGCCGCAAAAGCATAATTAGCAGAACTCAATACGGTCATGATCAAAAGCTTAAGTTTTAAAGGGCGCAGCATGTCTTTCTTCTCCATACCATTAGAGAAAAATCCTCGCCCTTATAGGGAAATTCTTTTCCTGTGTGGAAAACAATGGACGGCACACCAAATCCGTAAGCACGAGTAGTGCTAGGAATGGGATACATGAAAGCGGACTTATATTGCCCTTTTCTCATGATCGGCTGGGGTATGTTGAAGCACATCGCGGCAACTGTTGATGTATCCATCTCTAAGCCTGTGCGATGCAATGTAAAAGCCATTCGCTCCGTGAGCTGCAAAGCGGTATCAGGGCCGCCTTCATGGAATTGTTTATGACCCCCTAACGGATATAGGTTTCCTTGACCGCCGCTACACCAAAACAAAGGATCAAATCCAAAATTGGTGACCAGTGCTTTAGCCGAGTCAGCCGCACACGCAACTTGAGCTGGCAGTGATGTAAATAGCAAAGCCTCTGGCGACATGATTAGAGATAGCTCATCATCATTCCATAACGGATCAATTTCGGACATGAACATAAAATCCATTGTCTCGCCCTTCATACAAAGCGCACCATCCGCAGCCATCGCCATTTGTTGCAAGAGAGGCATTACCATCCAGTGTGCGTGATAAAACGAGCCTTGTGATTTACGTTGCACAGAGTCGGCACTTGATACGCCCCCACCAGTCGTCGGCAATTTCCCTAAGACTTTGCCGCCCAGACTTGGCGAACACATCGGCTTCTTAACGATTTCCGTCATACGGTCAGGCGACCAAAAAGTAATGCCAATGCCGTATCTAATAAATGGTGGTGCGGCCATAGGACAGGCGCATATAGGTGGTGGATTAGTAACACCTGTAAAGTCATCAAAACCTTTGCCTATTTTTGCTCCTGCGATCGTAATCGGAAAAAAACACATCCAACAAGTATCTGTAATGGGATTAAGAAAACGCCCAGAACAGCCCAAAGCTGCCTGACTGACGTTGGCACTTAACAATAATGAAGCAACCAATGAGAACAACAAAACCAGCTTTCTCATAATGGAAACTCCTCAATCACAAATACATTTCCTGTCTGTCTAACCATTGACGGCACTGCGCGTATTCCAAAGCGTTTAACAAGAGTGCCATGCTGATCAAAGAACAATCTGGCATCTAAATCTTCCATGACTTTCATCACTGGCCCATCAACCGCGATTGCTT
>JAGOMX010000010.1 GCA_017993335.1 Alphaproteobacteria bacterium | reverse complement strand
CTCATATATTATCACCCTTTTTATACTATAGGTTAATACATATGGTTATAAAATTTAATTACTTTTATAGAAAATTATAATAAAAATTTACCAATAATTCTTACGTCCTTCAAGAAGTAAACTTTTTTAAAATAATAAAAAATAGGTATATGATCATATAAAATAAATTCATCTATTGACTGGGGCGTCTATCTCATGAGTATAATAAAAATAAAAAAATGAAATCTCTCGACCCCCTATTCAGATCTTATTGCAACTTTGTCGATCGCTTAAATAAATCCATCGCCAAGATTGCATCCTGGTTAACGCTAGTCATCATTATTGTCATCATGATTGACGTCATCATGCGTTATGCTTTCAATACAGGCTATGTGGTCATACAAGAATTGCAGTGGCATCTTTTTGCGTTAATTGTCATGCTGGGCTCAGGGTACACACTTTTAAAAAATGAGCACATCCGCGTTGATATTTTCTATCAAAGATTTACCCCTAAAAAACAAGCTTGGGTGAATTTAGTTGGAACCATATTTTTACTATTTCCTACCTGCCTTTTGATCATTTATGCCTCATGGCCCTTTGTTTTAAATTCTTATGAATTTTTTGAAGGCTCCCCAAATCCAGGGGGAATCCCCCTCCGCTTTCTTTTAAAGGCTATGATTCCTTTTGGCTTTTTTCTCGTCCTATTGCAGGGAAGTTGTACAGCTATACGCAGTCTATACTTTATCCTTGATATAGATTTAGGAGAGAAAAAATGATGGAATACATCAGCCTTATTATGTTTTTTGTTTTAATTTTTGTTATTTTTACTGGATACCCCGTTGCCTTTGCCTTAACGAGCACGGCGATAGCCTTTGGACTATATTTTGTCGGCTGGGATTACTTTGGTTTACTACCTTTGCGCATATGGGGATCGCTTACCAACCCAACTTTTTTAGCTGTTCCTCTTTTCGTCTTCATGGGAACCATGTTAGAAAAATCAGGCCTAGCCGAAGAATTACTGGACGTCATGTTCATACTCTTCCGCCGTGTACGAGGTGGGCTGGCGATATCCGTCGTTATTGTTGGCGCCCTACTGGCCGCCTCCACAGGTATTGTCGGCGCCACGGTTATTACCATGGGGTTGATTGCTCTTCCCAATATGCTGCGCCATAACTACAGCAAAACGTTAGCCACAGGCACCATCGCCGCAGCGGGCACCCTAGGACAAATCATTCCGCCGAGCGTAATCCTTATTATTTTAGGCGAAATCACAGGTGTTTCTGTAAAAGATTTATTTGTCGGCGCCTTTATTCCTGGCATGTTACTGGTTGTCGTTTATATAGTTTACATATTAGTTACCTCATTTTTATTCCCAAGCACAGCTCCGGCAGCCACACAAAAAGAATTAGAAGGACAAACTTTACGAAAAGTGCTCATGAGAACCTTAAAAGGTTTAGTTCCCCCATTCTTTTTGATTTTGGCGGTCCTGGGTACTATTTTCTGGGGATTTGCTTCCCCCACCGAAGCCGCAGCCGTTGGTGCAGCTGGATCGATTCTTCTGACCATACTCGCTGGTAAGTTTACGTATAACGATTTACAGGATGTAATGGATAGAACCATGTCCCTTACCTGTATGGTTTTCTTTGTGCTTGTGGGTGCCACGGCATTTGGTCTTATTTTCCGTGGACTAGGCGGCGATGATATGATTCACCACTTCCTCAATCATATTGCTGACAACCATAGCGCTATGTATAGCTTAGCCATTGTTATGCTCGTCATATTTATCCTAGGGTTTTTCCTCGATTTTATTGAGATCACATTTATCGTACTCCCTATCGTTATGCCGGCTATGAAGGCCTTAGGGTTTGATCCACTGTGGTTTGCTATTTTGGTTGCTATTAACTTACAAACATCCTTCTTAACGCCTCCATTCGGATTTTCGCTTTTTTATCTAAAGGCAGTTTCGCCTCCGAGCGTCGATACATTAGATATATACAAGGGAATTATTCCCTTTGTCATTCTGCAACTCCTCTGCTTACTGGCGATTGTTTTCATTCCTGAACTGGCGACTTGGCTACCAAAAGTTATGGCAAAATAACTCACTTAAGTTGGCTAATTTAAAATCTTACCCTCGGAGCTCATATGAAACTGGCATCCATACAAAACAATAAACGCGATGGTCAGTTGGTTGTTGTAAATAAAGAACTCACCCATGCTATTGCCGTACCTGAAATTGCTTTGACTCTACAAGACGCCCTTGAAAGATGGGATATATGCGAATCAAAACTAGAACGGGTTTCAAAAGCACTCAATCAGGGCACACTTAGCTCTGCTTTTGCATTTCATATGGACCAAGCCTTAGCTCCCCTGCCCCGTGCATATCAGTGGTTAGATGGAAGCGTTTATTTTCCCCATCGTTCCTTACTGACAAGAGCCCTGGGGAAAGAAGTTATCGATAATCCTCGAGAAGGTCTATATATGTATCAAGGGGCTTCCGACCATATGATCGGATGTCAGCAACCGATACGCCTCCCAACAGATCAATGGGCCGTCGATTTTGAAGCCGAAGTTGGCATCATAACAGATGACGTTCCTATGAATGTTAGCGAAGAAGAAGCTAAATCTCATATAAAACTGATCGTCTTATTAAATGACGTCTCTTTAAGAGATGTACAAGCACAGGAATTTAAAAGTGGTTTTGGCTTTCTGCAAAGTAAACCCGCGACTAGCTTTTCCGCAGTCGCCGTAACCCCCGATGAGCTAGAAAATCATTGGGATGGATCCAGACTGCACCTCCCCATTTTCTCTACCCTAAATGGTATCCGGTTCGGTTGGCCTAATGCAGGGCAAGACATGGCATATAGTTACCCAGAGATCATTTCTTTTGCCTCAAAATCTCGATTTTTAACAGCAGGAACTATAATCGGGGGTGGGACCATAACGAATACTGCTTACAAAAATGGATCCTCTTGTATTGCCGAACGCAGAGCTTTAGAAACCCTTGAGAAAGGGGAAGCCATAACTCCCTTCATGAAGTTTGGTGACCGCATTCAAATTGACATGAAAGATGCCAATGGCGACAGTATTTTTGGTGAAATAAATCAAGTCCTCATGCCATACAAAAAAGCTTAAATAATCCTATTTGCATACATAAACCCCACCATCTTGAAGGCAACCCCGCGTTAGTAGAGCAAGTAAAAGGTGACAGGGATTATGATACTTAGTTTTTTTTCTTGAAGGATGGATGGAAAATAGGGTACAGATATTTGAGATAAGGGCAGTTAAAGCTTTCATTTGGAAACATTTTTAGCGGTTTATTTCAAAATATGCTAAAAGTCTCCTTATTTTTTAAGATCTTTCATGAAAGTGACCGATCATGTGGTGTTCAGTTCAATAAGAAATCAATTTTATTGAGTAGGAGAGTATAGATGAGATCGTTTTTTATAATTTTAAGTTTATTGTTTGCTATTTCTGATGCCCAAAGCCAAGTTATCCAAAAAGAAGAAAAACAAATAGACCAACCCCTTACAGATGGCCTTTATGTAGATGTTTATACATTTGTAGGTAATTTCTTAGAGAAAATGACCGATTCTCTAGAGATGCCTGTTATTCAAAAAATGTACGCGTACGAAAAGGATATGACAGGTAAATCAACGGATAAACCACACATTGCAAATATATCCGAAGGGGAGATGGCCGGGCTTTTATCTATTTTATTTCTCAAAGATGCTCGTTACCAGAATATTACTCTTTATCGAAGAGATGGCCTGGGTGTGGCGACGACAGGCATGAAGAACGATAGGCTCGTTTTTAAAGAAAGGCCTATAGCTTTAAACCTTGGATTTCTAACACAAGAGGTTTTATCTGGTCCAGGAGTCTATCGTTATCAGCATAATAAAAAGACTTACGAGGAAAATATTATCCCTATTTACAAAAAAAACGTCGATAATTATTCAGTATCCAAGCTAGCGGATAAGCCTGCTAAGGAGGAATTGATAGGATTCGTAAGTTATATAACAGGCCCCTTAGACAGCGTAGTCAAGAGCTAATACCAAACCCTACAGGGCCTAAGCATGAAAAATTTAAAGAGGAAGTGCCTCCCACACCTGTCACACCTGCGAAGGCAGGTGTCCAGCGAAAACTATGCGTTGCGAAGCAACACTTTATTTATTAATGTAAGACGATTATAAGGAGCCTCTGCGAGGCACATGTTGCGCTGGACACCTGCCTTCGCAGGTGTGACAGGTTCTGTGTATTTTTCATGCGTAGGCCCTGCCAAACCCTATAATTAAGCATACAGATAGAGGCTGTCTTAAATCTCCTCAACCATCGTCTGTCATACCTGTGCAGGCATGACAAGCGGCGAGGATAAGATTTATCCGTTATCTTCTGGAATTGGTATTATGATTAAAGGCATAAGGATAAACCCCTTAATGATCGACCCGTGACCAAATACGTTTCATCGTCATATATAACAGAGCTGTAAAAATCAGCATATACACCATCACCATGACACCTACGCGCTTTCTTTGCTCCATATGTGGATTGGCTGCCCAGTATAAAAATGCTGCCACATCGCTGGCCATCTGATCCACACTTGTTGGCGTACCATCTGCATATGTGACTTGACCTTCTGATAGGGGGGCTGTCATCGCGATTTGGTGACCGGCGAAATACTTGTTGTAATGCATGCCTTCCGCTATTTTCATATCCGCAGGAGCCGCTTCATAGCCCATCATAAGAGCATGGATGTAATCGGCCCCGCCTTTTCGTGCGCTGGCAATTAAAGACATGTCTACGGGCAAGGCCCCATTGTTAGCGGCACGAGCCGCCTGTTCATTGGGATAAGGAGAACGAAAACGATCAGAAGGTAAAGCTGGCCTGTCCACCACATCTCCCGCATCGTTAGGGGCGCCGGGTACACTATTTTGACGAGCGATTGCCTTTATTTCCGCCTCAGAAAATCCTAAAGCCGACAAGTTTCTATAGCTTAATAGCTTCATAGAATGACAAGCTGAGCAAACCTCTTTATAAACCTGAAACCCTCTTTGTAATTGGGCCTTATCAAAGGTGCCAAAAGGACCATCAAATGACCAGACCTGCGCAGGCAAAACGACTTGCTCATGGGCGGCTTTCAAAAAACTTGAATCTCCCCCGGCAAGGCTGATAACAAAAACTAGACTGGCAAACTTGAAAGTTTTTTTCATGCTCATTTTCTCTTTTTATTTATTGTCTGCACGTATCATAACAGTCGGATTCGCAATGCTCTCCGGCAACGGTAAAGGCCTCTCATAACGACTGAGTAGCGGCATCACCACGAAAAAGAACATGAAGTAATACACGGTGGAAATCCGCCCTACCCATAAAGGAAGCCCCTCTGGTAATTGACCACCAGACCATCCTAAGGCAAGACAAGACACCACAAAAATCCAGAAACAATATTTATAGAGCGGACGGAATCTAGCGCTGCGCACGGGCGATTTATCTAGCCAGGGTAAAACGAATAAAACCAACACCGCACTGAACATTAAGACAACCCCCATCGCCTTACTGGGAACAGAGCGCAAAATGGCGTAAAACGGCAAAAAATACCATTCAGGAACAATGTGAGCCGGCGTAACCAACGGGTTAGCCTCAATATAGTTGTCAGGCTCACCAAAAAAGTTAGGCGCAAAGAAAACAAAGAATCCCCAAAAAGTAACCAAAACCCCTAACCCAAAAAGATCCTTAACTGTATAATAGGGATGAAAAGGCACCGTGTCGGCCTTGGTCTTTTTATCAATGCCCAATGGGTTATTCGAACCAAACATATGCAAGGCCACCAGATGGATAGCCACCACCCCAATGATTAAAAAGGGCATCAAATAGTGTAATGCAAAAAACCGGTTTAAGGTTGGATTATCTACCGAAAATCCACCCCACAGCCATTGAACAATTGCATCCCCAAAGAAAGGTATAACCGAAAAGAGGTTGGTAATAACCGTTGCACCCCAAAAGCTCATCTGCCCCCAAGGCAACACATACCCCATGAATGCTGTCGCCATCATGAGAAGAAAAATAACAACACCCAACATCCATAATAGTTCACGAGGATTCTTGTAAGAGCCATAATACATACCGCGGAACATATGCATGTACACCACGATAAAAAAGATGGAGGCCCCATTCATATGAATATAACGAATAAGCCAGCCAAAGTTTACATCCCGCATAATATGCTCAACACTCGCAAAGGCATAGTTAACGTGAGGCGTATAATGCATAGCCAGGAAAATACCCGTTAAAATCATCACCACAAGCGTAATGCCCGCCAAAGAACCAAAGTTCCACATATAATTTAAGTTTTTCGGCGTAGGATACTCAACCAATTCTTTATTTAAAAACCAGAAAATTGGCAAGCGTTGATCAATCCAATTGATAACCCCACCTTGCTTTTTTTTGTTTGCGGTCATGCCTCAGATCCTATACGAAGTGTTGTTTCGTTAATAAATTTATATTCGGGAACCTCTAAATTCTTTGGAGCAGGCCCAACTCGTACACGCCCAGATGTATCATACTGGGATCCATGACAAGGGCAGAACCACCCCCCATAAGCACCCTGCTGATCTGTTGGTTTTTGTCCCAAAGGTACACAACCTAAATGCGTACATATACCGACAACCACCAGCCATTCTGGCTTATAAGGCGTTCTTTCTGCATCAGCCTGGGGATCAATCAGCACATCCATTTTGACCTCTAATGCGGCCGCAATATCTTTTTCCGTACGACGGCGAACAAATACAGGTTTTCCTCGCCACATCACGGTAATAGATTGCCCCACAGCCATTTGTGATACATCCACATCCACCGTAGCCATGGCTAGTACATCTGCCGCGGGATTCATGCTTTTGATAAAAGGCAAGGCCAAACTAGCCGCACCAACAGCCCCTAATGCAGTTGTGGTTAACACGAGAAAATCACGGCGTGTAGCGCTCGTATTGCTATTCGAATTTTGTGTCATACGCGTCCCTAAGGAATCTCTTATTTATTTAAAATATATATTAATTACGATAAAAATCTACAGTTTTTGGATTATATCCCTAAAATTGTTTTATTACGACACGTACAGACGAACAAATCAGGGCCTACGCATGAAAAAGATACAGAACAGTCACAAGTACCTGTCATGCCTTCGCAGGTGTGACAGGCGTGGACGTCGCTTTCTCTCTTAAATTTTTCATGCGTAGGCCCTGACGAACAAATTCAACAGAAATTTCACATATCTTGATCATAGGAAAATCTTTTATGAGTTATAGAAGCCTCTTCCTATAACTCAAATTTTGCCTTATAATGAGTTATAGAAGGCAAGGTCTATAACTCATGATGAAATGGAATTGGCAAAAGCCAGATTGGCCAGAATTTACCTACGAACGCCAAAAATTGGAGGGCCTGGAGACCCAATTTTTGAAAAGCGAAGGCATGCTATTGGGCGCCTACCAGCACTTGAATGAGGAAAATAAAAACACGTTAAAAATCGATATCATCTGCAATGAAGCCCTCAAAACGTCGGAGATTGAAGGTGAATATTTAAACCGCGAAAGCGTACAATCATCCATCCGCAGGCAATTTGGATTATTTGCAGAAAACCGCAAAACATCTCCATCTGAACAAGGCATCTCTGAAATGATGGTTGATTTATATCAGACCTTTGATGAGCCCCTGACCGACGAAAAATTATTTTCTTGGCATCGCCTGGTGACCAACGGTCGCACAGATATGCAAGACATCGGGTGCTACCGCACTCATGAAGAGCCCATGCAGGTGGTATCCAGTTACGCCCACAAAGTAAAAGTTCATTTTGAAGCCCCACCATCCCACGCACTCAACACGCAGATGTCCGGTTTTTTAGAATGGTTTCGAAACACATCCGCTACAGGCCCCACCCCACTACCGGCTCTAACAAGAGCTGGCCTGGCCCATTTATACTTCATATGCATCCATCCTTTTGAAGACGGCAATGGCCGTATTGTTCGCGCCATCTCTGAAAAATCTTTAGCACAAACTTTTGGAAAACCCACGCTAATTGCCTTAGCCTATACGATTCAAAAACATAGAAAACAATATTATGATGCCTTGGAACGCGCCAATAAAAGCAATGAAACAACCGATTGGTTGGTGTATTTCGCCCAAACCGTCTTGGAGGCTCAAACCTATACCCAAGATCACATCTCCTTTTTAATTAGCAAAACTAAATTATTTGATGCCTTACGCGGAAAAATAAATGAGCGACAAGAAAAGGCTCTCTCCAGAATGTTTAAAGAAGGCCCAGAAGGCTTTAAAGGCGGCTTAAGCGCAGATAACTACCTCACGATAACCGGCACATCTCGTGCTACAGCGACCAGAGATCTCACTGAATTAGTTCATATGAACGCTCTCTTTAAAACTGGGGAAAGAAGACATACCCGGTATTGGCTGAAACTTGAATAAAACTTAGAAAGCTTTTTTTAAATGACCATAGGCCACATTAATTGTCTTTAATCGCTCTTCAGCGAACTTACAACCTTTATTGGCATCTGGATGAAATTGCTTCACTTTTTCTTTATAGGTTTGTTTGATAATTTCCAAGGTTACGGGCTGATCTAATTCGAAAAGCACTAAAGCTTTTGCTTCCTCTGTATGATTCGCAAACCAACGCGCGTTTGGATCATTGACTTGCGCGTGTATATCCTCACCCGGAAAACAACCGGTTAAAGGATTATATTGAAACGTTTTTTCGACAATTTTAGAAAAACGATGACGACCCATCGGCCATGTCGGTCTTTGCCAAGTAGAATCCGATCGATGATGCTCTTCCACTTCGCGATCATCCATGCCCGCATAATAATTCCAACGCTCGTTGTACTCACGCACATGCTCCATACAAAACCAAAAATACTCGCTCAAATGCGTCCTATTTTTCGGCGCCCGAAACTCACCCGCATTCATACACCCCACGCACTCGCACCGCCGAGTCGCTGGCTTTATAATCCAATCCTGATCTACAAACTGATAATGCCGTCTCATAACCATACTCTTTTACGCCCATCTTCGTATTATAGCAAGAAAAGTCAATAAAGTGCTTACAACTCAACAAAAATTTTTCATATTTTCGGGATTTCGGCCAATTTTCTTTCTGCAACCCAACCTTTCCAATGAGTTTAAAGATCCATTGGAGGCCATTTCAAAACTGGCTTTTTTGGAGGGATTTATAGGAAAGGTGAGAACTGGAGCGCAGCGTACCTCTTAGTACGTGAGCACCGGAAGCGGAACCTTGACGACGAAATCACCCAAAAAAGACGTTTTGAAATGGCCTCCAAAGTCGTTTTGCCAACCTGACGGGCGCCCAAAATAGCGATGACAGGAAACATTCCTAACATTTCTTGCGCCTTAATCTCTAAGTTTCTCTTTATACCAGCCTGATCTAAATCCAGCCTTTATATCGGATTAATCTAAGAGGAGAATCAAGCACCAAAACCAGAGTTTTCTGATATACCCAAACAGCGGAAACACTGGTTACCTCACGTTCTGACTCTTTATTTCTTCTTTGGTTTTTGTGGTTTAATTATTCACATCACTAAATGGCAATAAATTACTTGACAAAAAACAGATCAACTACCATACACAGTGTGGTACCTCAGTTGCCTTATACAGGATTAACCTTATGAATAAGTATGTTCGCTTTGTTGTCACATCAATGTCCTTATTGACCTTATTTATAGGCCAAGGATATTCCACCAATAATAACAACGAAACAACAGAAGAATATAAGGCACCTTTAGCGCTTCAAGAGCAACAAGTCGTTGTATACCAGACGGTAATCGGTGGCCTGTCAATACCTACTGAACCTTTTACTCCCACAGCAATAATTTCTCCGCCGCTTGTGACCGCTGACCATTCGGAAGCACAGGCACTTTCCCTCGTGCCAGTGAGGAACGCACCAAGCGTTTTGTCGTTACGCAGTTCCTTGCAACTGCAAAGCTCCTGCCGTCTGTTCATGACAGCATCTGCTGCTGAAGAGATGAATAATATATGCACAAACCTAGCCTATGACAAAGCCTTAGCACTCTATGCTCAGCATGGAGACCGTTTTGTTGAGCCGTTTACCGAACACATTCATGGTTTGATTTTTGGAATACTGGAATCATCGGTTAAAAAGGCCGTCGGATTAGGTGATCTGTTCAATGTTATTAAGAAATTAACCGGTATCAACGTTACCGGCAATCCGCATGTAACTGAAACAGCCAACAGACATCTACCTCAATCATTCCTGAACGCGCTGCGTCTGAAGTTTGCTACGGACCTGTTGAATAAACACGTGGTTGGACCTTATGTGGTTGCACCAAACATTGCCTATGCCGTTAACCAAATTAACTTTGGTCGGATTCTACAAGAACAGTTATTTGTTAGACTGTGCAACATTCTGGTGAGTTTTCAGGATGAATTGGTGGACAGGAGTGTGTCGGAGCTGAAGCAATATGCCGAGCAGATCGTGGCCTTAAATGAAGAACTCAATCGCGCCCGTGCAGGTCTGTTGCCGGATATTTCGGAGGAAGAAAAGCGCATTGATGCTGAGAGGGTAAGCACCTTAAAGGCTGAGATTGAAAAGCTGAATGCAGAGGCAAGGGCTGAACTGGGCTGGACGGACACTTTCAATCCTATTCGCGATAATACTCCAAAAGAGCAAGAGGTTGCCCAAAAATGTCAAGCACTGGCAGCGTTAGAAAAGGACATCAAAGAGAAACTGCAGATCAAGCATGATCAGCTTGATACGATACAGAAGCTTGAATCCGAAATTGACTCGTTGAGAAGTAAAGGACAAGCTACTGCACAGGCTCTGATCGCTGCAGGCCGCTATAACAATCAGGGCCAGGTGACTGAGCATGACGCCCAACAAGCCAATTTGCTACTACAACCAACCTGCACTCTGCGTGAACTGTTCGCCGATTTACCGTATGTTGGGACTTCTATTGACCGATATATGTCGCCATGTCCACATATTGAGCCTGGTTACCTATCTTCTCTGCTGAACCAAGAGAACGTATCTCTCGTAGCTCGTGTTCCTCGTGGTTATTTGCGCTTAACCGGAGTAACAGGCAGCATAGAAAGCCTTAGAGAAGACCTTGGACAAGAAGCTTTTTCCCGAATTCTTAATGAAATAGAAACAAAGATAAACATTACTAGGGATTCCCTAACTCAGATGAGCAGCGTCCAACTAACGCCGTCCCAAGATGAACTTCAGGAGCTGGGTTATGTGGCAGCTGGCATAAGAAGAATCGTAGCCTTTGCCAGTGGCAGTCATGAAGTCTTGCACTATGGCCATAGAGTCGTAACTGAAGGACTTACGATACATAAGCCGGCAGTGGACCATATACGTCGTATACAAGCCCATGCGCAGCAGGGCATTGTGAATTTGAACTTAGCCGCCACACCAGTTCGTGCTACATATCATTTTCTGAGCCATGCCGGCCAAATTTGGGCTGTTAACTATCTTTCGAGCCTTGTCATAGGGGCACCCATAACTGGTCATGTTTACATGGTTGCCTTCATGTTTGCTATGCTGCAGGAATTTTACATACGGCTGTGTCATATGGTGTAATAAAGCTGCTTCGTCTACTTACAGTAGCGCTTATTCCTCATACTCTTTTTCTAGCAGTTCAAGATAAAGATCAAAACGATACATTCTGTTACGTTTATGAATAAGGTTTTCCGAGACCACTCCGTTCTCATGGAAAAGCTTAAGAAGCTTACTTGTGGTATTATAGGGTCTATCAAGAAACTGACTCATTTCAGCCACGCTAATTATAGGCTGCGTAAAAAGTTGACTGAGCGCAAGATCTGCAATCTTGGCCATTTTCTTCAATTGAGGATGATCATGAATCAGTTTCTTCAATCGGCCATCCAAAGCCTCAATTTCTTTCGCTCTTTTATGAGAATCAATCGCGCTATCTCGGATGGCTTTTAGATAATAAGATGGCCAACGCATACATAGACAGAACCTCTCCTGTCGATTTCAAAAAATTCCACTTTTTTGAAATCGATGCAAGGTTTTTCTCAATGAATTTCAAAAAATAACTTTTCTTGAAAATAGTCCTAGCTTATCTAACGCCTATTTCAAGAAATCTTATTTTCTTGAGAACCTCTATGTATCAGCACAAATTAAGCTAGCCCTATCTAACTCCCTCCTAAGTCAGCTCAGCCCAAAAACTCATGTTATTGAGAGAGTTACTCTTAGGAGAACAATGAGGGGGACTCAGTAGCCTATTTCTAGTAATTCCCCATCATGGTTTGTTCTTATTCTGATGCTCATTTATATTTCTGTACAACTGTGCACCCATTGTGCTCAAGAAACTTGATTAACACGGTATTGTTATAAGCTATTTTAAAATCCCGATCTGCATTTAATGGGCAGTCAGGTGAGTTCATGGCCTCAAACATTTTTTCTGGAACAGTTTTATATAGGTTGTCGGTGATATCCAACCATTCTAATTTCAAAGACTTTAAATCTTGCGGCAGCACTTCCAGCAGATTACCCCTTAAACGAAGCTTTTTTAGCTGTTTAAAGTAACTTAGTCCAAAAACACACCCTATGCGAAGATTAGCAAGATCAATATCTTCCAGATCTTCTACTGGTGCGGTACGTATTTCATCTTGGTCAAGTGGACCTCGAGCTTGTGAAAAAGGCAAGGAATGATCAACACGTACAGCGAATGAAATCATCGTTGGTTTGATCATAGCTAGATTGAGATGGGTTATTCCAGTACCTAGCCTTTCATTTATATCAGGGTTTTCTAATTGGGTTTTAGTAATTAACGACCAAGACGAAAAGATCAGAGGCCCCTTTATTTCAGCATCTTCTGAATCCGAACTATATACTGGCATAGATAAAGCTAGCATTGTTATTAGAGAAAGAATTAGTCGAGATGTGTTTATCATGGCATTGCCCTTATTTCATGAGTTAAAGGTGACATGTAGATGGTATAGAAATAATAATATGAACACAATCCAGTAAAACGCAGAAATTTCAAAAATACAAAAGCAATTGTTCCGCATTCTGGGGTTTCTGGCGCACCCGAACAGCGGAAACGTAAGCTCCCATTATGTTACAGAAGCCAGTCGCAAGGTAACGTTCCAAAACCTGCTCCTATAGCTGTTGTCCCTCAATGGACTTAGATTCGGGTTTATGGGATATACCCCCCGAATGCAAACGAAAGAACAAAACATTCCTTACGTTCTGAATTTCTTCTTCGGTTTTTGTAGCCTTATTAAAAAGCGAGAGTCAAACACTGACTCTCGCTGTCTTTAGGTACAGCCATTCCCTTAGGCAGCCACAGGCTTTTCCAGGGGTGGATTCGTGTTCATGATTTTTTGCACTTCCTCAATGGAGCGATCCAATTGGGGATCTTTGCCGGCTACGTAATCCTGGGGACGGAACTCAACCTCGATGTCTGGATCCACGCCATAATTTTCAATTCCCCAACCCACATCCTTAAACCAAAAAGAAAATTCAGGTTGTGTTGTCATACCCCCATCCACTAAAGCATGGCGCGGCCATATGCCAATTACACCACCCCACGTTCTTTTACCCAGCAAGGGGCCCAGTTTCATCATTTTGAATACATGAGAAAACATATCGCCATCAGAACCTGCGTACTCGTTTGTTAAACAAACCATCGGCCCTTGTGCGGCATCTTCTGGATAGGAGGTTAAACCAAACCATCGGCATTGGTCATAACCTAAACGCCTGCGCGCGAGTTTTTCAATCAACAACTGCGAAACATGACCGCCGCCATTAAAACGCACATCAACCACCAGTCCTTCTCGATCTAATTCTCCTAAAAATCCGCGATGAAACTCTGAATAGCCTAAAGGCCCCATATCCGGCACATGAATATACCCTATTTTTCCACCGCTTTTCTTATGCACATAAGCCCGATTTTTCTCGACCCATTCCCGATATCTGGCCATATATTGGGATCGCAAAGTCTGGACAATAACAGATCGTTTCTGCTTGCCCTTGGCATCACTTACCGTCAACTGAACTTCCTGACCAGATTGATTCATCAATAGGGTTTCTGGTCGATTATCTTTGTCACACAGTCGACCATTGATCGCCACAAGAAGGTCATTTTCTTCAATATTTAAACCAGGCGCACAAAGAGGTGACCCAAATTTGTCCTGCCATGAATCCCCACGGGCGATATTCGTTATCCGATAGGCTTTATATTTATCATCGTAGGTAAAATCAGCGGCTAGCTTCGCCACACCAAAATGCGGGGGATAACGCACGTCACCGCCAAACACATAAGCGTGAGACGCCCCGAGCTCTCCTTGCATTTCCCAGATTAAATCACTGAGCTCTTCACGGGTTCCAATGCGATCCAACAACGGTTCATAAAGCTCATAAACCTTATTCCAATTCACCTTTGCCATATCTTCCCGCCAGAAATGATCCCGCTGCAAACGCCAAGCTTCGCGATACATCTGCTTCCATTCCAGTACCGGATCCACCAACAGTTTCATGCGACTTAAATCAATCCAACCATTCTTTTTACTGAACTTTGGTAATTCAGGATCCGAATCAATTTTCTCGCCAGCCTTGCCTACCCGCAAACGATTTCCAACTCGATACACACAAGACGAGCGATCCTGATTCACCGCAAAATCAGAAATACCCTCTTTAATCGCCGTCAGTTTTTGTCCGTCATACTCGTATACATATAGAGTATCACTCGCATCCGGTTCAGAGGATTCTTCCTGCCCTAGCGTACCGTCTAAAGGGGCGACAGAAATAAGTACCTTACCCTTTAATCCCTCGATTTGACTATAGAGACCCTCATCCACAGGAAAAGCGATTACACGATTCTCAATGCCATCAAAGTCAATCTGAAGAGGTTTTTGTTTTGCGGACTTTTTCTTTTTATCCTCATCTTCCTCTTCTTCTTTTTTGCTTAAATCACAAGCTCTATCGACAAATGGATTTGTGATATCCTTGCGAAGCGTAATCAAAAAAGGCTTCATGCCATTCGGGAAGCTATACTCGAAATGCAAAGAATCTCGATACGGATTGAACTCTCGGCAAGATAAGAAATATAAATATTTCCCATCCGGATCAAAAGAAGGCTGCATGTCTTTTAAAACGGGCTTCGTAATGGGGACAATAGTACCTTTTTTCAGGTCAACCATCTTGAGTATCCACTGATGTGGATTCACCGCACAACTATAGGCAGCCCATAAACCATCCGGAGACCAATCAAATCCTTGAATTTCAGAGTTTGGACTGCGATCCAAAATCTTCATTTTAAAGTTTTTTAAATCTACATGAATCAGCTCACACCGATGGTTGCTGAGCAAGATTTCATCCTTTGTCGGGGAGACTTTTATTTCTAGAATACGCCCCAAATCTAATTTTTTTGAAAAGCTCATCAACTCTAAAGATTCGCCATGATAGATTTCCAAGCATTCATCGCCACACTCATCGCTAACGATTAAAATTCTCACACCATCATTCAACCACACAGGATTACGATATCGGGCCGTTTCAGAAGATCCTAACTGCAGCACAGGGCCTTCCCAATTACTCAAACAAAACGCCTTACCGCGACTCAGCACGGTCATATAATCCCCTCGCGGGCTTAAGCTATAAGCCTCTAAATAGCGGGACGGAGAAACAAATTTACGATTCCGTTGAGTCCGAGGACTATTGTAAAGCACCTCAACCTTTGCCGATTTTCCATTGGCTATGTTTAATTGAAATAAATCACCGCCCGCGTTATACACCAGTGTGGCGCCATCGCTATAGATATAGCGCACATAGTAGTCTTTATGAAAAGTATGCTGCTGGACATCACGAGCATCCGCAAGACAGGAATACACATTACCGATGCCATCATGATCAGAAACAAAGTAAATACGCTCGCCAATCCAGATCGGCCTAAAAAGGTTGCCTTTTAATTGAATCAACTCATGATAGTTACCGTCCCCTTGATCAATCCACAAGTTACCGGCTGTACCGCCACGATAGCGCTTCCAGTATCCATACTCCCGATAACCATGACGCTGAATAACCGTTTTGCCATGGGATGAGTAGGAAATATGGCTTGCCGGCCCTAAAGGCAGTAATTGCGGCTGTTTTTGTAACGGATCAATTTTAAACAATTGATTAACCCGGGAAAAGGGCATGCTTGAAGAAGAGGAAAAAAAGATCCCTTCATTCGTCCAGTTCACCACTTGCACCTGATCCCCCAAATAGGTAATACGCTCCGCTTGACCACCCTCGCTAGGCATCACATACACTTCGCAATTCCCCTCTTCCGTACCGGCAAAAGCAATCCACTTGCCGTCGGGAGAAAAAACTGGATGCGTTACCGCCCCTAAACCTGTGGTCAAACGACGCGGGATACCTCCATCCAAAGAAACCTGCCAGAGGTCTTCTTCGCTGACAAAGACAATTGTATTTTTATAAACGGCCGGATAGCGGTAATAACCTTGAGTCAATTTTTTCTCCGATACAATATTTTATTTTATGAGGCCATTTCAAAACTGGCTTCTTTGGAGGGATTTATAGGAAAGGTGAGAACCGGAGCGCAGCGTACCTCTTAGTACGTGAGCACCGGAAGCGGAACCTTGACGACGAAATCACCCAAAAAAGACGTTTTGAAATGGCCTCTTTATCTCTACCATAATAACGGCATGTAAACACGCCCGCAAATCAAAAAAAATTCTTTTTCTTTCATGCAAATATTAACTAGTTGTCAATTTCTCTTTAACTTTGATGAAAATTGTGTTTAAATAAATAATGGTCAGATATAAGTCCTGAAAATAATACGGGGAGCATGACATGAGAATTCTTGTAATCGAAGACGATGAGTCTACAGCCAAGTCTATTCAACTTACATTAAAATCTGAAGGTTTTATTTGTGATACGACACCCATAGGTGAAGATGGACTCGAAATCGGCAAAAGATATGATTACGATTTGATTATCCTCGACCTTATGCTGCCCGATATTGATGGCTATGAAATTTTGCGCAGATTACGCGCTATTCAGGTCTCCACCCCCGTATTGATCCTTTCCGGCCTATCCGATATCGACGACAAGATAAAAGGTCTCGGCTTTGGCGCGGACGATTATTTAACGAAGCCCTTTAATAGAAACGAACTCGTGGCTCGTGTACGTGCAATTATTCGTCGCTCAAAAGGTCATCCGCAATCGACGATACGCATTGGCAGACTTTCCGTAAATCTGACAACACAAATGGTAGAGGTCGACGGCAACCCGATTCGCTTAACTGGCCGCGAATATGCCATCACAGAGCTCTTGGCCGTTCGTAGAGGCGCAACACTTTCAAAAGAAATCTTCCTCAACCACCTATATGGCGGCATGGAAGAACCAGAATTCAAGATTATCGACGTATTTATCTGCAAACTACGCAAAAAACTTGCCGATGCTCTTGGCGGTGAGAACTATATCGAAACGGTTTGGGGAAGAGGGTATGTTTTACGGGAACCCGAAAAAACAAAATCTGACAAACCTAAACTCATCGAAGCCAACGACAGCCCCGCAAAATCAGACGATTTTAGTGCCTCCGCGCCACAAAATAAACATATTGCCTCAAATTCTTAATAAATTTTAGATATGCAGCTTGATTAATTTATCAAGCTGTCATATTTTCATGGACGTAAGGGAAAGTGCATGATCTGTCGTGCGCGTAACAAACTTTCTATCAAGCTCAGTAAAAATAAGGAAGTAATAATGAAAACAACCAACACGGACATTGCTCAACCAGAATTTAGTAAATTGCGCACGGCGCTCTTTCCGATTCACAACAATGAATTGAAAAAATTTCTGCCCATGGGCGCCATGATGTTCTTCATCTTGTTCATCTACACGATTTTAAGAGACACGAAAGACTCACTGGTGATTACCTCTCAGGGTGGTGACTCGGCAGTTTTGCCCTTTCTTAAACTCGGGTTAGTTCTACCGGCCTCTATATTATTCGTTATGATTTATGCCAAAATGTCTAACGCCATGAAGCGTGAGAACGTTTTCTATGCGGTTGTTTCCGCTTTCGTTCTTTATTTTGGTGCCTTTGCCTTCTTTTTGTATCCGAACAAAGATCTGATTCATCCCTCTTTTGAAACGGTCTCGGCTTTACAAGAGGCATATCCAAACTTTCAGCACGTCTTCCCTGTGTGGGGTAACTGGACATACTCCATGTTTTATGTGCTCTCCGAACTCTGGGGCAGCGTTATGATATCGTTGCTGTTCTGGCAATTTGCTAACGAAATTACCCGCACAAAAGAAGCAAAGCGTTTTTATGGTTTGTTTGGACTATTGGCCAACCTTTCGCTAATTTGCTCCGGATTTACGGTGAACTATCTATCCCGTATCAGTGACTCCCTACCCGAAGGCGTTGATGCCTGGGGTGTGTCTCTCAATTACATGATGAGCGCAGTCGTTGTTGCAGGGTTTGCCGTTATGGTTATTTATCGTTGGATGAATACAGCCGTATTAACGGATCCAAAATATTATGATCAGGCTGCCGTATCGACGAAATCCAAAAAAGACAAGCCAAAGCTATCTATTGGCGAAAGCTTTAAGTACCTGATTCAATCCAAGTATTTAGGCTACATCGCGATCTTAATTATCGGTTATGGGCTGGCGATTAACCTGGTTGAGATTGTCTGGAAGGGTATGGTTAAGCAACAATATCCAACGCCGAACGAATACAACGCGTTTATGGGGATATTCTCCGCGACGACAGGCTTTGTAACGATGACACTCATCATGCTCTTCAAGGGCGTCGTAAGCCGCTTTGGCTGGTATGTGGGTGCGGTTATTACGCCAGCCGTTTTATTGGTTTCTGCTGTCCTTTTCTTTGCCTTCGTCTTGTTTGGCAACAGCATGGATCCGTTTGCCGCGATGTTTGGCACAAGCACACTCTTTATGGCTGTGGTTTTGGGTGCGGCTCAAAACATCTTCAGCAAGGGTACAAAATACTCGCTGTTTGATCCAACCAAAGAAATGGCCTACATCCCCTTAGACCAAGAGTTAAAAGTTAAGGGTAAGGCAGCCGTAGACGTAATCGGTGGCCGTTTAGGTAAAGCCGGTGGCGGACTAGTTTCTGGCATGATCCTAACGATCACCGCTGCCAGCAGTGCCGTTTCCATCGCACCTTACCTTGGCCTTATCGTTATTGCGGTAATCGCCTTGTGGATTTTTGCAGCTGGACAGTTAAATAAACTGTACACAGTCCAACTCGCTACATTCGAAAAGGCAGAAGCAACAGCTGCCAACGAATCAGCAAAGTCCAAACAAGCCGCGTAGCGAATAAGCCACGCACAAAAAAACCCCAGAGGCCTCAAGCCCCTGGGGTTTTTTCATGAATATAAGATGAAGAATGGTAGAGCCAGCACGTAATACCTTTTACATAAAATAACTATACACATCACCCCACATATGTCATACCCGCGAAGGCGGGTATCCAGCGCAAAAGGGGAGCGAAGCGAGGCAATATAGTTAATACTGTAGCGGCTTTGCCGCACATTTGTGCTGGATACCTGCCTACGCAGGTATGACAGGTTTCGATGACAATATCTATCAGTTATTTTATGGAATTGGTATAATACCTTTTATCATAAATAAGTATCATAACACCCGTCATCTTGAACGCAGCTCCGCGCCAGCGGAGTAAGTGAAAGATCCAGGCACACAAGCGCCACTTTAGTGGCTCTATATAGTCTATAAGGAGCCGCCCTCGCGGCACTCTTGCGCCTAGATTCTTCGCTAACTCCGCTGCGCGGAGCCGCACTCAGAATGACGGGTGTAATGATACTTATTTATGATAATTGGTATAAGTTACTTTTTATTTGACAATTTAAAATAAAAAACACTATATAATCATGTTTTATGAATTATATAGGGTTACATATGTCACGAAATATTTATTTTTTAATCTTCAGTACTATTCTATGCAACATTTTTCCTTGCAATGCGTCCCAATCTGATGAAGACGATCCGAATCCAACGCATACACTTGCGCCAAAAGATAAAGAAGAATTGGATGACTCGGGAGAAAAATTGAGTGATGCAGAGAAAACACCTAATCTATATGCTCATATCAATGAAGAGGAGCTAAAAAGATACATCCATGGACTTAGAGCCTTGAAAGCAAATAAGCTGGATGAAGCGCAAGCTTATTTTGAAGCCATAAACACCCCGGAAGATGGCCTAGAATCTCATAATTATAACGATAATTTTAATGCTTACTATTATTTAGGAATTATTCATCGGGCAAAAGGCGCAAATAATAAAGCCGAAGAATATTTCTTGCGCGCAGCCCAAGGAAACCATGCACAAGCCTTGCATGAGCTCAGCGTAATTAGAAAAGAACAAGGCAATGATCAAGAAGCCTATTTTTATTCAGTTGAACATACCATAAATTCATGCTTCAAGTTAGATGACGCTTATTCATTTAACGGAGTCATACATCCAAACAAATTCTTTTTTTATGGCCCCTTCTTTAATTTATACCATAAATCCATACATAACGTGGAAAATATAGAAATTCTCTTATTAGAAGGAAAGACATCAGATCTGAAGATAATATTCAATCTACTGCACGAGGAGGACGAGAAGGAAAAAGCAAAGGAGCTCTTGATAAAATATAAAGATAAACTTGATGCGAGTACATTTTCTTACTTACTGTATAAGTTATCCAGGAGTGGAACTTTTGGAACAATATGGAGTGGAACTTTTGGAACAATATGGGACATTCGCACTGAAGCAGCTAAATACGGATACCCAGAAGCTTTTGTAGACTTATTACAATTGAATGCAGAGCTATTAGAACGTGCCACCCAAGACATTCATTATGCCGAGCGCTCATTCATGTCTCTTAATTTACTTGGCCGCAGGGGTTTTCATGAAACTTATCGCGTTATGGCGGAGCATCTCTATCGCGAGAAAGATAAAAACATCAGGATCATTAAAAAACTTTTAAAAGTAGCTGATCTAGAAAATAGCATAAAAGCATCTAAGCTCCTCGCAGAGATCTATTTCCAGGAGAAAAAACGAGAAAAATCGATTAAATTATTCAAAGAAATATCTGAATCAGAGTATACATGGGATCAAATAGATGCCTATATATCCTTAGCCACAATTGCAGAACAAGCAAATAATCAAGAAGAAGCTATTCAATATTTGAACCAAGCCGCCGAACTCGGGAGTGGCCTAGCATGTCTCAAGCTAGGGGCCATGGCCATGGATAATTTAGAATTTGAAAAAGCAGGTGAATACTATTTGAAAGGCATAGAAGATCCAAACTACAATCAAGGCACAATATGTATACTCAACTACGCAAACACTCTAATTCTCCTATCAAAAGAGCTTGAATTCATAGATTTTTTTGAAAATGGACCAGGCAAAGCACACGAACACGCTAAGTATTATGCGATCTTCATGAGACATAAACTCAACATCGGTGATAATCTTTCAGAAGAAATAAAAACCTTAGAGGCATTTCTGATAGATTCCAAACCATCTGATCGCGATATATTTATATCCAACATATGTGCTTATTTTAGTGAAGATCTGCCGCAAGTTCAGCACTATCTACAACTGATTGCTGGACTTAATGATGAAGAGAATCCAAATGGCTTTATTGCTGTACATCGGGGAATGATAAAAAAATCACAAGAACCCTGCATACATAACTTGGTAAAAACACAAAACAATCTTGTGGTAAATTTGGAAAAAATGAAGCCCATAAATAGAGCCCGTGGAATTCATATGCCTCTAAATGCATGGCATGCTCTTTTTGATCAAGTAGAAGCTTTGCCTGAGGAGGCAAAAATGGATCTTGCCCATAAACTAGGCATCCCCTCCCTTCAAGTTCTTATGGGATTAAGGAATGAATTTATCTTAACAAATCTCTTGGATCCACAGGACAGCACGCAGGCGAGAAAAGACATATCTGAGTATAGCCATAAGTTACGCACTGTCCTCCATTCGATAAAAACACAAAATAACCTAGATGCTTTCTTACAATTGCTAATCAATGTTACCACTTGCAAAATGGGTAAATTGAACGGAATCATGCATAGCTATTTGCTGTTGCAGGATATCGTATTACCAGAATCCTCCCTCGGCGAGGCAGCCTTTAAACAAGACTTCGATGCCATCATACAGGAAAGATTTTTACGTACACGCGATTCCGCAATTCTACAAACAGTCTCAAAAATAACATCCCAAAAGGACTCCCATGACATCATCTATATAACGGGAATCATTGGCAGAGACATCGGTGTTTATGGACAGGATGAGTTAATTGCCGTCGACATCAATGCCAACATCGTCTCAACCGAATTAAGGGAAAAATCAAAACAACAATTATTGGATATGTTTTATGAATTCTTTACGCCTGAAACGCTTATAGAAGCCCTGCACCCCCTATTTAGTTCTACATCTCAGGATCCAGAAGCGGAAAAATCTACGCAACAAACTCTACGGAATTTGATCAACATATACCTTCAAGACGATGCCATGGATAATGATGGATTCGGTTACAACCCAGAGATGATTGTTTTGAATGCACAGAACAAACCGATTGGCCTCCACAAAGCCGCGACGATAAAATTACTGGAAATACTCGGCTACTTGCGTTCTTAACCAAGCTTTGATACGAAGTAAAAAACCCCTCATATCACACCTTTTTATACTTTTAAGGATAGATATGGGGGGCATTTTTTCTCAAATCATTATTTAAAGAGGACTATTCGGCATAGAGTTAAATAAATATTGATGCGCATCGACCAGGGCTTTTTTCAAGGCTCTTTTTGACGCTGTTGTCATCGCTGAATAGCGCGGCGGGTTATCCCAATCCCCTTTAACAGGCAATTCAACAGCAGTATTATAATACCCAACCAGACTATTATCATCCAATTTGACAAGGTAAATAAGTAACTCGGCCAACCCCTTCGGCGCACCCAAAGGAATAAAACCTTTGTAGGTACGAACAGCTCCGAATCCTCGCGGCTGCAAAATAAGTGCATATTCAACATCATACTGATTCTTCAATGATCTAAAATCAAAATGTGCAAATTTCGCCTCATCTACCGCATGTTCCTTCAAATCTTTTCTGTTTATAACGGCAGCTGCCTTTTTCACCTTAAACTGATTGCTGTCAAAAGTCCTTTCAAAGGCTTCAAAATAAAAATCATCTACGATATGCTGCCCATCAATTTTCTGAATTACTTCAGTCACCGAACTTGTCATCGCGTCATTAATCATCATATCCAGAAGGCCCTGATTCCCTATTTTGTATAAATCGGGCTTCTCGATACCTGAGACCTGAGCCATAACCACCGAAGATGGTTTAGCAATTACAGCCGGATGAATCTTTGCGTTTTCACGATGAGTGGCACAGCCTGTTAGCAACAGAGCCATTACCATAGAATATACATACTTCATGACGAATCCTTTATGAACATTTTCTACAATCCTTATCCATTCCCAAAAGGGAAAAACTCAATAAGAATGACCTAAGTACTAAAGGATTAATTTAGATACGTCAATGAGTTACAGGAAAATTAACCGGGTCTTCTTAAGAAGAAAAATCCATAGAAAAAGTTTTAAAGACAATACCCCAAGTGCAAAAAAAAAGCCCCATTTCCGGGGCTGATTTTCCTTTGATTTTATAAGAATTATGCGGCTCTTAAGGCCAGTTGTAATCTACCGATTGCTTGTTCTTCGTCTATGCTTTCGACGGCGGCCAATTCACGGGTTAGGCGCTCAATGGCCATTTGATAGAGCTGGCGCTCGGAATAGGATTGCTCCCCCTCTTCATCGGTGCGATGCAGATCACGAATAACTTCGGCAATAGAAGATGGATCACCAGAGTTAATTTTTGTTTCATATTCCTGGGCTCTGCGGCTCCACATCGTCTTTTTAATTTTTGATTTGCCTTGTAAAATCTCGAGGGCCTTTGACATTTCTTTGCCATCTGTTAAAGCTCGCAACCCTGAACGGAAGGCTTTGGCAACAGGTAGGCGCAACTTCATGCGATCGTTATCAAATGAAATGACAAGAACTTTTAATTCCATGCCAGATACGTGTTGAATTTCTACACCGACAACCTTACCCACACCATGTGCTGGATAAACAACGTAATCGCCATCCGAAAAAGTCATTTCGTCTTTCATCGTTCTTCCCTTTCGCTACTATGTTCATTTTACACAGCAAGAACCAATGTGTCTTATCGACATAATTGTCTGTAATTTTTTATTATTGTCATTTGCCGTCGTTAATATTTAAGCCAAGAAAGTTTGCGACACAAAGCCTTATAAAAAAAGGATTATGCTCCAAACCCATGTCTTTACCGAAAACAAGAACTGAATATTCCGAAGTTTTGGTTTTGAACTTACGTTTACTAAACATTAACAATTTACTTATATCATTTTCTGTCTTAAAAAGGTAGAAGAAAATTCCTTTCCTTTTTATAAGCTATTATATTTACGGAGAATAAATCTTTATGGTGCAGACTACATCAATAAAACAGCCAATTTCTGCGTTTATTATTACCAAGAATGAAGAAGATCGCATAGCACGTGCCGTCAACAGTGTCATAAATTGGGTTGATGAGGTCATTGTCGTTGATTCCGGCAGCACCGACAACACAATCTCGATTGCCAAATCTTGCGGTGCGATCGTCATAGAAAAAGACTGGCCAGGTTATGGGCCACAAAAAAGATTTGCGGAAGAACAATGCAAAAATCGTTGGGTTTTGAATATTGATGCGGATGAAGAAATCACGACAAACCTTGCCAAAGAAATTCAAGGTTTGTTTACCCCCCGTCCACCGGCTGGTTCCGCATATATTTTAAAAATTCGTGATGTATATCCTCATCAACAGAAACCGAGTCGTTTTGCTTATACCTATCGGGTGGTCCGCTTATATAATTTAGATGACGGCAGATACTCTAACAGCCCCATTCATGACCGTGTAGAATTCGATACAAATACGCGCATCTACACGTTAAAAAACGATATCCACCAAAGAAGCATACGTTCATTAAGTCACCTGAATGCAAAGAACAATACGTACACAGACTTGCAAGCGGAAATTTTTTATCAAAAAGGTCGTCAGATCAGTGCATGGCGCCTGATCGTTGAATTCCCTATAAGCTTTTTAAATGCATATATTCGACGCGGGCATTTTTTACGGGGATCCTATGGATTTATCCTTTCCATGCAATATGCCTACACAAGATTCATGCGCGTCGCCAAAATTATAGAGAAAAAGAACCTACCCTGACCTGGCACACATTGATTCACCCCTTATTTTGTGGCTATAGTGCTATATACACACCGATGAAGAGTCAATCCCATGCGCATGCCCTACAGAATTTTTCCCCTCATTTCTTTTTTCTTTATCCTGACATTCAGCGCTATTGCGGCTGAATCAAAAGATCAGACTCGGCATATTGAACCCAGTATCTTTGGCGATATTTGCATCGAAGACCCCGTCATTCTCGACTTGCTAAACGCCCCAGTTATGAAGCGCTTGCATAACATTGATCAATCTGGAACGCCTCGTTATTTTACCCACCACGTCCCGGCCTTTACTCGCTATGACCATAGCGTAGGCGTTTATGCCTTGCTTAAAAAAGCAGGGGTATCCCTGGATGAACAAATTGCCGGATTACTTCATGACGCGTCTCACACTGTATTTTCCCATACAGGTGACTGGGTTATGGGAATGGGTGAAAAAGATAACTCGTATCAAGATGATATCCACTCGTGGTTTCTAAAAAACATGCAAGTTGAAGACATTCTTCATAAGCACGGACATACACTGGATAAAGTGTTACACAAAAACAACGGTCACGTGGCCTTAGAGCAAGATTTGCCGGATATGTGCGCAGATCGTATTGAGTACAATTTGCATACGGGGTTGATTTTTGGATTACTCACAACCGCAGAAATCAAAGAAATTGCGGATGACCTACACTATGAAAACCAAAAATGGTTTTTTACAAACCCCAAACTCGCCCGAGACTTTGCAAATCTTTCTATCTATTTCACTCAATACCTATGGGGTAGTCCTTATAATCAAGCCATCAATCATTGGTCTGGACAAATGCTGAAACGAGCGATAGACATCCAACTCGTCAACCGGGATACATTTCATTTTGGTATCGACCAGCAAGTCCTGGAAAAACTTCAAGACTCCTCCGATCCAGAAATTCAGATGTATTTAGAAAAATGTAAAAATTTCCAACACCACTACAAAGTCGTGAGCAACGACGATTTTGACATTCAAACCAAACCTAAATTCCGAGGCATAGACCCATGGGTGCGCGTCAACGGCAAATTGTTGCGCCTGACCCAAATCGACAAGGATTACGCCCGTGAATACAAACGGGTAAAGCTGTACGTGCAAAAAGGGATACGGATTAAATTTATTTAATGGCGGAGGGGATGGGATTCGAACCCACGATACAATTTCTTGTATACACACTTTCCAGGCGTGCGCCTTCAACCACTCGGCCACCCCTCCACATTGGACATCAGGATTTTTAAATCCTTCAAGTTTAAGGAAGTACCAAATACGGGAAGCTCCTGCAATGATTTTTTTGACCTTTTGCACAGAAATGTTGTAAAATAAACTTATGAGGATGTGAAAGGCGCCTATATTGGGCCTTTTTAGACTCGACGAGCTTGACAAAATTGTGAGCTCCATTGGATGAACACATATTGCTTAAATGAAAGGATATGATGATGAATACATTTGACCTATCACCCTTAACACGCACAACCGTTGGGTTTGACCATCTTATGAGGATTGTTGACTCCGCCATGCGATCGGAAAGCGCACAAGAGGCGTACCCCCCTTATAACATCGAAAAAACTGGCGAAGACACCTATCGCATTGTTGTTGCTGTCGCGGGATTTTCTGAGGATGAAATCCAGATCCTCGTACAGGACAATACTCTGGCCATTTCTGGAAAAGCCTCCCGCGATAAAAACAAGGTAGAATACCTATACCGCGGCATAGCTGGCCGAGCTTTTGAAAAACACTTTCAATTAGCTGACTTCATCAAAATTGGCGATGTGTACATGGAAAATGGTCTATTAAAAATTGAACTCATCCGCGAAATCCCAGAAGCCATGAAACCCCGGGTCATCAAAATCCAAAGCAAAGAAAACCGGACAAAACTGATCGAACAAAGCAAATAACTGGAGGATGGGCGCCACAGCTGGCGCCCTCCATTCACGAAAAAACCTAAGTTTACTAAAAAGTTGGATTCTCAGGAAAGTGCGGGATCCCTGTGTTTAATTTCTTCCACCAATCTGGTGCGCTATTATACCAAATATTCATTTGTGGCTGAAACCAGGATTGATCCTCTAGACAACCCGCTTTCAGTACGACCATACCTGGAAAATTTTTTGATTTTGCAAATAAATAAGAACCGCAATCCGGACAAAAATAAATCTCCACGGGATCTTTTTTAGCGCTTTTAGCCATATATACTTTAGGGTCACCCTTGACTTGAAAAGTCTCAGAGGATATACCAACCGACGCAGAAAAAGTACTCCCACTTAAATGTTGGCAATTTGTACAACTACATAATCCAGAAAAAATAGGCTCCGCCACGGCACTGTAATGAACCTTTCCACACAGACAACCACCTTTTATATTTTTCATCATAAACTCCCTATAACCTAAATTTGCTGTTAATTCAGTGTATAAAAAGTCTATTAAGAATTGCTTAAAAATAAAAAAACCCGTTACCAATTTTCGATAACGGGTTCATGTATACAGTCTCTACTTTAAGCCTGCGCCGCGATAACAGGTTTTTTTTCTGCGGGTAGATTTAATTTAAGACTTAATTCCTTCAATCGATCTGCGGGTACTTCTGCTGGCGCCTGCATCAAGATATCTTGAGCCTTTTGATTCATGGGGAAGGTTACGACTTCCCGTATATTTGGCTCATCCGCTAGCATCATAACGATACGATCGATACCCGGCGCGGACCCGCCATGAGGAGGTGCGCCAAACTTAAAGGCATTCAGCAGTCCACCAAATTTTTCTTCTACATCCTGATTACTGTACCCAGCGATTTCAAACGCCTTATACATGATTTCGGGTCGATGGTTGCGGATAGCGCCACTCGAAAGCTCAATACCGTTGCAAACGATATCATACTGATAAGCTTTAATACTTAAAGGATCTTGATTCATAAGAGCCTCCATACCGCCCTGTGGCATGGAAAACGGGTTATGGGAGAAATCTATTTTCTTGCGATCCTCATCCCATTCATACATGGGATAATCAACAATCCAACAGAACATAAATGTATCTTTTTGAATTAGATCTAGTTCTTGCCCAATTTTTGCACGAGCAAAGCCGGCTAATTTAGCCGCTGTGTTTTGTGGTCCGCAGGCAAAAAACAAAGCATCCCCTGCCTTTACATTGGCCTGAGCCTGCAATTTTTGTAAGCGGCCATCCTCCATAAACTTCGCAACCGGCCCCTTCGCTTGACCATCTTCGCCAAAGATAATATAGCCTAATCCACCGGCACCTTGTTCCCGCGCCCAATCATTCATACCATCAAAAAATTTACGGGATTGGCTAGCAGCTCCGGGCGCTGGAATGGCACGAACCACCGAACCATTTTCTATAGCCTGTTCAAAAATAGAAAAACCAGATCCAACAAATACATCGGTTACGTCGGCAATTTCAAAGGGAATGCGTAAATCCGGCTTATCATTTCCGTATTTTAACATAGATTCATCATAAGGAATCCGGATAAACGGTGCCTTACTGACGCTTCTGCCGCGGCTAAATTCTTCAAAGACGCCTGCCAGAACGGGCTCAATCGCGGCGAATACGTCGTCCTGCGTTACGAATGCCATTTCGAAATCTAACTGGTAGAATTCGCCCGGGGAACGATCCGCACGGGCATCCTCATCACGGAAACAAGGAGCTACTTGGAAATACTTATCAAATCCCGCCACCATTAATAGCTGTTTAAATTGCTGAGGCGCTTGCGGCAGAGCATAGAATTTTCCAGGATGAATACGGCTTGGCACCAAATAATCTCGAGCTCCTTCCGGTGAACTAGAGGTTAAAATCGGCGTTTGCATTTCCATAAAACCAGAATCAATCATACGCTTGCGTAAAGAAGCAATCACATCACAACGTAACTTTATATTCTGATGCATCTTTTCCCGACGCAGATCTAAATAGCGGTATTTCAAGCGCGTCTCTTCTGGGAATTCAGCATCGCTATTCACCTGCAAAGGCAATGGATCCGCCACAGATTCGACAATCATTTGCTCCACAACCAACTCAACTTCGCCGGTAGGCAGGTTGCCGTTTACTGTCTCTGCAGAACGCATAACAACGCGACCCGTTAATGTAATCACACTTTCATTCTTTAATTGCTCCGCATCGGCAAAACAAGGTAAGTCATTAGAAAACACACACTGCGTCAGGCCTTGGCTATCGCGCAAATCCACAAACACTAAATTTCCATGATCTCGTTTACGATGTACCCATCCGGAGATACGAACGGTTTGTCCTTCATGAATCTTTCTTAACTGACCACAACTATGGGTGCGATATGCATGCATCTTTAATTTCCTTTACTGCGCTAAAATCTGCCTCACTATAACGGATTTTTTCTAAAATCACCAAAAAATATGTTAGACTAGCGCATGCAAATAAATAAATATGACACCTTAACAACAATTACCGACACCGAATCGTTGGATGCTTTTTGTTTACATGTGATGAACCATGAAAAATCTGGCTTTATTACAGTAGATACGGAGTTCATGCGGCGAACGACCTATTGGTCGCAATTATGCCTCATACAAATTGCCAGCTCCGACCGGGTTGTTATGATTGATCCTTTAGCAAAAGGCTTAGATCTTTCCTCTTTTTATAAATTAATGACATTTGAAAAGATTGTGAAAGTGCTTCACTCCTCTCGTCAGGACGTGGAAATATTTTATCATGCCTCTGGATCTATTCCAGCACCTTTATTTGACACTCAAGTCGCGGCCATGGTTTGTGGATATGGGGACAGTATTGGTTATGGAAGTCTGGTGGAAGAACTTTTAAACATTAGCCTGGACAAAACACAAAGATTTACCGATTGGGCTCGACGCCCGTTAAAACAAGAGCAACTCTACTATGCCATGCAGGATGTAACGCACTTACGTAAAGTTTACGACATTTTAGTCAAAAAACTTGAAAAAGAAGGGCGAGAGACCTGGATTGCGAAGGAAATGAAAATCCTCAACGACCCAAAAACCTACGACATTCATTTCATGGATATTTGGCAGCGCATCAAGACACGGAGCGACCAACCTCGATTTTTAGCCAGAATGCAGTATCTAGCCGCAGCGCGTGAACGGTATGCCATTCAAATGGATAAACCACGAACCCATGTGGCCAGCGATTTAAGTCTGCTTGAGCTAGCGGCCGACCCTCCGGCCAGTATTGACTTGCTCCGCTCTAACCGCTCCCTTTCTGCGAACAAAGAATTTGCGGAAATGCTTTTTCAAGCCTTGCAAGAAGCAGATACAGTCCCGGATGAACTATGTCCTCGTCGGGAACGTCGCAAACATATAGCGAATCCACTCTTAATTGATGTGCTGAAAATATGGCTAAAACAAGTTGCTGACGATAATAAAGTCTCCCAAAAGCTCATTGCTTCCCCGGAAGAAATCGAACAATTTGTCAACGATCGCGAGACCAAATCCCCTATCCTGGAAGGCTGGAAATTTAAGATTTTTGGCGCGACAGCTCTGGCAATTGCCCGCGGTGAAAAATCTATTCGATACGTGAAAAATAAAATCGTTTTAGAGGACTGATTAGCCCGTATCGTAACGGATCTGATATAAATACAACCCCCCAGGAGGGGCTGTTGGGCCACCAGCTTTACGATTTTTTGCAGCCAAGGCCTTCTCCAAATCATCTAAGTTCCAGCGGCCCTCGCCTACCAGCTTAAGACTCCCCACCATATTACGGACTTGGTGATGCAGAAACGAGCGGGATCTCGCAAAAATCTCTATATGATCGCCATAAACATGCCGAACATCCAGCTGATCCAGCGTTTTTATGGGAGACAAGGCTTGGCAATCACTATCACGGAATGTGGAAAAATCATGCGTCCCCGTTAAAATTTGAGCCGCCTGATGCATCTTCCCGATATCCAAAGGTTTAGGAACTTGCCAGGCACGATTACGCTCAACGGTAAGTGGCGCAAATCGATTGACGATGCGGTACACATAAGACCTTTCGCGGGTAGAAAAACGAGCATGAAAGTCGTCATCCACCACCTCAGCTTTCAGAATACAGATAGGTTGAGGTTTTAAATAATAGTTCAAACCATCCCGAACTTTAAAAGCCGCAAATCCATCGGGAAAATCCAGATGCGCCACTTGGCCCAGCGCATGTACGCCGGCATCGGTTCTGCCCGAACAATGCAAAACCAAAGACTGCCCCGTCATGCGAAAAGCTGCCGTTTCAATTTCCTCTTGTATCGTCGGCAGTCCTAACTGACGTTGCCAACCATGATACAAAGTACCATCGTATTCTATCGTTAATTTATAACGCACCATTTATATAAGATGATCCCCAAGTTTTATGGGGTTACCATTAATAAATTCTCGCGCAGAAAGAACCTTACCTCCAGATTTTTGCAATCGGTTTAAACGCAGAGCCTCCACACCACAGGCAATGGTTAATAAATCATCCAGCACATCACCTGGCTTTCCATGAACGGTCAGTTTTGCAACCTCCGCCTCCAGAACTTTTATACGCTCCCCCTTATAGGAAAACCAAACCCCTGGCCATGGATTTAAAGCCCGCACTTTTCTTTCTAAAACATGTGCATCTTCAAACCAGCTTAACTCACCTTCTTCCCGCGTGAGTTTGTTTGCATACGTGACCCCTTGTTCAGGTTGCACTTGTGGTTGCAAGTTACCCTTTTGCATATCCTGCAGAACTTGTAATAAAAGATGGCTTCCCATAATGGATAGACGCGTAAATAATTCAGATGTGGTCGTTGTCATTGTAATGGGAACGATATCCTGCAAAAGCATATCTCCTGTATCCAGCCCCTTATCCATTTGCATAATCGTGACGCCAGTTTGTTTATCCCCAGCCAATATAGCCCGGTGTATAGGAGCCGCCCCACGCCATCGCGGTAACAAAGAGGCATGAATATTGATACAGCCATAACGAGGTGCTTCTAAAATATCTACAGGCAGAATTAAACCATAGACAGAAACGACCGCCACATCCGGTTTTAGCGCTTTAAATTCGGCTATAACGTCGGGATTTTTTAAGGAAACAGGTGTATAGACAGGTATATGAAGCTCTTCTGCAGCCTGGTGCACAGCCCCTTTAACCACCTTATGCCCTCGCCCGGAAGGTCTTGGAGGCTGGGAATAAACCGCAACAATCTGGTATCCGGCCTTATGCAACGCATGCAAAGCCGGTACAGAAAATTCAGGGGTTCCCATAAAAATGATACGTAAACTCAAAGGATTAATCTTCTTTCCGCGATTGCATTTTGACGTTTTTTTGCACCCGTCGCACCGCTATTTTTCGCTTAAAATCAGATAAATAATCAATGGATAATATACCGTCTAAATGGTCTAGTTCGTGCTGCATACAGGCGGCCAGATAACCGGTGGCATGGATTTCTTGCATCTGACATAATTCGTCATAGTACTGCACATTAACCTCTGCGGACCTGGTTACGTCCGGATATATCCCGGGCAAGGATAGACACCCTTCCCCTTGCGTTTTTAATTCTTTTGAACGCCAAACAATTTTTGGGTTAATCATTTTCAGCGGTTTTTTTACCGACTTATCGCCGGGATCGGAAACAATCAGACGCAAGGTGTAACCAACCTGGTTGGCCGCAAGACCGCCTCCATCATTCGCATACATAGCATCCAGCATACGCGCCAACATCTCACGCACCGTGTCATTGATTTCCTCAACGGGATCACATTTGGTTCTTAAAACCGGGTCTGGGAAATAGCGGATAGGTAATATAGCCATGATTTAATTCCTTAACTGTAACAATACTATATCTTATTTAGGAACAAAATACAGCATCGTCAAGAGATTCTACATGAATTATCAAGGCCGACACATAAAAAATTTAAGAGGGGAAGTACCGTCCACACCTGTCACACCTGCGAAGGCAGGTGTCCAGCGAAAAATATGCGTTGCGAAGCAACACTTTATTTATTTATGTAAAGAAGATTGTAAGGAGCCTCTCCGAGGCGCTTTTTTTACTGGATCCCTGCCTGCGCAGGTATGACAGGTTCTGTGTACTTTTCATGTGTAGGCCCTACATGAATTATACAATTTTAGCGTCAGCTCTACCACTTTAGTCTGCGAAAATGACTTTTCTGCAAGCCGACGGCTATTCATACCATGAGACTTACGGCGTTGTGGGTTTAATAAATAAAATTTGATAGCGGCCGCTAAAGGCTCTACAGACTTTGCGGGAACTAAAATACCATTGGTTCCTTTGGGCACCAGCTCTCGACATCCAGGCACATCCGTTGTAACCAGAGCAAGACCGCAGGCTGCCGCTTCTTGTAAAGATTTAGGCATCCCCTCTCGGTACGAGGGCAAAACGGCTAAATCCGCATGCCCGTACACATCTGCCATCGCCTCACAATTACCGGCCCATTCGATCAATCCTTCCTTCACCCATGCATGTAATTGCTCTTGCGTGATATGAGCCGGATTTTCCCAGTCCACCGGACCACATAACTTGAGATGAAAAATAAGCCCTTGATGCTTAAGAATACGTGCAGCCTCTACGAGTTCACCGATACCCTTATCCCATAACATTCTCGCTGCGCAGACGATCACCGGCACTTCATTGTGATGCAGCTGTGGCTTATAAAGTTCTATGTCCACCCCTGATCCTGGAATCAAGACAATGGTCGAGGCGGGCACCACATGTTGAGATAAAAAAACATCCCGGTCGGCAGTATTCTGCAGGATTAACTTTTGGTGATCTCCTTGGAAAAAAAACTTCCATAAGGTAATCACAACATATCGCATGAAACGCGTGCGCAGTGTCTCAGAGATAAATAAAAAACCCAACCCACCCAGCGCATATATACGATGAGGCACCTTATGAAACCAAGAGGCTATAGCTGTAAACAAGACCGGTTTCATTGCCACGCTGTGGCATATATCCGGTTTTACTTTTTTTATAACTTTATGAATTTCCCATAAGGCGAGCATATTTTGCAAAGGATTGGCTCGGCCTCGGCGGAGGTGTTTTAAGGGAATAACCGTGAGTCCCTCTTTTTCTAGCACCGCCTGCTTATCCTGCACCACGGTCGCCACAAAGACCTGGTATCCTTTCGCACGAGCGGCTATAGCTATGGGCAGGCGATGGGAACAGAAATAATGATCATTTCCTACAACATATAGTAATTTTGATGACGTTTGGCTCATGGCTTGCTACACTGCTTTAACATTGATTCAAACTGTAAGGGAAAGTCTTGCATGTCGCAAGAAATAGAAATTGCACCTTCCATTTTATCTGCTGATTTTACAAGATTAGCGGATGAAATAAAAGCCTTAGAGAATGCCGGCGCCGACCTCATCCATGTGGATATTATGGACGGCCACTTTGTGCCGAACATGACGTTTGGACCAGGTCTCGTTGCAGCTCTGCGCCCCATAACCACATTGCCTCTGGATGTGCATCTGATGATTATGCCCGCCGACCCCTTCATTGAAGCCTTTGCCCATGCGGGTGCAGATATACTCACAATCCATCCTGAATCAGGACCCCATGTTTATAGAACGCTTCAAAAGATCAAAGATTTAGGTAAGAAGGCAGGAATAGCTCTGAATCCGGGTACACCCGCAGATGTCGTCGACCCCCTCTTAGAATTAGTAGATCAAATTTTAGTAATGACCGTCAATCCGGGGTTTGGCGGTCAAACTTTTATTGAAACGCAGTTGAATAAGATTGAACGCATTCGACAAAAAATAATCACAAGCCAAAGGTCAATTGTTTTAGAAGTGGATGGTGGCATCACCTCAACTACTGCTGTGCATGCCATAAATGCCGGAGCCACAAGACTTGTCGCCGGCACTTCTGTTTTTATGGGAGGCTCGGCCGATTACAAAAAAAATATTGAAGCCTTACGATTATCTAAAACATAACGATAAAGGAATGACACCCATGCCAAGACCTATTATCTTTGATTGTGATCCCGGCAATGACGATGCGGTTGCATTACTTGTAACGCTGGCCTGCCCGGAAGAGTTCACTCTACTCGGAATCACGACCGTTGCCGGAAATGTTTCTTTAGAAAACACCCATGTGAACGCTCGAAAAATATGTGAGCTCGCGGGCAGACCCGATATTTTGGTTCACGCCGGCTGCCCCAGACCTTTTGTCGGCCCTCCCATTTTCAGCGATGGCGCCCATGGGAATACAGGTATAGATGGCGCTGTCCTACCGAATCCAGAAATGCCTTTGCAAAAAATGCATGCTGTCGATTTTATTCTCAAAACCCTTACCGAACACCCTGAACCCGTGACCGTCTTCATCACAGGTCCTGCAACAAATGTTGCTATGGCCATCAATAAACAGCCAGAAATTTTAAAAAACATTGCTGAATTTGTGATCATGGGAGGCAGCATCACCGCAGGAAACATAACGCCTTCGGCAGAATTTAATTTTTATTGTGACCCCTTTGCCGCAAAAGTCGTGCTCGACGCGGGCATAAAAACCACATTGTTAACGCTTGATGTCACACACCATGTTTTAGCCACACCGGAAAACATAGAAAAACTCTACGCCACAGGCAACAATCAAGCTACACAAGTGGCTCACATGATGCAGGCGTCGATGGCCTTTGATCTGGATAATTTTAATCTAAAAGGCCGTGCTATTCACGATGCTTGTGTGCCAATTTTCATCCTACACCCTGAATTGTTTACAACCCATCCGGCATATGTCCACGTGGAAACCGCACAAGGCAATAGCTATGCTAATTCCATCATTAGTTTCTACCCCAAGCACGTTCCACAAAAACCATGGATTCAGGTTCCTCGCGAGATTCAAGGCGAAAAAGTGTTTGAGGCTATCTTGCAAAAACTAGGACGATACACACACTCATAAATACCCAGCGAAAATTCCAGTCCAAGACCGATGAAATCATAACGAATTAATCCTCTTTTAGCTTTTTATGCATACAATGGATAAGGATAATAATGTAAAGGTATGAACATGAATATTTGGAAACGACCGGTCAGCTTGGAAATCCTGCAGGCCTATTGCGTAGACAATATGTTTGGATATCATGACATTGAGTTTACAGAATTCGGGGATGATTTTATGATTGCCCGCATGCCTGTTACAAAAAAAACACATCAATCCATAGGAATCATGCACGGTGGTGCCTCTTGCGTTTTGGCAGAAGCCGTCGGCAGCATAGCCTCGAACTTCTGTGTCGATACAGACAGTCATTGTAGCGGCCTGAGCATCAACACCAATCACATTCGCTCTATTGCATCCGGTTTTGTGTATGCAAAAGCTCAGCCCTCTCACTTAGGAAAATCCACTCATGTTTGGACAATCTCTATTGTGGATGAAAATCAAAGATTAATTTCTTTAACAACCCTTACCATGGTCGTCCTGAAAAACAATTAAAATACAATTCATTAATTTACTTTTTATTTAATACTTTATGCCAAAATATATGTATGTAAATTGTAAGGATGATTATCATGTTGATTCAAGAAGGCACCAAAGCTCCGGATTTTGAGCTTTTAGATGATCAAAACAAAATGGTTCGCGTGTCGGATTTTAAGGGCAAGAAGCTCGTTTTGTATTTCTACCCGAAGGATGACACCCCGGGATGCGCAGCCGAGGCTTGCGATTTTCGCGATAACTTTAAAGCGCTAGACAGGCTAAATGTTTCTGTCGTTGGCATCTCCAATGACTCTGTGGAATCTCACGTTCAATTTAAAAATAAATATGAATTAAATTTCCCCCTTTTATCCGATGAATCAAAAGAGATTTCAAACCTTTATGAGGTTTATAAGGAGCAGAAATTTAATGATACCGTATTTATTGGCATTGAGCGCTCGACTTTCCTTATTGATGAAGAAGGCGTTTTAAGAAAAATTTGGAGGGGCGTTCGCGTTCGTGGACATGCAGAAGACATTCTAAATTCCATCCAAGAATTGAGTAAATAAGGAAAGTTAAGAATGGAAATCATCCAGAAAAATTCGGAAAAACTTCAGCGTGCTGGCCTAACTCTACAGGACATATCCGCCCTTCAACAGTTACGGCCTGTACTGCAAAGTGATTTTGAAACGGACAACCATTCATTTTCTAAATATTTTAAAGCCATAACCTCTGCAATGGGAAAGTTTCCGGAAAAAAACCTGCGGAATACGAATGAGGCAGAAGCCTTTTATATTCTTCTCTCGGACATCCGAAAGCTCCGTGAAGAGTTCTTAACGCGGCATGTGAGCGAGTTATATTCTCGTCTTACCATGAATCAAACGCGTTTTTTAAAAGTTGAAGATTTAGTCTATGAAGCCGCCAAAATTGTGCACGGCTTGACGCCCAGCCGCAGCGAAGTGGAGGCAGACTCACTTCTGGCGAAAACAGATAAAGAAGGCACTGAATACGATCAAGGCATTTTTCTGTCCCATGTGTTAGCCAATGAGTCCGCAGGCCTGCATCTGTGTCAGGCGATGTTATTGCCCAGACCAGATTCCATGGAAAAAAAGGCCTATTTAGAAAAACATAGCCACATGGATCTTGGTTTGGCTTCTGTAGAAACCACAGGAAACGTGTCTTGGGTTACTATGCAAAACCCTCAGTTTTTAAATGCTGAAGATGATTTTACTGTCGATGCCGTCGAAGCGGCTGTCGATTTAGCGCTGCTAGATGATCGTTCCACCGTTGTTGTTTTACGCGGTGGATACAATGATCATTCTAAATATAAAGGACGCAGAACCTTTTGTTCGGGACTCAACGTCAGTCACCTGGAACAAGGAAAAATTTCATATCTTTGGTATGTAAAGCGTGAGATGGGATTCATCAACAAGATGTTCCGTGGACTGGCATATAACGATTGCCCTGCAGATGAAGTGCTAGGCGTAACACTCGAAAAACCCTGGATCGCTCAGGTCGACACTTTTGCTGTGGGGGGAGGATTTCAGTACCTGCTCGCCATGGATTATGTGGTTGCAGGCAGCGATGTCTTTATGACTTTGCCAGCTAGTGAGCTAGGTTTCATTCCAGGCGCTGGTTCCTTAAGATTGCCACGATATGCCGATGTCCGCATGGCACGCGAGCTGATCCTTATGGGGGGAAGGCTGCAAAGTTCTTCTCCAGAGGCTAAAATAATATGCGATCAAGTTGTGGAGCCCGATCAAGTGGAAAAAGCCATTTTTGAAGCCATTGAAAAAATCTTAAGAAAAGGATATTTGGTGAACGTATCCAATCGCCGTGCCTTCCGTATATCTCAAGAACCCCTCAACCTATTCAGGCAATACATGTCCATTCTCACAAGAGATGTGGCGTATGGTCTTTTTGCCCCAGAAAAAGTTTGCAAACCTCGATAAAAAAAACTCTTTAACCGCTGATTAACCAAGATATTGTAAAATAATAATAACGACAAATTTTGGGATTTTATTATATGAGCAAAGTAATATATTCAATTCATAATCAAGTTGCTGTAATTACATTTAACAGCCCCCCATTAAATACATTTGAATGGGAGCTCAGAAGAGATATCGTCCTGGCCTTAGATAAGGCGGAAATGGATCCCCAAATTAAAGCTATTGTTCTCATCGGCTCAGAACGGGCTTTTTCTGGTGGAGCCGACTTAAATGAACTCCTCAATCGAAAGATTTATAAACAGCCCAATTTCCCCGTATTCGCCGATATTTTGGAATCGTGCAGCAAACCAACCATTGCCGCTATTGGAGGCGTTGCCTTTGGAGGCGGCTTAGAACCAGCACTGGGTTGTCATTACAGAGTCGCCCTGGCGGATGCAAAAGTTGGCCAATTGGAAGTAACCATGGGCATAATGCCGGCTGGCGGAGGCTCTCAAAGATTACCGAGACTGATCGGCATTGAAAAAGCCCTGAATCTCATCGTCTCAGGAAAATCTGTATCCGCAAGACAGCTCAAAGACAGTGGCCTATTTGATGAAATATTTGAAAGCGATCTGCTGGGTGGCGCCATTGCTTTTGCTGAAAAAATCATTGCAAAAGGCTGCCCCATAAAAAAGGCCAGAGACGTCAAAATCAACGACCCTTACGCGGAAGCCTATTTACAATTTGCAAAACAAATTGTCTCTTCATCGGTAAAAAACAATGGGGGACCTTACAAAGCGGTCGAATCTATAGAAAACTGTATCAAGAAATCTTTTGATGAAGGAATGAAATCAGAATTTATTGAGGCGGATATTCTACTGAATACACCTGAATCCAAGTCTCTCATGCATTTATTTCTCGCAGAAAAAGCTGTAGCCAAAATCCCAGACGTGCCGTCGGACACGCCCCCTCGCAAGATTGAGCAAGTTGCCATCGTCGGATCAGGCGTGATGGCCTGTGGCATTACAATGGTATTTCTAAATGTGGGAATGCCCGTGACATTGTTAGCCAGGTCACAAGAGTCGCTAGACAAAAGCGAAGCGATTTTGCTCAAAAATTACACAGCTTCTGTACAAAAAGGCAAAATGACCCAGGAGAAATTAGAACAAACAATGTCATTGCTAAAAATGACAATGTCTTATGAAGACCTAAAAGATGCCGACCTCATTATTGAGGCTGTGGCGGAGGATATGGAGATAAAAAAAGAAGTGTTTATAAAACTGGATAAGGTGGCGAAAACGAATGCCATTTTAGCTACAAACACCTCTTCTCTAGATATCAATAAAATAGCGGATTTTTTTAGCAACTCCCAAAATGTTGCGAACAGCCGATCTCACAATGTCATTGGAATGCACTTTTTCAGCCCTGCAAATGTAATGAAACTTCTGGAAGTCGTGCGTGGAGAAAAAACATCCCACGAAGTCATAGCTACAGTTATGGACGTATGCAAAAAGATTAAAAAAATTGGCGTCTTATCCCGTGTTTGCGACGGTTTTATCGGAAATCGCATGCTCTATTACTATCTAGCAGCCGCACATATTCTCGTTGAACAAGGTGCATCCCCACAACAAGTGGATAAGGCATTAGAAAAATGGGGCATGGCCATTGGGCCCTTTAAAATGCAAGATGCTATAGGACAAGATATTCTAAGCTCCATACGCAAGCGCCGTTACGCTGAAAACCCCCAAACAAAAGTTGAGATGATTGCGGATGAGCTGTCTCAAATGGGCAGATTCGGTCAAAAAACCGGGGCGGGCTGGTATCGATATGAAGCTGGTGCTCGTGGCGGAAGCGTAGATCCAATTGTTGAAAAGATGATCGCAGACACAAGAGCAAAGCTTGGAATTACGCCTCGTAAGATTAGTGATCAAGAAATCGTTGAAAGATGCGTATATATGCTTATCAACGAAGGCGCCAAGCTTTTGGCTGAAGGGATCGCTCTTCGCGCATCGGATGTAGACGTCGTATATGCTTATGGTTATGGTTTTCCTTCCTTCAGAGGCGGCCCCATGCTTTATGCCGACACCGTTGCAGCCTACAACATAGTTAGGTCATTGAAACGTTTCGCTCAAGAACCAGGAGCAGACTCCAATTTTTGGGAACCCGCATCCATGCTCATAGACTTGGCTGAATCAGACAAAACATTTAATTAACCTCACACGCGAAAAACGATGTGCATCGTTGATGAGGCGTTCTTGGGAAAGGTAGAAAGTATGAGTTCATTTCTGACGCATATAGAAAATAACATCTTAACGATTACCATTAATCGTCCTGAGAAAAAAAATGGCATGACGATAGACATGTTTTTTGAAATGGCCGAGCTTTTTAATAAAGCAAACCTTGATGACAGCATAAGATGTATTATCGTAACAGGCGCCGGTGATTATTATTGCGCCGGCCTTGATCTTTCTGGCGGTGGAGGAACCATCAACTATCCTTCCTTTACAAGCGATCTATATAATGCGGATACCCTCGACATTGAAAAAGTAAACAAACTGAGCCCTGGGACAAATTTATGTAAAGCAATCTTCGGCTGCTATAAACCCATTATAGCCGTTGTCAATGGCAATGCGGCTGGATCTGGGGCTTCTATGCTGTTGCCCATGGATTATCGTTTAGTAGCAGACACAGCTAATTTCGTCTTTCCATTTACAAAACGGGGCGTAACTTCAGAGGTTGCCGCCACATGGTTTTTACCACGAATGGTTGGAACCACGAAAGCTATGGACTGGCTGATTTCAGGGCGTGTAATTAAAGCCCAAGAAGCCCTTGAATCCGGAATGGCCACATCCGTCCATAAACAAGACGAGTTAATGCCAGCCGCCCATGCAATTGCCAAAGAAATCATTGATAAAACCTCAGCAGTCTCTGTTGCCGTGACAAGGCAACTGGTTTGGCAAGGATTAGCCGGTCCTAAACTAGATGAATTATTAGCCGCAGAAATGGCAAGCATATTCTTTCTGGGCAGCGGCCCTGAAGCCAAAGAAGGAATCGAATCCTTTCTGGAAAAACGCTTACCTCAATTTCCCGGCAAGGTTTCTGCAGATATGCCCCCATTTTTTCCGTGGTGGCAGTAAAGTAGTTTTTTGTATAACATGGCAAAACAAGAATAAATATGGATGACTTTTTAGACTACAAACATCTTGAAACACTCTACGAAAACAATGATATTATCGTGTTTAGAGCTCAATCTATTGTAGACAAAAATAATGTCATCATAAAATCCATTAAGTCTAAAAGACCTCGCTCTGAAGCCATTGCTGCCTTCCGGCATGAGTTTCAAATCAATCAATCTCTTCAGTTACCTGGGCTTGTACATTGCCAAAAGCTGATCGAAACGCCTTCGTCTCATTTTCTTATTTTCGATGATGTGGGAGGCCTTCCTTTAAAAGAATTTTTGAATCATAAGGCTCTAAAATTAGACATATTCTTTCCCATCGCGTTGGAAATAATTAGCTGCATTGCGGACCTGCATGAAAACAAAATCATTCACAAAGATATCAAACCTGACAATATTTTAATAGATCCAGACACCTTAAAAGTTAAACTACTCGACCTGAGTTTAGCCAGCCAGCTTTTCATCGAAAATCAAGAGGTTGTCTCTATCAATAAACTTGAAGGCAGCCTTCCCTACATATCGCCCGAACAAACTGGCCGCATGAATCGACCTATAGATTATAGAAGCGACTATTATTCTCTAGGCATAACTTTTTATGAAATGCTAACAGGAACCCTTCCTTTTCTGAGCACAGATCCTCTAGAGTATGTACATTTTCATTTAGCTATTGAAGCCAAACCTGCGGCAAAAACATATTCTTTAGTGCCCGAAATGCTATCTAAACTCGTTGCCAAACTTATGTCTAAATCGGCAGACGATCGATACCAAAGTGCCGCCGGATTAACTGCTGATCTTACACGTTGCTATCAAGAATGGAGCACCACACACAAAATATCTGAATTTAACTTAGGCACGGCTGAGGTATTAGATCATTTAACCTTATCCACGAAGATGTACGGTAGACAATCCGAAACAGAGGCCCTCTTAAATTCTTTTGAGCGAGTTAAAAATGGAGAATTAGAGTGCTTGATGATTACAGGGTATTCAGGTATTGGGAAAACAACCCTTGTCAATGAGCTGCAAAAACCTATCGTCAGTGGTCATGGCAACTACATCAACGGGAAATTTGACCAACTCCTCCGCACAACTCCTTACACCGCCTTTACCGCAGCATTTTCTAAACTTTTTCACAACTGGCTTATAGAACCAGAAGCACAATTAATCGCAAGAAAAGAGACCATCCTCACCTCTCTTGGACAGTCTGGACAAGTCATTGTTGAATACTTCCCCGAATTAGAGATGATCATCGGTCCACAACCCGAGATTGAGAGTTTGCCGCCCGAGCAAGCACAAAACAGATTTTTAAAATTCTTTCAGAAATTCATAAGTTGCATCGCCAGCCGCCAAGAACCATTAGTTATTTTCATTGATGACTTACAGTGGATAGACCAGGCCTCTTTAAGATTATTAGAAATCATCCTCACCACCCAAGATGCGCAATCCATATTGTTTATTGGGGCGTACAGAGACAATGAAGTGGATGAGCTTCACCCTCTCATGAAGGCGATTGAAAATCTGAAGAAAAAGGGTGTTGGAATCAATAATATTGTCCTGAACTCATTAGACATTGCGAATACAAACAAATTTTTGTCTGACTCTCTGCGAATAAGTTCGGAAATGGTAGCGCCCCTCGGCCAGGTTATTTTCAAAAAAACCGCGGGTAATCCATTTTTTACAAAAGAATTTTTAAAAGAATGCTACAACCAAAAAATTTTACATTTTTCCTATAAAGAAAAAACCTGGCAATGGGATTTGGAAAAAATCGCGGATATGCCGGGTTCCAGCAATGTCGTCGAACTGATATTGGAGAAAATTCATAAACTATCAAACCAGAACCAAAACTTATTACAATTTGGATCCTGCCTGGGTATGTCTTTTGACAGCTCTACCTTGAGTGAAATCCTAGAAGTGGACGAACTGGAAATCGCAGAAAATCTTTCGCCCGCCCTTAAAGAAGGTTTACTACAAAAAACCGATGGTGGATTAAGATACAAATTTATTCACGACCGCATTCAACAGGCCGCATACCAAATGCTGCCTGAAGACAAGAAGCAACAACTCCATTTAAAGATTGGGCGTTTATTTTTTTCTCAAATAACCCATCTAAATAACAGCGAGCAATTGTTCGAAACCTTAGATCATTTAAAAAAATGTACTGATTTAATTGATTCAACGGAAGAACAGAAAAAGTTAGCCGATATTTGCCTGATTGCCGGGAAAAAAGCTTCTGCATCTGGTGCCTATCAAGCGGCATACGATTATTTTTCTTTAGGGCTAGAGTGGACCAAAGACTTTGATTGGCAGATAGATCGTGAATTGCTTTGGGCTTTAAATTTAGAATCAGGAGAAGCCCTATACCTCATGAGGGAATCCGCTAAAGCCTTAGAGTTGTGTGATTATTTATTATCCAAAGCGAAAACCAATCTGGATAAGGGCAAAGCCTATAGATTAAAAATGGTTATAAATTTAAGCATCAATAAACTTGAAGATAACATTAAGATTTTTATTGAAGCCTCCGCTATTTTTGGCCTTCACCTGGAATCAGACCCCTCGCGACTGAATTATAAATTTGAGTACTTTATATTGAGAATGAAATACGGAAAAAGAGAAAAATTTGCAAAACGTATTTTGGGCTTTAAAAGAATTAACAGTGAAGAATTAATTTTAATCAGTGACATATTTTTTATGGGTGGAAACTCCGCCGCCTTTACGGGAAAGCTTACATTCATTCAACTGGCAACCATAAAATATCTTTCCTATTATGAAAAAAAGGGAATACCGGATCATGCTTTGTTTCAGGTATTGGAAGTCATTTGCCGTTATATATTTCTGAATAATCAGGACCTGACGGAATACAGAATTTTTTATAATATATGCACAGATCTGTACAACAGCCAATCTTATTCATCCTCACATATGGCCTTTTTTCTTTTCCGCTTGATGCGCGTGGGTGGGTATTTTTTAAACATAAAAGATCTGATTAAAAACACAGAACTGGCCATCCAAGATTTGATTGAAGTTGGTTCTTTTAATTGGCTACCACTTGCAACAAACACGCATTTAGACTTGAGTAGCTTTTCTGACTTAAGCATCCATGACATGATGAAATTATCCACCTCATATCTTAAAATGGGAAACAGATTCCAGATTGCCAATATAATTGGCTCAAGTCATTTTTCTGTGCTTTCGCATCAACACCTTCTTGGGGATGAACAGGTCCATCTGCAGGATGTGATAAATGCCATACCCCCATCACCAGCCCCCTTTGGTTCCATGGCTCTTTTTAATCATTATTTTGAGGAAGATTATGAAAAAACAAGGCAACTTGCCAATCTTTTTATCAAAGAAAATAAATGGGTCGCCATTTCCGTGTCCCTGCAACAGGGCTATACCGTTTTGATTTTATCCCTCGCACAGCTATACAAAGACGCTCCCCCCCTTGAGAAAAAAAAGATTTTAAAAGAAATCAAAAAATACCTAAAAATATTAAAAAACTTTTCCAATCATAATCCGGGAAATTTTTTACATCTTTATCTAATAAGCCTTGCAGAGCTAGCCTTCATTCAGAACAACAACATTCTTGCCCTTGATTATTACCGTCAAACCATTTCGCTTGCTGTAGAAAATGGTTTCTCTCGTTGGGCGGCTATTGCAAACGAAAGAGCCGGAGACCTCCACTTACACATTAATGATCCAACGGCTGCGTCATCCTATTTTTATGAAGCTCTTTATTATTATGATCAATGGGGCTGCGCCTTAAAAGTAAAATCCTTGCAGAAAAAACATGCTTCCCTTTTGGCATCTAAACAGAGCATAGGCAGTTTAGAACGTATAAAATCTTCCTCCACAACGGTTATGATGACTGGCGAGCTGGACTTGATGTCCATGATAAAAGCAAACCAAGCCATTTCGAGCGAAATCGTTTTGGATAAATTACTCCCTCGCATTTTGCGAGTTGTTATCGAATCTGCAGGCGCAGAAAAAGCCGTTTTCATTGGCCTTCGTAAGAATATATGGACCATAGAAGCTTATGCGGAAATTAAAGGGGACGTATTTGAAGTCAATAAGCTTTCCAAATCCATTCACGATTGCCAAGAGCTTCCGGAAGGTCTTATCACTTATGTAATTCGTTCTGGTGAGCCAGAGCTCATTGCAGACATGACAAATGATGAAAAATATTCCAAGCTACCCTTCGTTTTGGAGCATCAACCAAAATCCGTCTTATGCCTGCCTATTAAAAGAGACCATAAAGTTATAGCTGCACTTTATCTGGAGAACAATTTGGCCACCCAAGCCTTCACGCCGGACCGGCTTCAACTCTTGCAGGCCTTGTCTGTCCAAATCGCCATTTCTCTGGAAAATGCCACGTATCTTGAACACACCCAAGAGCTGTTTCATGCGACAGAACGCTTCGTGCCTAAGAAATTTCTGCAGCTTTTAGGCAGAGACAACATCGAAGAAGTGCAAATAGGCGATAGCGTAAAAGTTGAAATGTCCGCCATTTTTGCAGACCTTAGGGATTTTACAACCATCTCAGAATCCATAGAACCAGAACAACTAACCTACATTTTAAACATGTACCTCAAATACATGGCACCAATCATCCGTAATAACAACGGCTTTATCAACCGGGTTTTAGGGGATGGTATTTTAGCGCTATTTCCCATGGAAACTCAAGATGCGGTTCAGGCGGCTATTGAAATGCAACAAGCCATGCCTCTCTTTAATCAGGAAATCAAGGCTGCAGGATTCCAAAACATCCTCATGGGAATAGGCGTCAACACAGGATCTGCCATGCTCTGCGCCTTGGGCGAAGAAGAAAGAATTGAGGCCAACGTCGTCAGCGACATGGTGAATGCAGCCTCACGTATAGAGGGCCTAAACAAGATGTATGGCACACAGCTCTTAATCAGCGATACCACCTATAATAAATTACGAGACCCCTCAAGATTTAGCATTCGAAAAATTGATACCATCCGCGTTAAAGGCAAAACTAAAGCCATGGGTATCTACGAAGTCTTACCCATAACTTCCTATGAAGAACAGTCCGGCAGAGAGGAGTTTATGACCTTATTCGAAAAGGCCTCTGAATTATACAAAATGGGAGACTTTTCTGCAGCCTTACACGAATTCGAAAAATGCTTACAAACCAACCCAGAAGACACCGTATCAAAACTTTTCAAAGACCGCTGCAACCAATTTCTCAAAAACACCCCAGAAAACTGGGAAGGCATTATGACAATGCTGGAAAAGTAGTTTATACACTTTTACACCCAAGACATCTCTCTTCTCGCCACATAATATCAAACCTCTTTGAAAATTTAAAAAAATATCTTGCAGATAGAACCAATATTGAGTATTGTCCCGAGATCTAGAACTTAAGCTAGACACGCACCCGTAGCTCAATTGGATAGAGCGCCAGACTACGAATCTGGAGGCTAGAGGTTCGAGTCCTCTCGGGTGCACCAATTCCCACGCGGGTTTCAGCATTTTGCTCCAGACCCTAAAATCACTCGGGGGAGTATATGGGGAGCAAAACGAAAAACCAGCCCTAAGCCTCCCATCACAAAGCCCCTCCCTTATATTCCTTATTCCCTCTTGATCCTATAAATTCAATTCGTAGCAAGAATTAGAATGTGCTTGATTTGCCTAAAAATGGCTTAAAAGTCTCTTTGAACCAAACTGTCATCTCCGTTTTAGTCTGACACCTTGTTTTCAGACGAATATTGCTGATATGGGTTTCAACGGTCCGCGGCGAAATGTTGATCAGCCGAGCTATTTCTTTCGCGCTCTTTCCAGTCGTCAGATAGGACAAACACTCGATCTCACGCATCGTAAGGGCATAGCGACGCCCTGTTTCGTATATACCTTGCTTTACCAAGTTATCCATTGAACCATTAAACTCAATAATCTTTCTCTCCCACGGGGTCGTGTTTTTAAAGATATTTTCTATTTTTGGGTAGG
>JAGOMX010000050.1 GCA_017993335.1 Alphaproteobacteria bacterium | reverse complement strand
CGGCTTTAAACCCTGGCAGCAAATCAATCACATAGTGGATCTGACATTGAAGCGTTGCCTCGAAAGTCAATATGCCCATACCCCTCACCTCTAGCATGCCTTTTAGCGACTCTGCGGCCTGCGCCATTAACGTTCCGGATGACTCCCATAAATGCACCTGATCATCTGCTACAAGTCTGAACCCATGGTTCATTAAAGATAAAGCAAAAGATGATTTTCCCGATCCCGCATGCCCTCGTAATAAAATGCCTTGTCCATTTTTTTCTACGCAAGACGCATGTAGCAAAGGTATGATCGTCATTCTATCTTTTCCTTTTTTTATGGTGATTATATTTTTTTTGTTTAACCTGAATGCCAAGAGCGCTGTTTTCAAGATGATGCAGCTCATCTCGCAAACGGGCAGCTTCTTCAAACTCCAAATTTGCAGCCGCTTCCAGCATTTTCTTTTCTAGATCTTTTTTATGGGCGTCTAAATGCTTACCCACATAATTTCCAGAATCAACGCTTGCAAGATCGGTATAATCTTTTTCAAATACGCTGGCTAATATATCCCCTATGGACTTGCGTATTGTTTCGGGTGTAATCCCATGCAAGGCATTATAGGCCTGTTGCTTTTCCCGCCGGCGATTTGTCTCGTCTATAGCCGCCTTCATAGAATCGGTCATTTTATCCCCATAAAGGATGGCACGACCTTCGACGTTACGCGCTGCCCTACCTATGGTTTGAATGAGGGATGTTTTTGCCCGTAAGAAACCTTCTTTATCCGCATCTAATATGGCAACTAACGCACACTCTGGAATATCCAATCCTTCTCGCAATAAGTTAATGCCCACCAAAACATCGTAAACACCCCGACGTAAGTCACGGATAATTTCTATACGTTCCAGTGTATCGACGTCCGAGTGAATATATTGCGTACGAAGACCAGCTTCGGTTAGATACTCCGTTAAAGCTTCTGCCATACGCTTTGTTAAGGTCGTCACGAGTATACGAAACCCTTTGGCTGCCACTTGTTGGCACTCATGAATAAGATCATCCACTTGATGCTGCGTTGGCCTGACAATACAAACAGGGTCAATAAGCCCTGTGGGCCGAATTAACTGTTCTGTAAAGACACCTTGTGTTTGATTGAGTTCCCACGTGCCTGGTGTTGCGGAAACAAAAATTGTTTGGGGCCGTAAAGCTTCCCATTCTTCAAATTTCAAAGGTCGATTATCTTTGCACGACGGCAAACGGAACCCGTAATCAGAAAGTGTCGTCTTGCGAACACTATCTCCCTTAAACATCGCCCCCAATTGAGGTACCGCCACATGGCTTTCATCTACAAATAACAAAGCATCTTTAGGTAAATATTCAAAGAGCGTAGGCGGCGCTTCACCAGCATTCCGACCCGTCAGATATCGGGAATAATTTTCAATGCCCTGGCACATGCCTGTGGCAGTTAACATTTCTAAATCAAAGGTCACGCGCTCCCGCAGGCGTTGTGCCTCTAGCAACATATGTTTAGATTCAAATTCAGCTAATCGTTCTTTTAGCTCTATTTGTATCTGCTGTATGGCTTGCTGCAAGGTTGGTTTGGGCGTCACATAATGACTGTTTGCAAAGATTTTTACCTCTGGCAGGTTCTTTATTTTCTCGCCTGTCAAAGGATCAATCTCAAAGATATCTTCCAGTTCATTTCCAAAAAAAGAAAACCGCCAAGCTCGATCATCTAAGTGCGCGGGAAATAATTCTAAAGTATCCCCACGCAATCGAAAACAGCCCCGGCTAAAATCTATGTCGTTACGTTTATATTGCAATTCCACCAGTTGCTGCAGAAACAATTGCAGATCTATCCGATCTCCCGCACGGATGGGGATAATCATGTTTCCGTAACTCTCCACGTCGCCAATACCATATATGCAAGATACACTGGCTACAATAATCACGTCTCTTCTTTCCAAAAGAGATCGAGTCGCCGCATGACGCATCCGGTTGATTTGCTCATTAATGGAGGATTCTTTTTCGATATAGGTGTCTGTTCGTGCCACATAGGCTTCCGGTTGATAATAATCATAATAAGAAACAAAATATTCTACCGCATTTTCGGGAAAAAATTCTAACATCTCGCCATACAACTGCGCGGCCAATGTCTTATTGGGAGCAAGAATTAAAGCCGGTCTCCCAAGCTTTTGTATGATCTGTGCAACCGTAAACGTTTTACCAGAACCAGTTACCCCTAACAGGACCTGATCTTTTTCTCCCTGTTCTAGGCCTTTCACTAATTCAGCAATCGCGGCAGGTTGATCTCCGGCCGGCTGAAAATCAGACTTCAAATGAAACAGAGCCTTAGGCAACATATTTTTCTATCTTAACGTTAAAAACTTCACTCGTTGTAAAACGCTCGACTAAAAAGGTCAATGGAATTTACCTTTCCAACACAGCGCACCCACCTAGAGATTAATGATGAATAAACAAAGACACTTTAGAATTCTTCAATAAATGCTCTGTGGTGGTGCCAAATAAAAACTCACGCAATCCCCTCGAACCATGCGCGCCCATAACCAGCAGACTCGCTCCTAATTCTTTTGCTTTTTCTTGAATGATATCTTCGGGAGATTTTTTAGAAGCTAGCGCTTCTATTTCTGCATCAACACCATGGGCCGCACACATTTCTTTTGCTCTTTGCGCAATGACTTCTGCTTCTTTCAATTGTTTTGAAATACTGAGGATATGAACTCTTTGGTTTGTGGATATGCCTAACAGTAAATACATGTGCAGGGATCGGGCCGCCTGGAGACTGCCGTCATAGGCGATAAGAACTTTTTTCTCTAAATCAATCGCTTCCGTAACGACCACGATGGGGCGTGGATTATCTCGGATGATATGACGTACGGTGAAATCTGTATCCACATCCAAATCAAAATTAAAGTCTGTCGTCCGACCAACAACGATAAGATCGTGACTTTCGGATAAAACTTCAATTTCCGTAGATGGGAATCCTTCGACTTCTGAAACACTATGAGCAACGCCTTTTTCTTGGCAAAGGGTTTTAAAATGATTCAACATATCCTGAATACGTTTATGATGTTGCTTTAGAATTTCTTGATCCCGGTGAATTTTAAAAGCGGCGCCCCCAAGAGGTTCGGCCTGCGAAGCCATAATCCAATGGATATCTAAAACACCAACGCCAGTGAGTGAAGCCCCAGTAGCTTGAGCCAGATGAATCGCATAGTTTTTGGCCAATCGTCCCGCCGTAGAGCCGTCTAATACAACAAGAATCCGTTTTAACATGAACCTTTTCCCCGACAATGTATTCTAACCTGGTCTATATTAGACTTACTTTTAATAAATAGAAATAGCATGAAGTATTTTTTTACTCAAAATACTTCTTTTTCTGCGATTCCCCCTAGCGAAACGATTAAGTCTGAAACTCTTCTAGCGGCGCCTGTTACAATAGATTCAACCTGACCACGAATAACGATGCTGGTACCAAAATGGCCTTGCCGCCAAAAAGGATAACTACCTATATCTACCTCTGGAACTTGTTGTTGTAACTCACCCAACGCCATGGCTAAGTCGCCTTCCGCTAAATTACAGGAAACGCTGGTGGACAAAATGGGATGATCCGCTACAATTCGATCTAAAATACCATCCAGCATACCTTGCATGACCAAAGGAATTCCAGCCATGACAAATACATTTTCAATTTGAAAACCAGGGGCGCTGGTCACTGGGTTTTTGATAAGGTCTACATTTTTTGGCATCCGCGCCATTAACTTTCTGCCTACTGTCAAATTTTCTGTGCCGTAACGTTTGTAGAGAATTTCTAAAGCTTTTTCATTATACTCTACCTCTCGATTGAAAGCCTTCGCAACAGATTCAGCGGTAATATCATCATGGGTCGGGCCTATGCCGCCAGTTGTAAATACATAATCGTAAGCCTTATGAAAAAAACGAACGGTTTCAATAATCTGTTCTTCCAGATCCGGAATAATGCGAACTTCTCTTAAATGCACACCATGTTGGTTGAGCTTTAGGGCTATATGCTGTACGTTAGCATCTTGAATACGACCAGACAGGACTTCACTACCAATAATGATAATCCCAGCGGTTGTAATTTCTTTTTTAGACATGGGTAACATCCTTAATTTTAGAAAGCAGTTTAGCACATGCAATTTTCAAGTTCACTCGTAAAAGGCAAACTGATCCAGAGATATAAAAGATTTTTAGCAGATGTGGAATTACAGGATGGAAGTCTGGTAACCGCTCATTGCGCCAATTCTGGCTCTATGTTGGGATTGAAAGACCCCGGAAACGAGGTATATTTATCCCCCGCCACGGGAGGAAAACTGAGTTATCGTTGGGAAATAGTGGATGTGCAAGGCGCTCTGGTTTGCGTGAATACGTCTCTGCCCAATAAAATCGCCGAAGAAGCCATCGCTTTACAAAAAATCCCCGAACTTTGTGGTTATGAAACCATACGACGGGAAGTTAAGTACGGCGAATCCTCACGCATTGATCTGCTCCTGCAATCCGCCGATAAGCCTGATTGCTACGTAGAAGTTAAATCGGTTATCACCCGCAGAAAAGGAACCATCGCAGAATTTCCCGACGCTGTCACCACTCGTGGGGCGAAGCATTTAAGAGAATTAACCCAAATGGTACAAAATGGGCATCGGGCGGTTATGTTGTATATCGCACTTCGCAATGATTGCGATAGCTTTACTTTTGCTGAAGATATTGACCCCACATACGCACAAGAAGCAAAAATAGCCTTTGCCTCCGGCGTGGAAAAGCTTTGCTATGCCTGCGATATAACGAAGGAACATATAACACTCACACATCCACTGAAAATAATTTAAATATAGCGCGATATGAATATGGCGAAAAAGATAGCCAATCCCACATAAGCTTGCTGCTTAAATCCGCGCAAACATTGATTAGCGTCATCATAATTTAGAGACATAACCTGATATGCACAGGCACCAAAGGCTAGCCACACGATAAAAAAGAAGCTAGCCGAGTACCCTTCCAGATAGCCTACGCCATAAAGAAATATACAGAACAAAACGGAAAATCCAAAAAGTATAAAGGCTGTATTTTTCCCAAATTTAAGAGCTGTCGACTTCACGCCAATCAACACATCATCTTCTTTATCTTGATGCGCATAAATAGTATCGTAAATCATTGTCCAGCAAAGGCCGGCCCCATAAAGCAAAAAAGTCGAGACGCGAAAGTCACTGCCGGATGCAGCCCAAGCCATAAAGATACCCCAGTTAAAAGCAATCGCCAGCATCACCTGTGGCCAATACGTATAACGCTTCAGTAAAGGATAAACAGCCACAGGCACCAAGGCTAAAAAACCGAACATAATCGCGAGTGGCTTTAGCATCAATAACAAAAAAAGGCTGTAAAACAGCAAGCCTGTGATAAACCACAGAGCTTGTTGGACAGACATCTGACCGCTGGCCAAAGGTCTACTTTGCGTTCGCGCAACCTTTTGATCGATATCCCTGTCCAGCACATCATTATAAACACAGCCCGCACCACGCATAACCACAGAACCCATCGCAAAAATAATAGAAAGAAAGAACATCTCCTGAAAGCTTTCCGCCGTCGCCGCAATAGCCCACAAACTAGGGATCAATAATAGGTAAATACCTATAGGGCGATCCAATCGTAAGGACCGAACATAAGGCAACCAATGGTGTGGAAACCACTTTTCTATCCAAGAATGCGCGGGGATATCTGTGAAACTGTCCGCTTTTTTATCTTTATTTTGCATAGTTTATATTCTATTTTAATCCAAAATATTTCAGGCTTATACATGATACCCAGACTTTATATCACAGAATCCCTAAAAGAAAACTCTATTCTCACCTTAGAGAACGAGCAATTTCACTACCTCAAAAATGTACTGCGTTTATCAGAAGCCGCAAAAATAAAACTTTTTAACGGTCGAGATGGTGAGTGGGAAGCTGAGCTCACAAACATCGAAAAACGTAGAGCCTCTATGCGATGTACGCGTCAAATTGCTATTCAACATCACCGCCCCCCTATTACGCTTATGTTCGCCCCCATTAAACCCGCGCGCATGGATATTCTTGTGGAAAAAGCGACGGAGCTGGGCGTAACACAACTGCAACCCGTGCTGTGCGCTTACGGCAATATCCGTAAAATCAATATAGACCGCATGCAGTCACAAGTGATTGAAGCCTCCGAACAATCAGAACGTTTGGATATCCCAGTAATCCAACCTCTCGTGCCACTGGCTACAGCTATTGCCGAGCATCCAGGCTGTATATTATGGGCAGATGAATCACGCACACAAACAGCAAAATTTAAAGACGCAATATCGACTCACGATATAACTGGGCTTCTCATTGGGCCAGAAGGTGGTTTTTCGCCGGAAGAAAAGAATTATTTATCCTCACAGCCTAAGGTGATCCCCGTCAGTCTGGGTCCGCTAATTCTTCGGGCGGAGACTGCCGGCATTGTCATGCTGGCCTTATACCAAGCACAAACTTAACCTTGGTGTTAGAACGTAAAATTGCTAAACTACTTGTAATAAATTATAAGGAAAAAAAATGAATCAAGTGCTTTGGAATCCTTCAGAAAAGAATATTGCTGAATCAAATTTGCTTAAATTTATGAATCAGATTAATCGTAAGTTTAACCTGAATCTGAAGACTTATGACGAGCTTTACGAATGGTCCATACATAATTTAACCCATTTTTGGCAAACCACTTGGGATTTTTGTGACGTCATAGCGCCTTTACAAGGGGACGTGATCGTTGAAAATCAAAGCCACATGGAGCAATCTCGTTTCTTTCCAAATGCACAGCTAAATTATGCGGAGAATTTATTACGTCAAACAGGGTCAGGCGACGCTGTCGTCTTTTGGGGTGAGGACAAGGTAAAACAGAGATTATCCCACGATGAGTTTCGCACTAAAGTAGCGCAAGTTTCTGCGGCGCTGCGAGCAAACGGAGTTGCAAAAGGGGATCGAGTCGCTGGATTTGTTCCCAATGCACCTGAAACCTTAATTGCCATGTTGGCGACGGCCAGCATCGGGGCCATCTGGTCTTCGTGCTCGCCTGATTTTGGCGTACAAGGGGTCCTAGACCGTTTCAGTCAAATTGAACCTAAAGTCATTTTTGCCGCAGACGGCTATTTTTATAACGGAAAAGCTTTTGATTGTACAAAAAAACTGCAAGAAATTGTACATCAACTCCCTAGCGTACAACATGTGGTGATATGGCCTTATGCGGGCGGCGAAGTTCACCCAGAGGATGTAGATAGAGGATGTTCATGGGCAAGTTTTATTGCGGATCACCAGAAAGCAACTCTTGCAATAGAACATGTACCCTTTAATCACCCTCTCTTCATCATGTTCTCATCCGGCACCACAGGTCAGCCCAAATGCATTGTACATGGCCATGGCGGCACCCTTCTGGAGCATCTTAAAGAACATCAATTGCACTGCGATATTAAACCGGGAGATAGAATTTTTTATTTTACGACCTGTGGTTGGATGATGTGGAATTGGCTGATTACATCGCTTGCCTCTAAAGCAACGCTTTTGCTTTATGATGGCTCGCCGATGATAAATGACAACCGCATTCTCTTTGATTATGCAGAAGCAGAAGACATGACTATTTTTGGTACGTCTGCAAAATATATCGATTCTTTAGCCAAGGCAAAACTCAGCCCCATAAATACATACAAACTAAAAAACCTGCGCATGATGACCTCTACGGGTTCTCCATTGGCTCCTGAATCCTTTGATTATGTGTATAAGGAAATTAAGCAGGACATCTGTTTGGCGTCTATTTCCGGTGGAACGGATATTGTTGGATGCTTTGTCATGGGCAATCCAATCTCCCCAGTTTGGCGCGGGGAAATTCAATGCAGAGGACTAGGCTTTGCCATAGAAGTCTACAACGATGAAGGAAAACACGTCCGCGAAGAAAAGGGGGAGATGGTCTGCACACAACCTTTTCCATCCATGCCTATTTGCTTTTGGAATGATACAAACGGACAAAAATATCACGATGCCTATTTTGATCATTTTCCTGGCATCTGGTGCCATGGCGATTTCATTGAACTGACGGCAAACAACGGTATCATCATATATGGCAGATCCGATGCGGTTTTGAATCCGGGCGGCGTCCGTATTGGCACGGCAGAAATCTACCGCCAAGTCGAACGAGTCGACGAAGTCCTGGAAAGTGTCGCCGTCGGACAAGAATGGGATGACGATGTCCGCGTTATTTTGTTTGTTAAATTACGCCCGAGCCTCCAACTTAACGAGGATATAGAAAGTCGGATTCGAAAAGAAATTAAGCAAAATGCTTCACCACGGCACGTACCGGCTGTCATTGTACAAGTAGAAGATATTCCACGTACACGCAGCGGTAAAATTGTGGAGCTGGCCATCCGTGAAATCATCCACAATCGCCCCATTAAAAACAAGGAAGCCCTGGCCAACCCAGAGGCTTTATCGCATTTCAAGAATTTGGAAAAATTGAGTAAGTAATCACCATTTATGCAAAAAGCAGGAACTCTACCTCCCCAACCCTGGATGAAAGACCCCAAAATCATTGAGGTCTTTCAAGCCCTAATGGGTGAAGGGAAACTGTCTAGGTTTGTGGGAGGATGCGTCCGAGATACACTTATTCATAAACCCATTTATGACATCGATATTGCCACCGCGGAAACGCCAGAAAATGCTATTCGCCTGTTAACACAGGCGCGCATTAAGGTAAAACCTTTGGGTATAGAACATGGATCCATCCTGGTCATTCATGGGGGGTATGTTCTGAATATAACGACGCTTCGCAAAGATATCCATACGGACGGACGACACGCATCTGTATCGTATGTGGATGACTGGGAATCCGACGCCCACCGGAGGGACTTTACGATAAATGCTCTATATGCGGATATAGACGGCAACTACTATGATCCCTGCGGCGGAAAATATGATCTAGAACAAGGCCTTGTAAGATTTATTGGCGATGCCACCACCCGTATAAAAGAGGATTATTTACGAATATTACGTTTTTTCCGTTTTCAAGCTTGGTACGCAAAACAACCATCTATCGAGACAGAAATTGAAGCGTGTGCTGTTTATGCAAATCAACTCTCCCTTCTTTCTAAAGAAAGAATCTGGCAGGAAATATCTAAAACTTTACAAGCCCCCAATCCTTATACAACGGTAAAAAAAATGTGCGAGTATGGTATACTCGCCCCTATTCTCCCCGCCAGCCCAAACTTACGCAGCCTAGAAGAACTCATCCAACACGAGCATCTTTACACTATCCAACCCACTCCCATTCGCCGCCTGGTCTGCTTATATAAGAACACGCCCCATAATCTTCACGAATTATCCCAACGTTTAAATCTTTCTACAGAAGACATAAAACGCGTAAAGCAATTGATGCACGTGCAAAAGACCAATCCTGACTTACATAACAATTACGAAAATTATAAAATCTTGCATGAGAAAGGTCGTGATTTTTATCTAGACTATATTTTATTAAATCCTGAATTTTTAGAAAATGGTTTAGAGCTGTATAAGCAATGGCAGCAACCCAAACTACCGCTCTCTGGTAAAGATTTAGTGGCCCTCGGCATACCAGAAGGGCCACAGATGGGCCTTATATTACAAGAACTTACCCAATGGTGGCTAAAAAATGCCTGTAACCCGACAAGGCATGAGGCACTCGACTGGTTAAAGGCTCGTAATAAACTGTAACATATAGCTTATTGTTTCCAGAACAACTTAAAACTATGCTAGTCCTTAAGGTATAATTTTCAAGGTTACGTCGTGCTTAATTTATCGAGTCGTTCACAAAAAGTTACTCCAAACGTATGGAGTACGATGAGTGCCTATCAAAACACATTGGGCCAGTCGGTTTCTTTTCAAGGAATTGGCACGCATTCTGCTGAACAAATTACGATGACGGTTAAGCCAGCTGTTGTGGACAATGGCATCACTTTTGTGCGTAGCGATTTACCCAAGAGCCGACCTATTTCTGCCCGATGGGACTGTGTGTCGGATACCACATGCAGCACAACGATTTCTAACGCACAAGGTCAATCCGTCTCAACGATTGAACACATCATGGCTGCTCTCTACGCTTGCGAAATCGATAACGCCGTTATTGAGATTTCCGGTGGCGAAGTGCCCATTATGGATGGCAGCTCCAAAGCCTTTATTGAACCTTTGATGCGCGCAGGGATTTTCCCCCAAAGCAAAACAAGAAAATCCATTAAAATATTAAAAACGATCATGGTTCGTGAGGACAGCGACCGTTGGATTTCCATTTCTCCTCATGAGACATTTTTTATGGATTGTGAGTTTCATTTTGCAGGACGTGCAGATTTTCCAAGACAAAAATACACCGGCGAAATGACGCCTGAAGTCTTTCGCCATGACATTGCCTCTGCCCGGACTTTTGGGTTTGTGGAGGATGTAATAAAATTACGGTCCATGGGATTGGCACAAGGTTCTTCTTTACAAAATGCTGTGTGCATCCAAGAAGGAAAAGTCATTAATCCTGAAGGATTAAGATACGAGGACGAATTTATTCGTCATAAAATTCTAGATGCTATCGGCGATTTATATACAGCCGGCGCGCCTATTAAAGGACTGGTACGCGGCACACGCACAGGCCATGGCATGCTCAACCAACTTTTACGTGCTATTTTTGCAGACCCCTCCCATTGGAGCTATGCGTAAAAAAACTCGTGCATTTTTCTCGACTCTAATTTAGAGTGCCCCTCCATGAAACAATTTCCTTTATTAGGCAAAGACTTAATGACTAGACACGCCCCTGATCCACATGCCATTTACCCTATTGAAGGGGTAACACGCACCTGTTTTTTAAAAAACATCATTACAAAACCGCAGATCATTGTCGGTGACTACACCTATTACGATGACCCAGAAGATATTCACAATTTTGAAAAAAACGTGCTGTACCTTTACGAAACGATCACGGAAAAAATCATTATTGGTAAATTCTGCCAAATCGCGTCCGGCATACGCTTTTTAACCCCTGGCGGCAACCATGCGATGCAAGGTGTGTCCACCGATGCATTCAAAGGTGTTGGAGGCGCCTGGGAAAACACTCCTTGTCATATAACCTCTAAAGGAGACACCG
>JAGOMX010000049.1 GCA_017993335.1 Alphaproteobacteria bacterium | reverse complement strand
TTTCAAGGCCCCCATGTTGTGGGTGACTTGCACCTCCAGATTGAGGACGTTTTCTCCCTTTTTGCTACTGGCATAAATGGTTGTCGCACCAGGTCTTTTACCATAGATATAAGCCGTTCCTGTGGCCTGTAAGGATACGTCGGCAATGTCAGGGTTTGCCACAAATATTTCCGCCACATTTGGGTCAATCGAAACAATCTCTGCCGTGCTGGATTCAATCGTCAACTGCCTCCGCGCTTTTTTTGCTAAGGATTTCTTCTCGTGAGCCCCTGGCTTTTCTGTCGCTTCTTCTGTTTGTGAAAACGCTTGCGATGCGTACCCACAAAGAATAGCAAAGGACAAGAGACCTAGCTTAATTTTCATATTTTTCATTGTTTTTCCTGCTGAATAGCTAACCATGTTTTTCCCTATTATCCTTGCATTTCAACTGTTTCTGTTTCGGCACCACGGATGACATCTATAGACTTTTTCTCAGGCACCACGGGAGCTTCCTTCACAACCTTTTGTACTACAGGAGCCGCTTCCTCAACGGGCTCTTCCTTATCGGAAGTCATGCTGTGTAAACTAATCACAGGCGTACCTTCTCTTAAGGCTGCCGCTAGTAATTCAGCTTGCCGTGGAGAAACCTCTAGTGTGATTCCTTGAGGCTTGGTCTTGCCGGCTTCTTCCGTCACATTTGGATCTAGGTTGCCATTAATTTCCAAAACCCGCACCCGGCGAACAACTGTTTTTGCGCGATATTGCTTTGTCGCCTGATCTCTGTGCGCCACAATTACATCGACAAAATCGTCAGGCAAAACTTTTCCGCTAATGCTGGAACGAGCATCCAAGGGTATAGAAAAAGCTCGTAAGTTTTCATTGATCATCGCGGAAAGATATCCGCCTTTCGCCCCGGCTAAATTCTCACGAAGAATGGGCTCACCCGCATTCACATGTTCACGGATTAAAGAACCAACTAAGTCCTCGGCCTCTTTTTTCTGCGCTTGTGTTAGATAATTTTTTTGCAAAGATTTGTTTGGCCAATCCTGCCAACGGAAGCTATTTTTTTCCAGCCTCTTGCCCACGATCAATTCTTGAGATGCCACCATTACTTTCGTGACATTAGCTGCTTCCTCTGAGCCATCACGCAGTATATACCTAGTGGTAAAGGCCACCACAATAGATACCACCAATGCTAGAGCGATAATAAATAAATCCCGATTCTTCATTTGCCTCACCTGTTTATAAGTAATGTCCACAACAACCCGGCGAAAATCGCGATGGCGTATGGCACTATATTTTTATTTTCAAGCGCGATAATCTGATCATCAGATTTATCTACAATTTTAGCTAACAACAGTTGTCTTACAAATGCAAGAGGATTTTTAAATAGTATATAAGTTAAAGCTAATATTCCTCCGCTAACAAAGATAAGAAATATAAATTGATACATATATTCATAAGGTATAAATAGAGAACAAGCCGCAATGAGCTTTGCATCACCAGCTCCCATCACCTTGAAAGAAAACAATAAAACGCCGATAAAAAGGATTATGGTCGCGATGAGTACTGGATACATAACTATATATACATGGGATCCACTCATAATGGAAAACAAGCCGTTGGCGATAAACGCCCCTATAAGCACAAGAATTATGCGGTTCGGTATTTTATAAAAAATAAAGTCATAAACGGCGGCATAAAAGCATATGAGCAGTAAAAAACTTTCGATCATTTAAGACTCTTTTTTTCATTATAGTAACCTCAGAATTTGTTTTTACGCAACACATTCTAGAGCTATTGATTTACATTGGTTTTTATGGTCTAAATTAAAAAAACACTACAGGGACTATAACATCATGAAAAAAAGAATATTTTTATTCCTTCCCATATTTCTCAGCGCTTGTTCGCAAACGCCAACGAACACGAATTATTCTGAACAGTCTGAACACAAAGACTTACAAAGCGATCCACAGTCGATGATTCGCATTGCCGAAAAAATGAAGAATAACGGTAGTTATGAAACGGCTGCAAATATGTATCAGCAAGCTCTTAGCACCAATCCCGATATGCATAGCGCCCGCATCAATTATAGCGAATGCATGCGTCTTTCTGGCCGAACAGAGCTTTCTCTACAAGCCCTGAACTCAACACCTGAAAATGCTCGCAATACATCCTGGTACAAGGAGTTAGGTAGCGTTCATACGGCGGGAAATAAACCAAAGACCTGCATATCGGCTTATAAAGAAGCTTTAAAATTATCTCCCGAGGACCTAGATTCCATAAATGGCGTTGCCGTCTGTTACGATCTAGATGGTCAGCATGAACAGGCACAAAGCTGGTATAAACAAGCGATGGATAAGGATCCTGCCAATCCACGCTTTAAATCCAACTATGGTCTTTCCCTTGCCTTATCGAAACAAACAAAAGAGGCGATAAAAGTCTTAACGGCAATTGTCGAAAGTCCAGATGCCACATCCAAGGACAGGCATAATTTGGCCGTGGCGTATGGTTTAGATGGTAACCTCGAAGCGGCTTCACAATATTTTTCCCACGATCTGGATCAAACGGGTGTGCGCACGAACTTAGCCTTTTTGCACGAGCTTGCTGCCACTCAGTCCGACGCCCCTCGCCCGAAGGCTGCCTTTGAATCTCTTTTAGTATCAGAAGCCCCTTCAAAAACTTCCATCCAAGAACAAGAAATTCCGGTGGTACACCATCCGGCTGAAAAGAAAAAAGACGCGTCGAAATCAACCGCGAAAAAACCAGTTATAAAAAAGAAAGAGAAGTGTGCCACGCCTCAGAAGAAAAAAAAGAAAACTGAAGGGTGATTTTGCAAGCAATCCGTTGCAATCATACCAACAGTATGAAATAACTATGATGTATATATTTTAAGGGGTTACCATGGACAAGCAAAAAGCTTTAGAAGCCGCACTCAGCCAAATTGAACGCTCGTTTGGTAAAGGATCTGTTATGAAATTGGGGCAGCGAGAAATCGTTGAAGAAGATACCATTTCCACTGGATCCATTAGCCTAGACATCGCCTTAGGTATTGGCGGGGTTCCCAAGGGTCGTATCATTGAAATTTATGGGCCAGAAAGCTCGGGAAAAACGACACTTACTTTACATGTGGTCGCCGAATGCCAAAAAGCTGGTGGTGTAGCCGCCTTCGTCGATGCGGAGCATGCCTTGGATCCCATTTATGCCCGCAAATTGGGTGTAAACATTGACGAGCTAATCATTTCTCAGCCTGACACAGGCGAGCAAGCCTTGGAGATTGCCGACACGCTCGTGCGTTCGGGGGGTATCGATATATTAATCATCGATAGCGTCGCGGCACTCGTACCTAAGGCGGAGCTCGAAGGAGACATGGGCGATTCGCACATGGGCTTGCAAGCTCGCCTGATGAGCCAAGCTTTACGTAAATTGACGGGATCTATCTCAAAAACCAAATGTACGGTTATATTCATTAACCAAATACGTCAAAAAATTGGTGTGATGTTTGGAAATCCTGAAACAACGACTGGCGGTAATGCCTTGAAGTTTTATGCATCTATTCGCCTGGATATCCGTAGAATCGGCGCCTTAAAGGATCGTGAAGAAATCGTTGGGAACCAAACCCGCGTTAAAGTTGTAAAGAACAAAATGGCACCGCCCTTCAAGGTTGTAGAATTCGATATTATGTACGGTGAAGGTATTTCAAAAACCGGTGAAATTATTGATCTGGGTGTAAAAGCAGGCATCGTTGAAAAGGCTGGGTCTTGGTATTCTTATGGCGATCAACGAATTGGTCAGGGCAAGGAAAACACCCGCACCTTTTTGAAACAAAATCCAGCTATTGCCGATGAAATCGAAAAGAAAATTCGCGATCAATCTAGTGAAGTTGCCCGTGATATGATGATTGGAGATGATACGTCTTCGCCAACTGAGGACATGGCAGCTTAAGGTTTTAAAGACATGGACACCACATCAGAACTGCGCTCACATTTTCTTGATTATTTTAAGAGGCATGACCATACGGTCGTGCCTTCGGCGCCTCTTGTGCCGCAAAATGATCCAACGTTGATGTTTACCGCTGCGGGTATGGTTCCCTTTAAAAATGTATTTACCGGCCTGGAAACCCGGCCGTACACACGGGCGGCATCGAGCCAAAAATGTGTGCGTGCAGGTGGCAAGCATAATGATTTAGAAAATGTAGGTCACACAGCCCGCCATCATACTTTCTTTGAAATGCTTGGAAATTTTTCCTTTGGCGATTATTTCAAAGAACATGCCATTGATCTGGCCTGGAATTTCTTTACAAAAGAACTTCATCTCGAAAAAGAACGTCTATGGATTACCGTTTATTCTGAGGACCACGAGGCGGCGGAGTTGTGGAAGAAAATCACGGGTTTTTCTGACGAGAGAATTATTCGGATATCTACCACAGACAATTTCTGGTCAGCAGGTGATACGGGGCCTTGTGGACCTTGTTCGGAAATATTCTATGATCATGGAGCTCATATCCCGGGAGGTTTGCCTGGAACCCCCGATGAAGATGGGGATCGATTTGTGGAACTCTGGAATTTAGTTTTCATGCAATATCAAGTTCCAGAAGCCGGCGCCGCGATGGTAAATCTCCCCAAACCCTCCATCGATACAGGTAGCGGTCTTGAGCGCTTATCTGCAGTTGTGCAAGGCGTTCACAATAATTACGACATCGATATATTCCGTCATTTAATTCATGCCTCACAAAATATTATTGGCCGGGAAGCCGTTTGCGAGGAAGAAAAAGCCTCTCATCGCGTTATAGCCGATCACATTCGCTCTAGCTGCTTCCTGATTGCTGATGGTGTAATGCCTTCAAATGAGGGCAGGGGTTATGTTTTGCGACGCATTATGCGCCGGGCTATGCGTCATGCTCATATTTTAGGAAGTACATCTCCCTTAATGCATCAGCTTGTCCCCGCTCTTATAAAAGAAATGAGTGACGCTTACCCTGAATTATTGCGTGCTGAATCGTTAATGAAGGAAGTCCTCGAAGTTGAAGAAACCCGATTTAATCAAACCCTTGAAAGGGGATTGCGCCTACTGAAGGATGAAACAGAAAAATTAGGATCCCACGAAAAGCTTCCTGGGGATGTTGCCTTTAAATTATACGATACCTTTGGCTTTCCGTTGGATTTAACCGAGGATGTTCTGAAGAGTCAAGGCAGACAAGTCGATCATGCCGGATTCACCGCCAGCATGGATAAACAAAAAGCTGCCGCCAGAGCCTCCTGGACCGGTTCAGGGAGCAAAAAACAGGAAAACATTTGGTTTGAACTGCTGGAGCAATTCGGAACAACAGAGTTCCTTGGGTATTCAGCAACTCACGCCGAAGGACTCATCCAAGCCATCGTTTGTGATGGCCAATCGGTAACACAAATTAAGGCTGGGGATAAAGCCGAAATTCTTGTGAACCAGACCCCTTTTTATGGGGAATCTGGTGGACAAATGGGCGACACGGGGACAATACTTCATGCCGGTAGTCTATTTACGGTAAAAGACTGTTTTCATAAGGTAAAAGGACTTATTGTTCACACGGGTGAACTGGCCGAAGGTACCTTAAAAGTAGGGGACACAGTTCAGCTTCAGGTAGATTCCGTACGGCGAGATAGCTTAAAAGCCAATCATTCGGGGACGCACCTTCTTCATTCCGCCTTGCGGCATATCGTCGGTCCACATATCGTGCAAAAAGGATCGTTAGTTGCCCCAGACAAATTGCGTTTTGACTATAGCCATAACAGCCCGCTTACACCTGCACAAATTACGTCTATCGAGAATGAAGTCAATGGACGCATCCGTCTAAATACAGATGTACGAACCCGTTTAATGTCTTCGGAAGACGCTCAAAAAACAGGGGCCATGGCTTTATTTGGTGAAAAATATGAAGACGAAGTGCGTGTTGTCTCCATGGGTGGTTTGCAGGATAGAGCCGAACAAAAAGATCAAGATTTTTCCATTGAGCTTTGCGGTGGGACACATGTGACGAGGACAGGGGATATTGGCGTCTTTAAAATTCTCTCGGACGCTGGAATCGCGGCCGGTATTCGGCGCATTGAAGCGATTACGGGACCAGAGGCTCTCTCCTATATGCAGTCTCTAGAAACTCACCTTCATACTTGCGCCGATCTGCTTAAAGCCACAGCGGATTCTGTCTCGGATAAGATTTCTCATTTGATCGCAGAAAAAAAACGTCTGGAAAAAGAGATAAAATCCTTAAAACAAAAACTCATGGATAACGCCGAACCTGCGGATCAAGATACAATAGAAACTATTTCTGGTGTTCAATTCTTACATAAATCCTTAAATGATGTGAATGCAAGCGACTTAAAATCTATTGCAGATCAGCTCAAGAAGAAAATTAACTCTGGCGTCGTTATGGTCACATCTACGCAAGAGGATAAAGTCTCCGTCGTCATCGCGGTTACCCCCGATTTAATCCCACAAATAAACGCTGTTGATTTAGTGAGGATTGCCTCTGAAGCCCTCGGCGGCAAAGGCGGAGGAGGCAGGCCCGACATGGCACAAGCCGGGGGAAGCGCGGCCGAACAAATCCCCACAGCCACCTCATCCGTAATGGCTGCCATTAAATTAGCACAGGTTTAATTACCCCTAAAAAAATCTTATTTTAGACATAATAAGGTGTTATAATATCCATAATTAGACATTATAACCTCTTATTTTAGGATTTTCTTATGAAGATTCATCGTAGCGAAATCGAAACTTTATCCTCTTGGCTTAATAAAGCTGGTAGAAAACCGCTTATTTTAAGGGGAGCAAGACAAGTTGGTAAATCAACACTCATCCGAGAGCTGGCACTCCACAACAATAAGACTTGCTTGGAATTAAATTTTGAAAAGAATCCAGAGCATGCTGACTTTTTTAAAAGCAAGACTCCGAATACAATTCTGAAATTACTTTCTTTGTTTTTTAACCAGAAAATTACGCCCCAATCCTCCATTTTATTTCTAGATGAAATTCAGGCAACACCAGAAGTGATAGAAACTTTGAGATATTTTTTTGAAGAATTCCCTGAATTACCGGTTATTGCCGCTGGATCATTATTAGATTTCGTTCTTTCTGAACCCGAATTTTCAATACCTGTTGGGAGGGTCGAATATTTTTATCTAGGCCCCATTTCTTTTGAAGATTTTTTAAGGTCGCAAGGAGAGACAAATTTACTTGAATGGATTCAATCTTTCAACCTAAACGATGAAGTTCCTGAACCTTTACATCAACGCTGCTTACAACTAGTAAAGGAATTTTGGCTTATTGGAGGAATGCCAGAAATCGTTGCTAAATATGCTAAAAATAAAGATTTTTTTGAAATTGATAATCTTAAGCAAAATATTATCCAAGGTTATGAAGAAGATTTTCACAAATACAGTCGGGTCAAAAAAATATCTCTCCTTCGCAGAGTCTACAAAACAATCCCTAATTTGATCGGGCAGAAAATCAAGTATAACCAACTTGATCCTGATAGTAAGGCACTTAAAATTAAAGAAGTTTTAGAATATCTAGATTTGGCTAAAGTTATTCATCTTATTTATCATAGCCATTCTACCGGTCTACCTTTAAAATCGCAAATAGATCACAAAATTTTTAAATCTATATTTATTGATATCGGTCTTCTATCTTCGGCGTTAGGGTTAAGTCATTTATCTATACTTCATGCCCCCGATTGGGCATGGATCAATCGAGGTAGTTTATCGGAACAATTTGTGGGACAAACTCTTTTGCAATTATCCCCCCCTTATAAGAAACCCGAATTATATTATTGGGTCAGAGAACAAGCCCAGTCTTCAGCCGAATTAGACTATGTCTGGCAATATGAAAACCAGATAATTCCTATTGAAGTTAAAGCTGGAAAAACAGGCAGGCTTAAATCTTTACATTACTTCATAAAAGAAAAAAACTGGTCATTTGGCGTGCGTTTCAATACGGATATTCCCTCAATTCTGCACGAAACGACAAAACTACCGAAGCAAGCAGAAATTTCCTACAGACTGCTCTCCTTGCCATTTTATTTGACGGGGCAGTTAAACAGGTTATTAAAACCCTTCTTTTTTGATTAAATAAAGCCCCTTAATCCTTCTTCAAATGCTTCATAGGGTCAACGGGTTTCGACTTATGCCGTAGTTCGAAATGTATTTGTGGGACGTCTACATGCCCGGTATTACCGGCTTTTGCTATGGTTTGTCCTCTTTTTACGGTTTCCTGACTTGTGCCATTTTTTGAAGTTTTAGTAGAATAGTTTTCGAAGCCCAATAAAATCAATGGTTTTAGAAATATATTAGTGCGTTTTGTCACACTAAGGCCTATGTTATAGCATGCGCGGGGACCTCAAAATCAGAAAAATCAGCGCTTTATCAGAAGCTAAAGCTGTCCAAATTGTTCGATATGTCGATCGTAAATGTGTTGTGATTCGCCATGTGGGCAGAGCAAAGACAGAAATTGAGCTGGATGTCCTTATGAAAGAAGCTGAGCGCTTAAGAGAAGAATTATGTCTTCAGCCATCGCTTTTTCCTGAAACACGGCATGATAAGCCTCTCCTTCATGAAAAAAATTTGAGCCTTTAAACAGTAACTCATATCATGTGTTTTGTGCCTAAATCTCACGGTTGGGCGAGATCACAAGGACCACAAAAGATTATCAATTTTTTTTGACGGGATTTTGCACCCCCCCCACTTACTCTACCCACTTTCGTATGCTAACTCTGGATTCCTAGATAATGGTGATATAATCCTTATAAAGCATATTATCTATGTTAGCGTGCTTTATAAAACATATTTATTGTTTTCTGATTGACGCCGTGCTACCTTATAAGAACTTGATATCTAAAGGTAGGAAACATGGCCAAGAAAAACCAGCTTCTGGCGGCACCGCCTTATCCTGTTGAACAAACACTCAAACAGCTTGGTAATAATTTGCACATAGCCCGTCTACGTCGTAATTGGACGATTGCGGAGATTGCCGAGAAAATTGGCACCGGCCCTCGCGCAGTCTCGGATGCTGAAAAGGGAAAAGCTTCGACAGGTGCGGTTGTGTATATGGCCTTGCTATGGGCCTTGGATCTTATTGATCATATGGAAAGTGTTGCAGATCCGGCTAAAGATACAACGGGCCTAAGACTGTCTTTGTCCCGAGAGAAGTCCCGAGCACGTCATAACGAAGAGCCTGACAATGACTTCTGATCCATTCACAACAGAATGTTATGTGTATATCACTCTACCTGGACAAACGAATCCCGTAACGGCAGGACGATTTACTCTCAAGACCGATCGTACGGGAATTCCAACGGGTCGTTTTGTATACGGAAAAAGCTATCTTGCTCGACAGGATGCTGTTCCCATAGATCCGATTCAATTGAAGCTGACAAGCCAAGTTTATGAGACCGTTCAACTGAATGGTGTCTTTGGGGCATTGCGGGATGCTGGTCCAGATTACTGGGGACGTCATATCATTGAACGACATGAGGGCAAGCCCCAGCTGGGAGAGATGGATTACCTGCTCTATTCTCCAGATGATCGGGCTGGTGCACTAGCGTTCGGACTCAATCAGATACCACCTGCCCCCAAACGCACGTTTAACAAAACGCTTGACCTAGAAAAACTACAAGCTTTTGCAGATGCCGTGGTAAAAGATGACAAAATCCCTCTGGATTCTGCATATCTTCAGGTGGCAGATCTTATGGTCGTTGGGACGTCTATGGGAGGAGCGCGCCCCAAGGCCATTGTTGAGGACAAGGATGGCTTATGGCTTGCTAAATTCAATCGTTTTGATGACAGGTGGAATAGCGCCCGTGTTGAGCATGCCATGCTTGTTCTGGCACGTGCTTGCGGACTCAATACACCGACAAGTCGCATCGTCACTATTGGGGAAGGCGACGTACTGTTAGTTAAGAGATTTGATCGCGAAAAAGTTCAAGATGGATATTTGCGCGCCCGCATGATCAGTGCCTTAACATTGTTGCGTGCAGAAGATACATTTATTTCCCGAGATAAGTGGTCATACATAGTGCTCGCCGAAGAATTAAGGAGGATAAGTGATCATCCATCGGAAGATGCAGCCGAATTGTTTCGTCGAATGTGTTTTAATGCGTTGATCTCAAATATCGATGACCATCCAAGAAACCATGCCTTCATTGCCAAAGATACCGAATGGCGGCTATCCCCTGCTTATGACCTCACTCCTGCCGTTCCTATTAGCCTTGAACGGCGTGATCTTGCCATGATCTGCGGAGATGAAGGTCGCATCGCAAGCGCTGAAAACATACTTTCACAACATTCTCGTTTTCTCTTGAACGAGGATCAAGCTGAGCTAATCGTCAAAACGATGCATGAATATATTCATCAGAACTGGTATGGCACATGCCGATCGTCAGGAATCTCAGAGCGGGATTGTGATCTGATTTCAGGGGCATTTGCATACCCAGGATTTTATTAGTTTTATAAAGCTGACACTTAGGATCTGATTTAACGATCTGAGTCACCATTTTGTCCACAATCCCGATTTCTCATGATAACGACACATTTTAAAATGGCTGTATCTGCATAGATCAAAAACTGATCATAAAAAAACTCAAAAGCGGACATTTCTAAATTGCTCCTACAAAAAACTCAAAATACTTGACAAACCATAAAACAATACCTATATGAATTTAACAAGGCCATTGATAATTGGTCTCTTAAATATTTGGTTAGGAGTGTTGACTATGAATAAATACTTAAAACGTTTTGCTATATCTTTTATCCTTACACTTACATTGGCGTTGCCGCAGCTTTCTTATGCCTCCAACGAAATATTTCCATTTGAGAATCTCCCTAAAGATGTAAGGGGAATAGTTATCAAGTATGTTGCTGCTGATTTCATAGCAACCGGTAAGCGTTTTAATGAACTAGAGGACGTAAATAGGAGATGGAAATCAGAACTGCGTGAATTTGTTAATCAAGGCATGCAGCCTTGGCAGCCTTGTTGGAGAGCCTATCTTGGTGTGACTCCTGCAAATGAGGCGATCTACAGAACTTTCTTTAATGCTACTTTGGAGTGCAGGAAAGACCCAAAAGATAGGGAACCCGCACATATACTGCCTTTTATTCCTTTAATGAACCTTTCAGTCAAAGCTTTTGTTTTGCCCGCGGATATAGAGGCCAGTAAGTATCTGGTTATAACGGATAAGCTGCAGCGCTTTTTCGAAGTGGGGGGAAGCAAAAGCCATATCCTTCTTGCGACCAAATCTATGATTACCATGCGAATGAAATCCATGAATATGTCTGACAAGCTTAAAGCAAAGCTTGATGAGATCATGGCGAACTGGGATGATTCTGTTGCCCCTGTTGGTATTTTCTGGCGATGGAGTGATGATGGGGATTTAACCTGGTTTGATTCACTTATTACGCAGGATTTAACATCGATTTCTTCATGTAATATTTTTGAAAATTGGGAAAAAAGCGGAGGGCGGCGAGAGGTCGGGGCTTACTGCTATTTTGCTCACGGCGACTCGTTGCGCGCTTGTTTCATGT
>JAGOMX010000048.1 GCA_017993335.1 Alphaproteobacteria bacterium | reverse complement strand
CTGTCTACGCTTCGACCCTTTCGTTACCTAAGAGACGCAAGACTCGCTATGTGGTGAGGCTGACTTCCCCTTCCACTGCAGGACTTTCACCCGCAAAATCGGTGCGATTTATCCTGGCGCACTACCAATCCTGACAAAGAATTGTTCTTTTTTGATGAATCAAGGTTTGGCACCCATTCAAAATTGGGTCACGGTTGGTTTCGCACAGGCAAGAGAACAACAGTAGCTACCAAGCTTGGCTTCAAGAACTTCTATGTCTACAGCTCAGTTAACCCTTCGAGCGGCGAAGACTTTTCTATGATTATTCCGAACGTGGACAGCATATGTTTAAGTTCGTATTTAAAAGAGCTAAGCCAGTTTTTGGGAACCAGAAGTATTATACTTGTCCTAGACGGTGCAAGATGACATAAGGCATCCAAGCTAGAAATACCAGATAACATTGAGCTATTTTTTCTGCCACCATATAGCCCGGAGCTAAATCCCGTTGAGCGTTTCTGGCAACACATCAAAAGCAACACTATCAAAAACAAAATTTACGAGAACCTAGCGAACTTAGAGAAGAAAATCTCAACCTTCTTAAAAGGCATAACCCGAGAGGTAACGGCATCGGTTTGCGCTGTTAATTATCTGTAAGTTTAATATACGGAATTGGTACTATGCCTCTTAAAAGCTTTTCTTAGCTTTTCACGACACTCCAGGTTTGTAACAAACAGCCTTGACCTCGACACCCTCCGATTGAGTTGAAAATACGGAGGTCAGTCTGGACTATTTTAAATACGAAAAAAAGATGGGGTTAAATTGACGGTTACGAATTCTCGTGGTTCGGACCTAGAAGTCCTCTTTCATCTGTGCACAAAATATGTTAGACCAATCTCATTAATTACTTAGGAAGTTTGTAGATTTAAATGAGCACTTTCGTATTTCCTGGCCAGGGATCCCAAAAATATGGTATGGGCGCTGAACTCTTCTCCGAATTTGCATCTGTCTTGCAAGAAGCTGACGATATTCTCGGATATTCTCTTGAAGAACTTTGTTTGAGGGATCCCCATGGCCAACTAAATGAGACTGCTTACACTCAACCGGCGATATACACGATTAATGCTTTATCTTATATGAAAAGATGTACGGAAAATCCAAAAATACCAAACTATTTAGCAGGGCACAGTCTTGGAGAGTACAATGCTTTGAACGCGGCCGGCGTTTTTGATTTTGAAACAGGGCTTAAACTGGTCAAAAAGCGCGGAGAATTAATGAATAAGGCTGAGGGCGGCGCCATGGCCGCTATCATCGGGCTTCGTGAAGAAGAATTTTATACCTTATTCAATCAAAACGAACTAAAAGGCGTGACTATAGCCAATAAAAATTCTCGAACTCAGATCGTCATTTCAGGCGGTGCGTCAGAAGTTAACCGAGCAAGGATATTATGTGAACAAAATGGCGCAATTTTAGCCATTCAATTGAATGTAAGTGGCGCCTTTCATTCGCCACATATGTTGTCAGCTCAGCAAGAGTTCAAATCTTTCTTAGACGGCTTCCATTTTAAAGATCCAAGAATACCCGTGATCGCAAATTGCACGGCAAGACCTTATCTCACAAGCGAGGAGGATATCAAGAATACCCTCTCCGCTCAGATTACCCAGCCGGTCTTATGGACGCAAAGTATAGAATACCTGTTGGAGCAAGGTGAAACTGAATTTATCGAATTGGGCCCGGGAAAAATCTTAACAGGTCTTATCCAAAGAATTAAAAATGGACAATAGTTTATCGTATTTTACCTATAAATCATCTTTGTCGCTAGAATTAGAAGGCAAGGTTACTAATGTTGGGCTCAGCTTGGTTTCAGATGATATCGACGATTTAAATTATAATGTGAATGAAATTTTACACCCTCAAGAATGTATGTTTTACGACGCATTGCTCTATCCAAAGCGCAAGTTGAATTATTTTATTGGAAGATACTGTGCCAAGCAGGCCATATCTGTCCATACGCAGCAGAATCCGTTTGAAATATTAATCGAAAACGGAGCATTTCAACAGCCATTCATATCTGCTTGCGACACTCAAAATGTTCAAGTAAGCATAAGTCATACAGACACATTGGGGGGGGCTATTTCGTTTCATGAGGCCTACCCTATGGCTATAGATCTAGAATCAATCCGAAAAGAGAAAGAGGAGACGATACACCCCTTGTTAAAAAATGAGGAGCTTATTCTGCTTCGTTCCTTAATATGCGAATCCCCTCTCATTATGTTATGGACAATTAAGGAAGCTTTATCTAAAGCGATAAAATGCGGCTTAACGATCCCATTAGACCTTCTTGAAGTAGAATCGGTTCGCAAACACGGGAATTTGTTCATTAGTCTGTACAAGAACTTCCCCCTGTACCAAGCTGCATCATTCTTTCTCATAGATACGGTCTGCACGATCATCTACCCAAAGGCTGCCCAATTACACATCGATGTTTTAGCCATTCAAAAATCCATTAGCGTATTTAGACGAAGGTATGCAAAAAAATGACTCCAACTGAAAGCTCATGGCTTCTATTTCCCCATGCTAACCCAACCGCTACCAAGCGGATATTCTGCTTCCACTACGCAGGAGGCAGTGCACTTGCCTTCTACCCGTGGGCGAAATTATTTGATTCAACAATCGAGTTGGTTTGCGTGCAATTGCCAGGACACGGAACACGTTTTACAGAACCGTTGCTTAAAAGCATGCCCGCAATCATCGATTCCCTTTTAGAAGAATTTTCCGACTATGTTGACAAACCATATTATTTATATGGTCATAGCTTGGGTGGATTGATCGCCTTTGAGCTGACGCATCGACTACAGCTGGAATCTCAGAGAATGCCAAACTGTTTGATTATATCTGGGAAAGCGCCTCCTCACTTGGACCTCGGCCAACCCATAAGCCATTTGCCGGATGAAGCTTTTATTGAAGAAACAAAAAAGTACGATGGCATGCCAGCTGAAATTCTTGAAAACCGAGATATATTGAATCTTTGGATGCCAATATTGCGCGCGGACTTTGAGGTTTTGGAGACATACATCCCTCCTCCCGAGCATCAAAAGCTTTCGTGTGATTTAGTAACTTTGGGTGGGCTAAACGATGTAATGGTTCCACCCTCGCATATTTTGCAGTGGCAAAAGTTTACATCGAAAGGCTTTAAATCTTCTTTTTTTCCTGGAAACCATTTTTTTATTGCTCCTCAACAAAAGGAAGTCACGGCTCTTATATCCAACGTGATACTAAATGGTCTCCAAGGGTAGTGAAGCGTAGCCCATAGGATGGGCCTACTTCTTAATAGCCCTAAAGGTCTGCATCAACATTCTATTTTGAAAATTGCTTATAAGACGCTGAGAGATAGTTATATTGTTTCCCGGAAATGTTTTGGGAAGACGAGACACATGAAAGAAAGCTGCATGCTCTAGTTCCTGTTGCTGAATCTTGAGCTCACCACTTTTGTACTTGGCTTGAAAACCAAAGATTAGTTGCGTTGGGAACTGCCAAGACTGGCTGCCGAAGTATTGCAAATCGCTGATCTCAATTCCTGTTTCTTCAAAGACTTCCCGTGCAGCAGCTTCTTCAACTGTTTCGCCTGCCTCGACAAAGCCTGCTATAGTCGTATATATTTCAGGTGGAAAGTACGTTGAGCGTGCGAGTAAAAGCTCCTCTCCTTTTTCAACTGCTACAACTACGACAGGAAGAATTTTGGGATAAAACTTTTGACCACAAGATTCTTTCAAGCAAATCTTAACAAGCTCATCTGTGCTTTGCTGTGTATTGGTTCCACAAGCCCCGCAAAATTGATGTAATCTCTCCCACTCCAACAGCTGATTCGCCTTTCTAGCAAGCCCCATAACAGTCGTTGGTAATGACATGTAAAGGCTAACAAAGTTTACCAGCTGCAGGTTCGCAGGCACTTCGATGCCCTTTTTAAGCTCAATTGCTGTAAATGTTCTTCCATCATGAATGAAATCTACCCGTCGCATGACATTAGAGGGACTCTTCAGTAAATCAAACGTCCCAGGCAAATTCACTGACATATCCAAGAGTAGCTTGTCTCCACTAAAAACAAATACCGTATCTGAATTAGAGAGAATCTCGATACCCACTAAATCCACCCCACGTTCCACACTGGATAACGCAGAGTCTGCGAATTTATCGTCTGTGCCATCCGATGCTATTGCCATTATATTTTCCATAACGAAAGCCAAAGTGAATGCTAATATGAAATTCTTATCTACCATAAGACGTGCCCTTACTTGCTGCGTGAAAAGTAACATAATATTTCGCTCCTGTGAATGGGTAAATATATCAAGACTCCGGCATCAGTTTTAAAATACGAATCTCTGGCCAGCAACATAAGGAAGTTGCATTGAAAGCTAACTCCGGATATTTTATTGAGTCTTGCTAATTGGTCGTGTATGAATTCGCTATGACTAAATGTCGAAAATAAACAGGATCTGATTATGCTTGTCTTATCAATGAGGGTTCTGAAAGGACCATTTATAAATTACTGCTATTTGGTAATGGACTCCTATAGCAAGGATGCTGTTCTCATAGACCCTGCTTGGCAAATGGACAAGATAGAGAACGCGATTGACGTAAATCACGCTAAGCTAATAGGTGTTCTATTAACCCATCATCATCGCGATCATGTTAACTTGGCTGATGCATTTGCACAACGCTATGATGTGCCTGTATTTATGTCTGACTTGGAGATAAATCATTATGGTTTTCAGTGCTCAAATTTGAAACCTATAACCCCTTCAAGCGACTTACAACTAGGTACAATAACTGTCCGGCCAATTCCTACACCAGGGCATACTAAAGGAGCAATTTGCTACTGGATTGACGGCGCCCTATTTACAGGGGATACTTTATTTATTGAAGGCTGCGGTATCTGCACTGGCCCTGGTGCCAGCTCTGAGGAAATGTATGCTAGTCTAGACACCCTCAAAAGCACACTGCCTCCTGAATGCATTATCTACCCTGGTCATTCTTATGGCTACATGCCGGGCCAACCATTTTCTTTTTTGCTCAGAAATAATATTTATCTCTCTTTCCAAACACTTGAGGATTTTGTCGCTTTCCGCATGAGGAAAGGTCAGACATCGCTTTTGAACTTTAAATGACCTTTTTCCTTCAACATTGTCAAAAAATAATACTATGTTGAATTCGAACTCTTTAAAAGAGATGGTTCGCCCCAGCTGATTCTGGCAACAACTAGTTAATACCGATTGTATATGACCCGCATTTAAAATTAATTTACCACTTGATATTGAAGGCCTTATTATAGTATGAGCTTACCTAAGGCGGGACATTTCTATCAGCTCACAGGTCTAAAAAACCCAGAACCTAGTAACACTGATTTAGCATGCCACTTCTAAATAATTGATAGTTTATGAGATTTAAGACTTATTGATCTATATGATACTGTGGGAATCGAATAATGGATGTTATAAAGCTTGTTGTGAAACAAGAAGTTTTGAAACTACTGAATGAAACCAATAGTTCTTTGACTATTTCAGACCTAAAGGACTCGGACAATCTTGAAGCCCTCGGCATGAGTTCGGTAGACTGGTCAAGATTACTAGCTATTTTAGAAATTAAGTTAGGCTTGAGACCCTTTTCAACCATAATCGATATTATTGATGTATCCTCACTTGGCGAATTAATTTCAATATACACGAAAGACACAGCTATTCCAATTAGACAGGACGAACAAAAGATAAATATAGATGCTGTTGGGCGAGCTGCCACACGAAAAGAAGCCAGGAACCGACGTGGACAAGAGAAAGTCACTAAAACAATTCAAGATCTGAATAAAACATTATGACTGAGTATGACATAGCGATAATAGGCATGTCCGTAAAACTGCCAGGGGCTAATACCTTGGAGGAATATTGGGATATTATAAAATCTGGAGCTGAGACTATTACCTTTTTTACAGAAAAAGAGCTCAAGGATAAAGGTATTCAGACACACCTATTGAAGTCCAAGAATTATGTAAAGGCCGCACCTATTTTAAATAACATCTCATTGTTCGATGACAAATTTTTTAATTATTCTCCCGCTGAAGTGATAGCTATGGATCCTCAACATCGCTTATGGCTAGAATGTTGCTGGTTCGCTATCGAGGATGCTGGGTATGCTGTTGATAAATATAAAGGGTCTGTCGGCGTATTTGCATCAGCAGGAGGAAATATCTCAAGTTATTTTCTAGAATATCTTCGACATAATCCGGACATTATTGGAGAAACGGGCAGTTACCCTCAGTTAGGAAATGATAAAGACTTTTTGGCAACAAGGGTTTCTTACAAGCTAAACCTAAAAGGGCCAAGCGTTACTGTGCAATCTGCCTGTTCCTCATCACTAGTTTCCGTACATCTGGCCTGCCAGAGCCTCCTAAATGGCGAGTGCGACATGGTACTTGCTGGAGGCTCTACAGTAAGGGTACCGCATTATAGTGGGTATAAACGAGAAGAGGGTGGCATATTATCAAGTGATGGTCATTGCCGCGCCTTTGATGAGAAGGCAGACGGCGTTGTCTTTGGTAGCGGCGTTGGAGCCGTCTTATTAAAGCCTGCAAAAAAAGCACTAGAAGATGGTGATCATATTTATGCTGTGATTAAAGGCACAGCATTTAACAATGATGGCGGCCAAAAGATTAGCTATACAGCTTCTAGCATCGAAGGACAGATTCGAGTGGCAACAGAAGCGTTAGAGATGGCTGGAGTCTCTGCGCAAGACATAGAATATTTAGAAGCACACGGCACAGGCACCTATCTCGGCGACCCTGTAGAGGTGATGGCATTAAGCAAAACATTTGAGAAATATACACCTAAAAAAGGATTCTGCGCGATTGGGTCTGTGAAAAGCAATATTGGACACTGTGAGGCTAGTGCAGGCATAGCTGGATTAATTAAAGTTGCGTTATGCCTGCACAATAAACAGCTCCCTCCGACAATAAACTATACCTCGCCCAATCCCAAAATAGATATTAAGTCCAGTCCGTTCTTTGTGCCGACTCAACTTCTTGAATGGAAAAGCCAAACCACTCGTAAAGCAGCTTTAAATTCCTTGGGTATGGGCGGAACAAATGCTTTTGCTATTTTAGAAGAGGCACCCACTCAAGAACGGGATCTCGTAACTAAATTTACTGAGCAATTGAATGTTTTGACCATAACAGCTAAAACTGAATTAGCTCTTAGAGAATACATTCATGAATATATCGATTATCTTCGGAATAGCAACAGCGATGACTTCGACGACATTTGTTACACAGCCCGTAATGGCAGATCCCTATTCGCTTTTAGATTAGCTGTCATCGCTAAGAATACAGAAGAGGCCCTCACTAAGTTACATGAATATTATGCAGGCAAAAAACCAGAAGGCTTGTTTGTAGGTGTTGCTGAGGCGTCTATCAGCGAACCATTGCCAGCCAATATTCTAGATAAAGAACAAGAAGAAAAAGCACGCCTTCAGAACATATGTGAACATTATGTCAAAGGGCGCGACTTTAATTGGTCCGAATTAATTAATGAATGCAATAGGAAAAGAATAGTCCTTCCAAAATATCCATTTCAACGAAAAAACTTCTGGGTCGCCTCATCTGAAGAAGCACAACTAGTCCGCAACAAAGAAACACCAAGAACGGATTTAAGTGCTTTTATAACTTCCTATCTGAGCACGCCTCACGGAAAAATTTTCGAAGTTGAACTGTCCTTAGAAAAGTATCCTTACTTGGAGCATCACAAGGTAAAAGACAATATCATAGTCCCCATGACAGCTCACATAGAAATGGCACTGGAAGCTGGAGGCGTCGTTTTAAAAAAAGAATGTATTCTGCTGGAAAACGTGGTCATTCAAGAAGAGCTAACACTTGATGAAACCCATCAGCGACGATGCCAAATCCATATTGCGGAACCTATTGATGGAAAGTATGGGTTTCAAATATTTAGTTGCTCGAATCCGGATAACGAGGCTGCAAATTCTTGGAAATTACATACATCCGGGGTATTTTCAGAATCCGTGTTACAAAATAAAGCCAACACTTCTGTGCATGCGTTCGATGCGCATTCGACCACCACTACGCTGGACATAGAGCAGCATTATGAAGCTTTCAAACAGGTCGGATTGAGTTTCGGGCCCTTATTTCGAGGAATTGATTCCCTGAAAACTGGAAACAAATTAATTGCTGGCGAAATTAAGTCACCTGTTAGCTTAGGAATCGAGGATACGCGTTATTACATCCACCCTGCTATTTTGGATTGTTGCCTGCAGGTATTGGCAGGTTTATTAAGTAAATCCCAACAGGAGAATTATCTATATTTACCATTTAGCATAGATTCTTTTACCCTCCTCTACAGCCCTAAAGATCCCCATGACAGATTGCTGAGTTTTGGCAAAATAAGAGAATTAAATAACAGCAATGATTTCTTTTTGGCGGACGTTAGTATATTTAACAGTACTGGAAGCCAGGTAGCAGAGATGAAAGGACTGAGCTTTAAGCGGGTCAATCAACTTGAAGCACAACCACTTACCTATGACATCCACTGGGAAGGCCAGCCCCATCTCTCGACAGAACTCAGTCAACCTCAAAATGAGCATGATGGGATCTGCATTATTTTCTCAGATGTTACGGGAGTGGGAGAAAAACTCAAAGACATGATGCATTCTCATAGGATTTCAGCTGAGACAATATATTTAGACCATGAAACACTTGATCTTCCTAAGCAAGCTGAGCAACGCTATCTGAACAGAGAGGCTAATGATAACCTAGGCACAACCATCCGTGATATTTGCCGTAAACATAACAAGACCATTGCAAAGGTCGTCTATGCCTGTGGCCTAAATTATCGAGAAATAAATCCAACGACAGCAAGCATTGAGAATACCCAAGAATTTCTTTGTGGAAATTTGATTCATATTGTACAAACAATTACTGGATTGCCTGAATGTGATTCGGCAAAGTTATCCATCCTATTGCCTGAAACTTCTCTCGTGACAACTGACCAGCAGAATCTATCCGTATTGCCTTCAACGCTTATAGGTTTTGCAAATGTCATTAGACTCGAGCATATGGACCTTTCTTGCAAGGTAATTGAAATTGAAGAAAATATTCTAATAGATCAGCTTTTTAGGGAGATATATAATAATGATAATGTCTCACACGTGGCTTATGTCAATGGTGGCCGGTACCTTGCTCGACTTCGTCAATCTCCGGTGATAAATAATTCTGCACACAGCTTAAGCAAAGAAGGTAGCTTTATCATAACGGGTGGCACGGGCGAACTAGGCTTGACCGTCCTCGAGTGGCTATTGGGTAATGGAGCAAAAAACATTATTCTGTTAAGCCGTAGCGGCATCCTCAAGAAGCATGATCAAGAACGAATTCAGGACCTAAATGAACATGGGCACAAGATTGAGGTTATGAAAGTTGATGTATCTCAGTTATCTAAGCTACGCACGACTTTTGAGGAAATTAAGAACCATCATCCAGCTATAAAAGGTATAATACATTTGGCTGGAGTTTTAGATGATGCAACGATAATAAAACACACCTGGAAACGTTTCTGGACCGCGCTGGCGCCAAAGATACAGGGAGGTATAAACTTACACATCTTAACTCAAGAGATGAAACTGGACTTCTTTATCATGTTCTCATCTGCTGCAGGGATGTTAGGGACATTAGGTCAAGCAAACTATGCAGCCGGGAACACTTTCCTAGATGGACTCGTTCGTTACCGTAAATTACATAAGCTACCAGCCTTGAGTATCTGTTGGGGCCCATGGAATGTGGGCATGGCAGCAAAACTCAATGCGCAAAACAAGAAAAGATTAACATCTCAAGGCTTTGCATTGGTGAATAAAGAGCAAGGATTTAAAATTCTGGATGATCTCGTTTCTTCACATGACAACAATGTGGTAGGCGCTTTTTCACTGGACCAAAAACAATATGTCAAACAGTTTGAGGGCTATCAGATTCCTTCCGTATTTACCAGTATTTCCCCAGAGTTTCATTCTGTCAAGACCACAGAAACTGCTCATGTCCCCAGCCATGAGACCACTGATAAAATTCTACAGACTTCCTCACAAGAGGATATCAAGGACATGGTCATCTTGGAGATTTCTAAGCTTCTATCATTGAATTCTGATGATATTGATGACGAGGCTCCCCTCGTAGAAATTGGCTTAGATTCTTTGATGGCTGTAAAATTAAGAAATGATCTGTCAAAGATTTTTAACAAAAATTTACCCATCACCATGTTTTTTGATTATCCAACTTTAAACCAGGTCGTGAATTTCTTATCAGCGGGGGATAAATAGTATTGTGCATGAACAAGAACACGCATTAATGAATGATAAGATTCTTCGTTTGGAAGAAAGAATCTCTGAATTAAACAATGCACGACAAGAGCCCATTGCTATCATTGGAATGGGTTGTAGATTTCCAGGTGGAGCTAATAGCCCTGAGGAATTCTGGCAATTATTAAGTCAAGGATACTCTGCTGTAACAGAAATACCCCAAGATCGGTGGAACATAAAACAATTTTACTCTGAAGATGCTAACGTACCAGGGAAAATGTATACTAAACAAGGGGCTTTCCTTGATAACATAGATATGTTTGAACCAGAATTTTTTAGCATAACTCCAAGGGAGGCCGAGCGAATGGATCCCCAACAACGACTTTTTTTAGAAGTTGCTTGGCAAGCCATAGAAAGTGCGGGCCAATTGACGGAAAACCTCAGTGAAAGTCGCACTGGGGTTTACTTAGGCGTTAGTTCACATGATTTTGTTACCTACTACATGAATAAAGGCATGCAAGGCATAGATGCATATTATGGTACGGGGACACAATTTAGTTTAGCAGTAGGCAGATTATCATATTGGCTAGGATTACAGGGGCCGAGCATGGTTATCGATACGGCCTGCTCATCGTCTCTCGTTGCGTTGCATGTTGCATGTCAAAGCCTGCGAAACCGCGAAACGGATATGGCTATCGCCGACGGCGTTCATTTAATGGTCACTCCAGAGCTTACAATTTACTGTTCTAAAGCGAATATGATTTCGCGAGACGGCAAATGCAAGACTTTCGATGAATCTGCTGATGGGTACGGACGAGGGGAAGGCTGCGGGGCAGTGGTTATTAAACGACTTACTGATGCTCAACGTGATGGCGATAAAGTCTTAGCAGTTATAAGAGGATCAGTCGTTAATCAAGACGGAAAAAGTGCAGGCATAACAGCCCCAAACCGCATCTCTCAGGAAAAGCTATTAAGAGAAGGTTTAAGCAAGTATTCCATTGAGCCTGCAAAAGTAAGTTATCTTGAGTGTCATGGCACCGGAACCATTCTTGGCGACCCTATAGAATTAACGGCTCTCCAAACGGTTTTTGAAAGTTCACACGATGCAAATAACCCGTTGCACTTAGGTTCAGTTAAGACAAATATCTCGCATTTGGAAGCTGCTGCTGGAATAGCTGGTGTAATTAAGGTCGTTCAGTCTCTCAGGCATAAAAAGATTCCCCCCCATGTTAATTTCAAGAAACTGAATCCCCACATTAGCTTGAGAGAAGATTCGTTTAACATCAATACAAAACTAGTTGATTGGAACTCAAAGACCGGTCCTAGAATAGCCGGAGTAAGCTCTTTCGGCTTCAGTGGAACGAACGCTTTTGCTTTACTCGAAGAAGCCCCGGATATCAAACGAAAGCCTATCACAAATGAGTCCCATCCTGACATGCAGGTTTTGCTTATGAGCGCAAAAAGCGCAGAAGCGTTAACTGAGTATGCTAAAATTTACAGCGATTATCTAAATAGCACAGATGAGGATTTCCTTGATATCTGCTACACAGCAAGCAATGCACGAAATTCCTTTACCCATCGACTAGCTGTTATAGCCGGAAGCAAACAAGAATGTTATCAAAAATTAACTAATTATCTAGCTCAAGGACAGGCCACAGATATAACGACGAGCATTGTAAAGCGGGCTGATAAATTTAAGATCGTCTTTGACCTACCGGAGAAAATAAATCTAGATCAGCAATACATTACGGCCTATTTCGAAGATTTATATGATAAGGATTTAAGCTTTAGAGTCATTTTTGATCAATTGGATCCATTAATACAACAAAGGACTGGTTCTTCGCTCAGACATCTTCTAGATGGTGGATCAACCCACCTGCGTCAAAACAATAATGATGGATTGTTGACCTTCATGGTTGAGTAT
>JAGOMX010000009.1 GCA_017993335.1 Alphaproteobacteria bacterium | reverse complement strand
AAATCTAACACACAACCAAAGTTTAAATTAATACCACAACTGGCTAACTCATCCGCCATCGCTTTATAATGTGCATAAGCTTGGTCTGGTGTCATGGTTTTGGCGACTTGTGATGGGCTTAAATAATTGGTAAAGCCTTTGCTCGCACCAAGGCGCTGTACACGTCCGCCCTCTTGATCCACGGCAATCCAGATATCCCGGCCAGCAGCCTTCTTGAGATCCGCCACCAACTGTTTCGTCTGATCCACACTCACAATATTGTACGAAAAAAGAATCACTCCGCCGACAAGGCCAGCGTTTAACTGATCACAAACTCTTCTAACGCCTGGATCCTCACGGGACGTACCTTGAAAACCGATAATCAGCTTGTCCGCAATTTTTTGTTCGGGAGTAAAATTCTGGCGCGTGGAAAGCATGCTCGTCATGGAATCCTCGGTTAACTGTGACGCTACTGTTGAATGGACAAAAAGCAAAGACATTAAAATCGCAACCCTATTTCTCATTGGCCACACGAGCCTCATTATCGCACGACAGCCCCAGACTCGCTAAAGATGGCATGAATTCCGTTTTCCCCAATACGGTAATCGTAGGCTGTTGCGCGAATATATACTCGGCAACCCGCAGCAAAGATTCTTTTGTTACACTGTCGACGCGATCTATAATTTCTGCTCGCGATATAGGCCGGCCAAAAAACATCATGTGCTGCGCCAACTGCTCGCAACGACTGGAAACCGACTCTAGACTCATTAACAAACCAGCCTTTAATTGGGCCCTAGATCGCTGGATAGCTTCTTCTGTCAGATTATTGGCTATATTTTTTATCTCTTCAAAGATTACAGTCAGCAGCTCTGGGGCTTGCTCCGGCGCCGTTCCTGCATAAATGGCGAGCATTCCTGAATCGGAAAAACAGGATTTAAAAGCATATATACTATAAGCAAGCCCCCTCTTTTCGCGAATTTCTTGGAATAAAACCGATGACATGCCCCCACCAAAAAGGGATGTAAGAACACATAAACTATAGTAATCCGGATCGTCCATAGACATGGCTTTATAACCAATCAACAGGTGTAATTGCTCTAGATCGCGTTCTTGTATGGACGATCCACCGGTATAGTTGGCCGGCTCAAAAAATATGTCCGCATCCCGCTGCAATCCTTTAAAGGCTGCCTCAGCCCATTTGACAACCGCATCATGATCCACATTACCCGTGGCCGATAAAACCATTTGCGATGCCGCATACTTTTGGCCGATGAAGGCCTGCAGATCTTCTCTTGTCACCCGACGGACAATGTCCTGAGGCCCTAAAATAGAACGACCTATTGCTTGATTCTGATACGCGGTTTCTTGGAAGATATCAAAAATAATATCATCAGGCGTATCATTGCACTGACTAATCTCCTGCAAAATAACTTCGCGTTCGCGGTTGATTTCTTCCGGATCAAAAACTGAATTTTGTATGATATCGGCCAGCAACTCAATCGCCATGCCCACATCTTCTTTTAATACGCGCGCATAATAGGCTGTCGATTCACGAGACGTACAGGCATTTAAATACCCGCCCACATTTTCAATGGATTCAGCAATTTGCTTGGCCGATTTTGTCTTGGTTCCCTTAAACGCCATGTGCTCTAGAAAATGCGCGATGCCATTCACCTCTGGGCTTTCATGCCTTGACCCCACATTCACCCAAACGCCAACCGCCGCACTATCTACGCGATCATTCCGATCCGAAATCACACGCAAACCGTTCGAGAGAGTAGAAATACTGATGGTCATTATAATATCCTATAAGAGGCTAAAAAATATGAGACAACGATTTTTAAAATTTATACAATCTTAAACAACTCGATTGTTTCGTAAGTAAAATATATACATAATCGCCAGAGCAATTGCCAGAGAAAACCATGTCAAGGCATAACCAAAATGGTTATTTTTAACCATCGTCATCACGTCTATCGGCTTAGGAAATTCATCTCGATGAGGCTTTTCCATGGATATCATATAAAAGGGTAACATTTTCTTGCCAATTTCTGGACGATCGGCGGCAATCACATCTTGCATGGCTTCCAGATCTAAATAATACCAAGCTTTTTTATCCGCCACATTATCCGGTGTCATCCATCCCGGCAAAGTGGGTTGTTGTAAATAACCAAATATTTCCACTTCACCCGTCTGCTGATAAAATTTTAAATGATCCTTTTTTTCAGGCACCCAACCACGGTTAACCATAATCATGTGGCCCGAGGGAATAATTAAGAACGGCGTATACACATGCGCACCCGTTTGCCCATGCAACGTACGAGGAATTAAATCAATGGATAAGTCATGATGAAAAATACCTTTCAGCCTTACTTTTACAAAGTTTACATCCGGGATATATTTTAAGTTAACAATAATTTCTTCTATCGGGGCGAAGGATTTGGGATCTAGATTTAAAATTTGATGGGTATAGTTAAGCTTATACTCGTACCGCTTCAATTGCCACAGACCCAGAATTACCAAAATAACAATGGTTAGCAAAACAAGGCCCGTGCCAAAAATAAAGCGTAAGGAGTACCTACCCAAAATAAATCCCTTCTAGCTGCCCCACCAATAGATGCTGACAAAAAGGAAAAGCCAAACCACATCCACGAAATGCCAATACCAGGCAGCCGCTTCGAATCCAAAATGATCATTGGCTGTGAAATGATCTCTTTTCGTACGGAACCAACAAACCGCAAGAAAAACAGCCCCCACAAACACATGGAAGCCATGAAAACCTGTTGCCATATAAAAAGTGGACGGGTAAATACCATCCTTAAAGCCAAAAGGCGCATGCGAATACTCTAATGCCTGCACACATAAGAAAATAAATCCTAATAGCACAGTGTAACCCAACTTTTCTAACATGCCTTTTTTGTCACCGGACAACAAATCAAAATGCGCCCAGGTCACTGTCGTTCCAGACAATAAAAGCAAAAGAGTATTCAGGTAAGGTAAATCAAAGGCATCTAAAGTCTCAATACCTTTAGGGGGCCAGACACCGCCCACAACCTCCGTAGGGAAAAAAGCGGCACTAAAATAAGCCCAGAAAAATCCGAAAAAGAACATAACTTCCGACAGAATGAACAACGCCATCCCATAGCGAAAACCAACACGCACCTCATCCGTATGATCTTTTGTCAATGATTCCCGAACCACATCACGCCACCAACCCACTAATGTAAAGAGCAGCATCGAAAAACCAGGAATGAGCAAATAAACGCTTTGGCCATGCATATATAGCACCGCAGATATGGCTAAAACCAAGACGGAAATAGAGGCTACAGCGGGCCAAGGACTTGGTTCAACCATATGAAATGGATGCGAAGTTTGCGATACTGGATGAGACATATCTTTATCCCTTTTTTGAATATTTTTATTCTTTTTCTGCATTTTTAGACCACCATGAGGTTAGCACAACACCAACGTCCGGCCTCCATTCAGGATGCCCCAAATGACGCCAATACGCCAGATTTATTTTTGCATTATGATACAATGGTATCACATAATGACCCCAAAGTAGAGCCCGATCTAAATCTTTCGCCGCAAAAATTAGACTTTCTCGTGAACGCGCCGTCGCTATTTTTTCACATAAGCTATCGACAACCGGGTCTTTTATGCCTGGATAATTGCGCGAGCCAGGCACATCAGAAAAGCTCGATCCCCAATAAAACATCTGCTCCCGCCCAGGAGAAAGCGTGTTGTACCAATAGGCGACAATCATATCATAATCATAATTCAACCGTCGCTTTTCATATTGCGCACTATCCGCTATACGTACAGATACTTTTACGCCCAGACGTTTTAAATTTCTCGCATAGGCTAAAGCAATTTTTTCTTCTACCGATGAGCTCAACAGAATTTCAAAACGCAAGGGGCGACCCGTTTTTTTGTTAACCATGACACCATCTCGCACAACCCAACCGGCGGCTTCTAATAGGTTAGATGCTGTTATTAGACGTTGACGCAAATCTCCATCCTTCTCATGCGTATCTTCGTTGACAGAAGCTAATTCTGTATTGTGGAAGAAGCTGGTTGTTCGTGTAAAAGCTCCGTGATAAAGAACCCGATTATCCCGTTCAAAATCCATCGCATAACTCAAGGCCTCACGGACGGCTCGATCCGCAAATATGTCTCTACGCGTATTAAAAACCAGAGCTTTCATGCCGACAGGTTTTTTATGTCCTAAGGACAATCGAACCACATCTCCATTTTTCGTCCCCTTAAAATCATAATCCACCGCCCATTTGCCCGGGTCTGTTTCTTCCATAAAATCGCATTCACCCGCCTTGAAGGCTTCTTTTGCCGCATCTGGATTACGGTAATAATCAAAATGAACTTCCTGAAAATTATATTGCCCCTGCACCCGCGGCATCCCCCAACCCCAATAGTCGTGTCTGCGGCTATAGCGGATAGATCGACCGATTTGCGTTTCTTTGATTTGATAAGGTCCACTGCCGACCATGTCCTCCAGACGTAATTTTTCAAAATTTTTATTTTTCCATAAGTGGCTAGGGAGTACAGGCATCAAGCCGATCAACAGCGGCAATTCGGGATCATACACCTCTTCGCCTGGGATTTTAGAAAAGGAAAATCGAATACCATTTTCTCCCACGAGGTTCATTTCCTTAACCTTTGCATAGAACAATCGATGATTTGGACGTCCCTTTTCTTTCAAAATCTGAAAACTGTATGCGACATCTTTTGCTGTAACGGGATATCCATCCGCCCACTTAGCTTTTGGATTGACTGTGAATTCCACATAACTTCGATCTGGCGCGACGAAAATCGTTTCGGCCAAATGACAGTAGAGGCTAAACGGCTCATCGTGCGAGCGTATCATCAGACGTTCAAAAACCAAGTCTCCTGCGATTAAATCTAGGCCCGCTGGCGCTGTCCCCTTGATAACGAACCCGTTATAGGAATCAAATGTTCCTATTACCGCCAGTCGAATTTTACCCCCGGTGGGCGCATCCTTATGGACATAATCAAAAGGATCCTCGGCCTTATACTTCAAATCACCGTGCATGGCGACGCCATAAGAAACGTTCGCCCCTGCGGACGAGATGCCTATGAAAAACAAAAGGGTAAATAATATTTTGAAATGCATTATAACGACTTTTCATCCATTCGAATTATAGGTAAAGTGATTGCAGGTTAGAATAAGGATGTCAAGTCATGCCAACAAAAGATTGCGATGTAATTATTATCGGTGGTGGCCCCGCAGGGTCGACACAAGCTTGTGCGTTAGCGATGCATGGCTTAAAAGTTATCGTCATTGATCATATGGACCCGGAAATTACCTTGCAAGCAAGCTTTGACGGCAGAACAACAGCCATCGCTTTTGGATCCTCGAATATCTACCGCGGCATTGACCTTTGGCCAGAATTTGAGACATTTGCCGAACCTATTCTCGACATTCGCATATCCGATGATAATTCATATAAACATATGCACTATGATCACAGAGAACTCGGCCATAATCCCATGGGCTATATTCTTGAAAACCTAAAAATGCGCCAATCCTTGTATAATAAAGCCCGATCTTTTGACAATTTAGAATGGATTGCCCCGGCAAAAGTGATTCGTTTTGAACAACACAACAGTTATGTCACGATTGAACTTGATAATGGACGGATTCTTTCGGCAGCCCTATTAATTGCTGCGGATGGTCGAAATTCACAAATGCGGGATATGTTAAAAATTACGACCGTCAAATGGTCCTATCATCAAAAAGCTATTGTTTGCATGATTGGTCATGAACTTCCCCATCAAGGGGTTGCCCACGAACACTTCCTGCCCACGGGCCCCTTTGCTGTACTGCCTATGCAAGGTAACCGTTCCTCGGTCGTTTGGTCCATCCAAGAAGATCTTGCCCCAAGCCTTATGGCACTAGACGATTTAAGTTTTGCCCAAGCCATGCAAGACAAATTCGGTGATTCTTTAGGCACGCTTACCCTACAAAGCCAAAAATGGTGCTATCCGCTGGGCGTGCAATTTGCAACGACCTACATTGATCAGCGCTTCGCCATGATTGGAGATGCCGCGCATGTGATTCATCCTATTGCTGGGCAGGGATTAAATATGGGGTTACGGGATGTAGCCGCCCTGACCGAATGCATTGTAGATGCTTATCGACTAGGCTTAGACATTGGTGGCCACACGCCCTTAGAACGATATCAACGCTGGCGCCGCTTTGATAACATTTCCTTAATCGCGGTAACGGACAGCCTCACACGCCTTTTTTCTAATGACATTCGTCCATTAAAGTTTATTCGTGATACCGGCTTAGGTTTAATGAACAACTTCACACCCGCCAAAAAATTCCTGATGAAACACGCCATCGGTATGGTTGGAAATCTGCCAAAGCTTGTGGCAGGAAGTCGGGTATAATACCAAAAGCAAACTTGAGGAAAAACAAGATGAAAAGAATCGACATAAAATCATCCAAAACAAATGCCGTGCTTTCTTTTTTGAATCTCACCTCCAGAGATTTTGAGATTTCTTATCAGAGCTCGCATTTTTCTGCACAAATGAAAGTTCTAAACGATGACGAGGAACGCTCTCTTCAAGATTTCTTTGCGCGCCTGGCCCAACACTCGAAGGGCTGGCAAGGAGAATTATCCTGGACCCCAATGTTTGAAAAATACATAAAGATTTCCGCTACCGTAGATAAAACAGGCCATGTGGCACTGAAGATTGTCTTTGATGGCTATTCCCGCACCGAGCCCTGGCTCGCCGAAACCATATTACACACAGAGTTAGGACTTCTGGAAAAAATTTCCAAAGACGTCCATAATTTTTTCTCCGCTTAAGTGAGGTCATTTATCCTAAACGGTATGGTCTAGACTACACGGCCACTGTCTGCTTTTCTAACCAGGTCTGCACATGGGGTGAATGGGATGGATCGAGCATAGGCATCAATTTTTCCCACACTTCACGATGGTAGGCATTCAACCATTCTTTTTCTTCGTCGGTGAGCAAATCCACATCCACTAAATCCAAACATATAGGCGCCATGGTAATCGTTTCAAAGCGCAAAAAGCCTTCGCTGTGTGGCCGAACGATTATAAGGCTTTCGATGCGTATACCGTACTCACCTTCTTTATAATAGCCTGGCTCGTTGGACAAGATCATACCCGGCCGCAGGGCCACGTCTGTTACTAAGCCTTTAGCAATCCGTTGGGGACCTTCATGCACACATAAGTAGCTGCCAACACCATGCCCCGTACCGTGCTGATAATCTAACCCTACAGACCATAAAGACTTACGAGCCAAAACATCTAATTGGCCGCCAGTGGTGCCTATAGGAAAAACCGCTGTTGCAATGGCAATATGGCCTTTTAAAACCCTCGTAAACCGGTCTTTTTGTTCTGGAGTCGGTTTTGAAAATGCCACTGTTCGAGTGACATCGGTCGTGCCATCCAGATATTGCGCACCGGAATCTAGTAAAAACAACTCATCCGTCCGCAGCAATCGATCCGATTCAGGTGTCACACGATAGTGAATAATCGCGCCATTTGGCCCCGATCCCGCAATTGTTTCAAAACTTAAGCCTTGAAAATGATCTTTTTTCTCTCGAAACCCTCTCAATGCATCCGAGGCCTGCAATTCACTCAACGCCCCCTTCTGCAACCGATCCGTCGCCCAGGATAGAAACTCCGTAAGAGCCGCACCATCTCGTACATGAGACTTACGCATCCCCTCTAATTCAACCGAATTCTTACACGCCTTAGCCATCAGACAAATATCATCGCCAGTCACAACCTGTGCGCCGACCGTATCCAAATTAACCCGCACCTGTATGGGGGAAGTTTTAGGATCGTATAATACGCGGCGATTCTTTAAATCCACCGGAGCTTCCATAAAATTTTTATAAGGATAAAGCCGCACATCTGAACCCAATTTTTCCTTTAATTTATCGGGGTGCGTAAATAAGTCTACTTTGCCATTGGCGTATAAAATAGCATAAGCCAAGGCTACTGGCGTGCAAGGGATATCCCGCCCCCGGATATTCAATAACCAAGCAATCGAATCTAAACTCGTGATCACAGCCGCATCTATTTTTCTCGCCATGAGCTCCATGCCCAATCGCATACATTTAGCAGCCCGAGACTCACCGGCAAAAAGATCTTCATAAATCAAAATGGGATCCAGTGGCATCTCTGGCTGATCATGCCACACGTCATCGATGAGGTTTCCTTCCATCGCCACGAACTGAACACCTAACCCCGCGCAAGCTTGTTTATATCGATCAATCTCGGATTCTGTATGTAGCCATGGATCGAAACCAACCATCATCCCGGATGTGTGCTTAGCCATCCACTGCCCCACGGAAATATCTGCCGTATGGACCACTTCGAACAAGTCTAAATCCACCTGTTTTCGCGCCTGCAAGGTATACCGACCGTCTACAAAGATAGCTGCTTTTTGAGACATGATAATCGCCATACCTGCCGAGCCATCAAAACCTGTCGACCAACGGAGCCGTTCCGCATAGGGTGCCACATACTCACCCTGATGCTCATCCGATCTGGGTACAAGCCAGGCGTCTAGCTCACAAGTTTGCATTAAGTCTCTTAAGGCCGCGAGCCTGGTTTGGTTACTCATTGTACCCCTTCATTTTCTCTTCACGTTTAAAAGCTCCATTCAAAAATGGGGACAAAATAAGCATAACCAAGGAAACCCCTAGGCCAATATAGGCAATGTATGAAAATGCATCTCGATACGTCAGCAAATTCACCGCCGTCTCACCTATGTGATCATCCGTAGAACTTAATTTGGCCATAATTCCAGCTAAGTGATTTCCCCAGGCCACCGATAAAAACAGCACACCCATTAAAGCGCCGGTCATTTGTGGCGGCGCAATTCGGGTAACCATGGAAAGACCCACAGGTGAAATGCACAGCTCACCCAGCGAATGCAAGGCGTAAGCCAACACCACCCACCACAAGGAAACCAAACCATTCTCTCCTGGGAAATAGGTGGAGGCAACTAAAACCACAAAACCTAAAGCCGTTGGAAAAAGCCCCAGAAAAAACTTAAACGGTGTATAAGGCTCCAACCCACGACGGCCCAAGGCAATCCATATATGGGCAATGATAGGTCCCAACAACAAAATAAAAAATGGATTCAATGAAAGGAAATTGGAGGCCGCGATCTCATAGCCAAAAATATATCGATCCACTTGTAGTTTAGAAAAAAAGTTTATGGACGAGCCGGCTTGCTCCAGCATCGCGAAAAATGTAGCGTAAAAAATCATCAATACCAAAATGGTGCGAATGCTTTTACGATCTTCTTTTTCCATAAACGCCGACAGATAAAGCATATAACCAAAAACCACCACCTCAACAATGATTAAGATCAAACTAAAAATTTCTATCCCATATTCTCCATAATAAATAACGACCCCATGGCTTTTGATCAAAAAAGCAAAAAGAGGAATACTGACAAACGCCAGCAAATAAACCGCCATCTCCCAAGTTAACCCCAGCATAACTTTTTCTCGCAAAGGCGAAGCCTTGGGTGGCAGCCCATGATTATCCAGCGTAGGCAATCCGCGGAAAAAGAATAGTAAGCCCACAATCATCCCTATCGCTGCCAAACCAAAGCCATAGTGCCAACCATAATACTCGCCAACTGTGCCACAAACCAAAGGCGCCAACAGGCCACCTATGTTAATCCCCATATAATAAATGGTAAAACCAGCATCTCGGCGATAATCCCCGTGAGCATACAATTTACCCAATAAGGCCGAGACGTTCGCCTTAAACAGCCCAGTCCCCGTCACGACAAAAGCTAAACCAATGTAAAAAAAGGTCTCCCCCGGCATGGCTAAAAACAAATGCCCCATGGCGATCATAATGCCGCCAATAATAATCGCTTTTCGATCACCTAAAATACGATCGGCTAAATACCCGCCAATAATCGGTGTGGCATAAACCAGCGCCATATATGTGGCCAAAATACCAAAGGCTTGTTGCTGAGAGTACAGAAACTCCGACGTTACGTAGAAAACCAAAAGGGCTCGCAACCCATAAAAGCTAAACCGCTCCCAGAGTTCCGCAAAAAAAAGATAAGTTAGGCCCGGGGGGTGATCACGAAATCGAGTGGATGCAACAGCAGAAGTCATATTTTACCTATAAAATTAAATTCATATCCTCTACTATAAATACCCATCCCTTAAGTTGCAAGTTGGATCCGCAAAACCTTTGCATTTAAATTCCGCTTTTATTTCGCATTTGCTAGGTCTATAAATAGAAAAAAAATGTCTCTCACCCTCGGAAAGGCCACCTCATGCCCTTAATTGCCACCTGGAATGTGAATTCAATTCGTGCACGCCTGCCGGTGGCGATAGATTGGCTAAAAACCTTTCAGCCGGATATTGTTTTGCTACAAGAGATCAAAACACAAAAAGAAACCTTCCCCTTCGAAGAGATTGAAGACTTAGGCTATAACATCGCCTTAGTCGGACAAAAAACATATAATGGTGTGGCTATTCTTGCCAAAAGGCCCATCGAGGATGTGCTGGATCACCTCCCCGGTAACGAGGATGACTCGTCAGCCCGATATATAGAGGCTGTGGTGGATAACGTCCGCGTTGCCTCTATTTATGTTCCCAACGGCAAAGATATCGATACAGACGCCTATCATTATAAGTTGCAATTTCTGGATCGCCTATGCGCCCATGCCAAAACTTTACTCACCTATGGAGAAGCCTTTATTCTCGGCGGAGACTATAACATTGCGCCTAAAGACGAGGATGTCTACGACCCTATCCTCTGGAAAGATCGCATCCACTGTAGCGTGAAAGAAAGAGAATCGTTAAGAAAAATTCAAAACCTGGGTCTGACGGATGTCACAAGAGCCTTGCATCCAATCTCAAGTCCAAGCGGCAAAGACTTATACTCCTGGTGGAATTATCGCACCCGCGCCTGGCAGAGCAACGCAGGCCTGCGCATCGATCTTTTACTCGCATCCCCCCAAGCCCTAGATAGACTTGAGGCTTCCGGTATCGACACGAATCCTCGCGACGCCCCGAAAGCCTCTGATCATACACCCGTTTGGTGTCGGTTAGTTTGAAGTGGAAAGAGATTGCTTAGACTCTTCCATAATTTGTATAATTAAAGCTGTGTTCGTTTTAGATAGTTTTTCCTGCTTAGCCTTTTGTGTTAACGCTTTACGCTCGGCTACACGCTGCCTCTTTTTTCATATTCTGCCGCCGCATAGGCCTTATAGCGCTCTGTAAAGTTAACTAAATAGGTCAAATCCTTTAAGATACCGGCTTTGACATATTCATCCACATAAGTCACCGCATCCGCACCACCATTCGCCTTGATAGCTGTTTCAAGGTTGTAGTACTTCTGTATCAGAGGCAATACAGCATTAAGCTCATCCAATCCAAAGGTAGTCCCAACCGTAGACGCTTGCCAGCAAGATTGGCATTTACGACCCCGACCATTGGGTTCTGTCGTCACCGATTGAACAGCCACATTAATCTTCTGTGCTAACGTACTGACCAAATCCAACGACTCTTTTGCCAGACCGCCCTCATCCAAAATAGCGGCCATAAGCTCAGATTCTTTAGCTTGTTGATCACGGCCTTCATTGTCTTTTACAGCCTTACGGAATTTTTTCATGGCTTCCATAAAGTCAGTGATCTGCTGTAAATCCGCCGCCGTTAAAATAGCCGTTTTCGGGATGGATGCAGTAATTGCATCTTCAACGAAGGCAGGATTTCCTTCTGTTAGAGGCTTGATCGGAGCTGGCGCCGCAGCCTTAGCCCGTAAAAAGGCTGGTCGCTTTTCATTGGCGGCAATACGTTGTTTCTGCGCCTTGTCGTATTGTTTATAACGATCTGTAAACTCTAACAAATACGTTAAATCTTTCATGGCGCCTGCGTTGACTAAAGCCGTTATATACCCTAAGGCATCCGTACCATTTTGTCCTTCTAAACGCGTGATCAAATCATAATATTTCTGTACGAGCGGAAATAGCCGATTAAATTCTTCCGCAGCATGCCCAGCTCCGTGAGCTGCGGTTGCAAAACACGTTTGGCAAGATTTGCACTTGCTGTTAGGTGCCGCATTCACGCTTTGCACAACGATATTGATTTTTTTAATTAGTGTATCCAACAAATTTACAGAGTCTGTCGCAATTCCGCCTTGTCGAAAAATAAGATTCATAAGCAAAGCTTCACGTTCAGCCTCACTTTTTCCTTCCATGGATTTGACTTGTTCGCGGAAAGTCTTCATAGCTGTAATAAACGTCGTCAATTGCATTAAATCCGCAGCGGAAATCAAGGCACCTTCCGAAGAAACCACAACGGGAACAGCTTCATCCTTACCTTTATCTCCATCAACAGATACAGGTTGCGTGGGAGCCGCAATGACGGGCTCTAGCACATCGGTCGCACGTAATGGCCCGCCATTTAAAAGGGCAAACAAAGCCAGGCTCGTACTTAAATATTTTATCGTTTTATTCATTATGGCCTCCAGTTATGATTTTTCGGACATTTTCATGCCGCTTTATTATTAGGAATTAAAACTATCCAGAGAAAGACGGTATAATTTAAGACTAAGCCAGTTTTTTGTGGATGTAAAACATATGAAGATAACAAATTGTTTTCATAGGTAATTTCAAAATACCTTGCTGAAAATTCTAAATTATGTTTTTGTAAAGCCTGTATTTGGTTTAATAGAAGAGGTTATTTAAATGGGCTTATGTGTAAGTTTTCACCCTATCCATCCTGATGAAATGAAGCGTTTTGTCTTCGAGCCTATAGAAAATCGGGAATTATTAGAGTCTAGAATAGACGAACTGGCAAAAAAATCAAAAGATCCGGAAGCCGCTGATTTTTTACGGGAAGCCTACAACGATTTTTTCGATGAGATCACGAATGAAAAAGGACCTCTGGACGGACAGCTGTTCACCTTTTTCATGGCAACTATCGCCAGCTTTTTACATCCCTATTGGTGCCCAGAGAGAAATGGATTGAGCCTATTGATACAAATGTCCGTTATAGACAACATTTTCACCTCCATCGCACCCCTGGCAAGTGGTAAAATATCGAAGAGGATACGCCATCAAGACCTTATTCTTAACTGTAACTGGACAGCCACTGGCTATGCAGAACCCACATCCGCGAGCGACTTATATCAAAAAGTTCTACAAGCTATTAAAAATGCCATACAAATGATTGAGCATGAAAACGAACGTTTGGCCCGTCAGGAAAAATCACTCCTGTCACGCATAAAAAAAATGTTCGGCATTCCTGCCGCTGAACCGGAATATTATGGAGCGGATGTCTTAGATTATTTAAAAGACTTGAGCAACGAACAGGACGAAGACAATGACTTCCTGACCTCCCTTAAGGGGCTCAACCAATATTGCATGGAACATAATCTAGGATTTATCGAAGCCACAGACGCAAACTGCCTAGCCGACCCAGCTTAAAAACGTAGAGGGCAAAAGCGTAGATAAACTATCAACCAGAGGTATCAAAACCTCCGCCCAATCTATGCCATAAGGCCCTCTACATTCTTATTATACACATAAAATTATAAAGAAATGATTAAGTTTCCTTAAAAATCTTTATAAATCAATGACTTTTAGAGGCCATTTCAAAACTGGCTTTTTTGGAGGGATTTATAGGAAAGGTGAGAACCGGAGCGCAGCGTACCTCTTCGTACGTGAGCACCGGAAGCGGAACCTTGACGACGAAATCACCCAAAAAAGACGTTTTGAAATGGTCTCTTTTAATCATTGCATACCATGCCCCAGGAACATTAATCTGCTGAAGGCGTGATCAGCCTTAATGAACCCAAAACTAAATTTTTCCCCCTATCAATCCAGTATTTTGCATGCTATTAGAATGCTTACAAGAACTCAAAATAAAAGGGAAGCGCATGAAGAAAAATCTGACCATATTGTTATTCATCACCTTGATTTCACAATCTGTACATGGATCCACTTTCAGTGACACTGATTTTCCCTTTCAACATGATTATATGGGAAGTAGTTCGGATTCTGATGTTGAAGAAAAGAACATCTATGATGTGTACGACAAAAGAAAATGGGAACAGGCTTTACAAGACTTAGATTCGAAAGCCTTTACCGTTGAGTGTGAAGGAATAAAAATACCCGATGGTGATGCACCATTTCAGGTGGCTAAATCTACCGCTCTCCGTGTCAGTTCATATTATAGGAGCAAGTTGCGCTGGTTAATACGTCGCATGGGAACTGACTATGCTCTTGATATTTTTGCTGGATCATATATACCTACAAATATAACGGATGCGGAAAAATTAAAGTTTGAAAATTTCAAAGTAGCTTTTCCAAGCAGCGTTGCAGATTTAACTCGCGTATTGGTGAGCTCCTATATTACCTGGACCATTTGTAATAATGAAAAGATAACCCTGATCGGTTTGATTAGAAACGAGCATAAAGAATTTCTTGAGACAACTATGATCGGTCGGGTCACACTCCTGTGCCCTAATTATTTTACGAGAAGAGCAGAACCAAAAAGACTTTTTTTAGATAATATCCCAAAATTCATTGTAAAGTTCCTGCCTAAACTTCTTAATGCGAATGAATTACTGACCGACTCCTCTAATGAGGCTTATACATGGCTGCTCTATGCCTATGAAAAGGCATGCATTTACTTTATGCGAGACTTTGCTAAAGCCTTAGTTGAAGGCAAGGAAGCTCCTGCAAAATTTCGTGCACCGTTTGACAAGCTCGAGGCCCAATCCATTTCTCTGCTCTACCAAGAAGTTAAACCACAATTCAAAAAAGGGTATAAACCAAAAGAAGACCCAAACACAAGAACAGATGGCCTGCATTTCGGACGTCTACAGTTGAGAGAAATGATGCAACAAGGCATACTCCCAACAATGGGTGATTTGATATATTGGGGTTGTAGCAGCTCAACCTTAGAACCCTCATCCCCGAATCCAGACGACCCTGAAGCTGATAAAGAAGACTCAGGGCTGGATAATCAGGGTTTTTAGATAAATCGAGCAGGAGGCAGGATCTCCCCCGCTATCCTCTCACGCCATTTACCATAATTAAGTATACAGATAGAGGCTGTCTTAAATCTCTTCAACCATCGTTTGTCATACCTGCGCGGGAATGACAAACTGCGTGTATAAGATTTATCAGTTATTTTATGGAATTGGTATTACTCAGGCAATGAAACAGTTGGCATTTCGGTACTCAAATGAGCCCCCGTCATCCTCGAGCGGAGCAGAGCCCCTTGGGGCTATGTCGCAGCGAAGGATCCAGTAAAAAATGTGCGACGTAGTCGCTCTGTATCTCTTTTTTAAAAAGAATAAGAATCGCTTCGCGATCCATGTTTGACTGGATTCTTCACTACGACAGAGCCCCAAGAGGGCTCTGCTCCGTTCGAGGATGACGGGGCCTCATTTGAGGATCGAAATGCCAACTGTTTCATTGCCTGAGTAATAATACCAATTCCGGAAAATAACTGATAAACCTTATCCGCGCAGCTTGTCATACCTGCGCAGGTATGACAAACGATGGTTGAAGAGATTTAAGACAACCTCTATCTGTATACTTAATTATAGGATTTGGTATAACAATAACCATGTGGAGTAGATTTTAATTAAATTTTATATGAGGCAGTCCTGATTTAAGACAGCCTCTATATATACTTAATTATAGGATTTGGTATAATATTTTCTGGATGGGCATAAGCATAAAAAAACCCGGCGGGAACCGGGTTTTTTTGTATTTTTCGTCTGATTAACGCTTGGAGAACTGGAAGCGTTTTCTCGCTTTTGCTCTACCGTATTTTTTACGCTCAACCACACGGCTATCTCTTGTAATAAGACCAGCTGATTTCAAAGCTGTGCGTAGGTCTGGCTCTTGATAGGTCAAGGCCTTGCTGATACCATGACGAACCGCACCGGCTTGTCCGGATAGACCGCCACCTAAAACTGTTGCCATTACGTCGTATTGACGCTCGCGACCAGCTACCTTGAAGGCATGGTTGATAATCATTTGTTGAATTGGACGAGCAAAGTATACTTCGATCGAACGACCATTGATCATGATCTTGCCATTACCTGGCTTAACCCATACGCGTGCGATTGCATTCTTACGCTTACCTGTTGCATAGGATCTACCAAGTTTATCCTTGATAGGTACACGAACAGATGGTGCATTTCCTGTGCCTGTAAGCGATGCCGCAACCGCTGCGGCCACACCTGCATCAGCCTTACCGCTCAATGCGGATTTCAAATCTTCTAAACCCTTGGTTGTAGTTGCCATGATATGAAGAGCTCCTAACCTAATTGACGTATATTTTTAGAATTTAAAGCCGCCACGTCCAAAACCTCAGGGTTTTGAGCCGCATGCGTATGCGTTGGACCAGCAAATACACGCAAATGTGTCATTTGTTGACGTCCCAAAGGACCGCTAGGAATCATACGCTCAACAGCCTTTATGATTACACGCTCAGGATGTTTGCTTTCCAAAATCTGACGTGGTGTGCGTTGCTTGATACCACCGGGGAATCCTGTGTGTCTGTAATAGACTTTATCTTCGCGCTTATTACCCGTCATCTGGATTTTATCCGCATTCACGATAACGATAAAATCACCACAATCCATATGTGGTGTAAATCCTGGCTTATGCTTGCCACGAAGACGAGACGCCACGAGAGCCGCCAAACGACCCAAGACTAAACCATCTGCGTCAATAAGCGTCCACTTTTTTTCAACCTCAGAAGGCTTCATAGAATAAGTTTTCATATTTAAATCTTCTATAAATAAATTGATTTCATCCTCATGAGATACCTAATTTTGCGCTGCTCGTCAACCATAACTTGCGTAGGCTAACCACAAATACATTAGAACCTCTAAAAAGATCTGAGGCCATTAATACTGCAAACGCTTAGAGAAGTACAGGATTATTTTCATATTTAACGGGGATTCGAATCGTAAACACCGATCCTTCACCAACCTTGCTCTCTACAGAGACATCCCCACCCATCAAAACGCAGGTTTTTTTTGTAATAGCCAGACCCAAACCAGTCCCACCATAACGTCGCGTTGTCGATTCATCGGCCTGACTAAAAGCATCAAAAACGCGAGACTGCTGTTCCGCCGTCATACCAATTCCCGTATCTCGAACTGAAAATACAGCCCATTCATTATCGTTGGCTAACTCTCGCTTAATCTCTAGCGTTACATTACCGTTCTGCGTGAATTTCGAGGCATTCCCTAATAAATTGACAAGACTTTGACGCAATTTCATTTCATCCGTATAGACACTTTCCAAAGATTGATCTAGATCAACAACCAAACGATTGTTACCTTTACGCATTAACGGAGAGACTAACGTCGTAAGATTGTGGACGAGTTTGGATACCTCTAATTTTTCCACATGCATGGTCATTTTTCCGGCTTCAATTTTTGATAAATCAAGAATTTCGTTAATCAGTTGAAGCAAATGCCTCGCGGATGAGACAATACGCTCGAGATCTGGTGTGCATTCTTTCCAAGACATTTCAGGTCCCTCTTCCAGCAGAATCTCGCTATAACCGATAATCGCGTTAAGGGGCGTTCGCAATTCGTGACTCATATTGGCCAAAAATGCTGATTTAGCTTTATTGGCGAGCTCCGCATCCAGAGTTGCCTTTTCTAAAGCCACGTTAGTTTGAGTAAGCTCTGCTTGTGTTTCCTCTATACGGCGATAGTTACGTGACAAGGTTTTCGTCATTGTATTAAATGCCGTGACCATCGTCCCAAACTCATCAAACCGAGTCAGGGGTATAACATGATCCAGATCACCGTTCGACATCTTACTCATAACCTTAGTCATCGTAGCCAGAGGCTGTATAATAAGGAAAGACAGAGCCATATAAATGGTCCCTACCGTTGCGATCAGTAAAATAAAAAAGATTTTCAATTCCGCATGAATCAATTCCTTCTGCCGAGCCTGTAAACCATCCTGACTTAAGAATAAGCTCAAATCGCCTAATACTATGTCCTGGCCTTCGTTTTGAAACTCGATTGAATGGGTGAAATTTATACTGTTTCCAACTTTTTCTTTATTTCCGGCCTCGATAACCGTAAATCCTTCTGGGTCTCTGACGGCTGCATATCGAAAATCCATATCTCTTTGAAACGCCTCTAAAGCCGCTGCCATATTCTCCGTATTCAAATCCCATAACGACTGACCGATAGCCTGAGCCTGCATCTCGGTCAACATGCGACCTCGATTATTTAATTCAGCAATATTCTGATTATAAGACATAACGATCGCCCATAGGCTTGATAAGCCGGTGATAATCGTAATGACCACCCCAACGGTTATTATCGTTCGCCATTTTACACTTAAGTGTCGCATACCACGCCTCAAGAACGCCCCCTGCTCTTATAACTACAATTACAGCATAGCCTATATTTTTACTCATGCCTGTTAACAAATCTTTAAACGATCGATAAAAAGTAAAAAAAGTTATTGCTGCGATGACACAACCTAATTATCATTGGCCTTCAAGAAACATTTTTATGAAAGAAAGACCACATCATGTTGCAAAACCTTCGTGAGGCCTCTAAGTCCTGGGTAGTCCGTGGCTTTATGGCTATTTTAGTATTTGCGTTTATTTTCCTGTGGGGCGTCAACGATGTGTTCAACCCCGGAAGCGTTGGTCGACAAAACATAGCCACAGTGGGCTCCATGGAAATCAGCCTGGACCAACTAAAAAAAGAAACCCGCAAAATGGCGCTTCAATATCAACAGCGATTTGGTCAATTACCCAACGAAGCACAACTCATCCCCATCACTATGGGACATCTGTTGCGCAATGCCCTGCTGGATCAAGAAGCAGACTATCTTGGGCTAACAATTTCCGACCAACAAATCCTAGCTGTGATTAAAGAGAACAATGTATTTGCAGATAACACAGGACAGTTCAACCCAAAACTTTTTGAAGCTATCGCCCAAAGCCAGGGATTAACGGCCAAGGCTTTTGAAGAAGAATTAAGAAAAGAAATGCGCCGTGACCAGCTCATCCAAATGGTTAGCGCAGGTGTACATGTTCCCCATAGTATTATTAAGCCCTTATTCATATGGAACAACGAAAAAAGAACTGTAGATTTGGCCAAAATTAATCCAAGCATGTTCAAAAACATAGAGGCCCCTTCGCAGGTAGAAATGTCAGCCTTCTACGAAGCCCACAAAAATGAATTCGTCACCCGTGAATCCAGAAATGTGACGGTTGCCATTCATAATATGAGCACAATAGAAAAAAATATTACGTTGAGTGACGAGGAAACTCAGGCCGCCTTTACGGCAAGAAAAAGCAACGCAACCAACACGCTCCCCAGCAAGGCCGAGACCGAAAAAATATTAAAAGATCTGAAAGCCGAAAAAGCTTCAGAGACCTTCAATCAACAAATTACAACCATTGAGAATGACATTTCTGCGGGCTTAACTTTGGAAGAAATCGCAAAAAAATTCGATATGAAGTTGATTTCTATCGAAGAGCTTGCTGCGGATGGATCCTCCAAGAATAAGCTAGATATTTCCCAAGAAATCTTGGCCGAAACTGTGCAAGAAGGTTTCAAAATGCAACCAGGTGAGGATGCCTTTTTATCGCAAATCAGCGAAAGAGAATATATCGCTGTCAGGCTCGATAAAGTTCAAGAAGCAAGAAATCTCTCTTTTGAAGAAGTCTCTTCCAAGATCAAAGAAAACCTCCTGCAAGAAAAACAAAGGCAAGAAGCCAAAAAACTGGCAGATACTCTTGTGGAAAAGGTAAATGCGGGAGAATATCTAGATGCTCTGGCAAAAACACACAAGCTTGAAGTTAAGAAAAACATCCAAACCGAACGCTCTAAATCACCAAGCGACGAAATGACGCCCAGTGCAATTGCGTTAACTTTTGATACGGCCTTGAATAAAGCGGCGATAGCCCTAGGTAAGGAAAATACACTTGTCGTGCTCATACCCCGCAAAACCATATCCTTAGATGAAAAATCCATCAAAGACGAGGAAGTAAAAAGATTTTCTGAGGCTTTAAATAATGGCATTTCCAATGACCTCATGGACCAGTACTACAAGGCCTTAGAAAATCGTTATAAGGTTAAAATAAACCAACAGGCATTAAATGCGTTAATGCAGTAGTCTGTATAATGAAACCACCCCCCACTTTCGTGGGGGGATTTTTATTGACCCCACACCTACAACACAATCCCCACGCCAGATCGCACCATTCGTTAACTCTAATTTAATGAATTGTTGTTACGCTGGATTATAGAACAGACGTATGCGTGAATGTTGTGATAAAAAAGAAAAAGATAAACATCGCCCTACAAAGTGTGGGTACACATGCCGCTTTTTCTTGGGGAGTTATTGATAAACTCCTGGAGGATGGACGCTTTGAAATTGAGGGCTGCAGCAGTGTCAGCGCCGCCGGTATTATGTGCACAGCCATGGTGCATGGTTTTCAAAAAAATGGCTCCCAAGGTGCCCGCGACATCCTGTTAGAATTCTGGAAAATGATAAATAAGGAAGGGACAAGAAAAGGTCTCTACCCGTCTGCCTTTGACAAACTCTATAGCGTACATGGCATTAAAACATCTCCATTTGCCCTTATGATGAATGCTATTCATGCGGCGCACCTATCTCCACAGCAATGGAACCCTAGCGGTTATCAGCTCTACAAACAGCTGTTACAAGATTTTTTCGACACCGATGAAGTCAGCACCCATGACGGTATAAAGTTATTCTTAAGCGCTATTAACGTACGCACCTGTAAGCTGCGCATATTTTCCAATAAAGACCTTAATTATGAAAAACTGATCGCCTTGTCTTGTGCTCCCACATACATCGATGCCGTTGAGGTGGATGGTGAACACTATTGGGGTGGAGATTATATCGGTAACCCAGCCCTCTATCCGTTAATCTATGAATGCGAAAGCCCGGATATCGTTGTCATTCTCATTCATCCCCGCGAAGTTACCACCACCCCCAAAAGCTTTGAAGATATTGTCCAGCGCATGCAGGGATTGTTTATCACCAACACTCTCATCCGTGAAATGCGTTCGGTTCAATATATCACTAGCCTTATCGAACAAGGAATTGCCGATAAAAATAGATTAAAGCACGTCAATGTTCACGTCATAGAAGACAACGATTTTTTTGTAGGCTTAGACGCAACCAGTAAATTTAATACGGATTGGGATTTCCTTTTGACTCTGTTCGAAAAAGGCCGAGAAGCTGCCCAAAAATGGATAGACAGTAGTTATGATAAAGTAGGTCATGACTCATCTTCCGATATTAAAAAAATGTTTATGTAGAGGACGGAAATGAGCCAGAAAAAAAATGTCGGTTTAGCTCTACAAGGCGGTGGTACCCACCTCGCTTTTTCCTGGGGAGTTCTTGACTATTTATTAGAAGATGGCCGTATCCATTTCGAAGGCGGAAGCGGAACAAGCGCCGGCGGATTGACATGCGCAGCCCTTGCCCAAGGGTTAATGAAAAATGGTAACCCAGGCGCCAGAGTTGAGCTGGAAGCCTTCTGGCGGATGATCCATGAACAGGGTAAAAAAATTGGACTGCAGCCCAGTCTTGTTGATGAATTTGTCAGCAAATATGGATTAGACAATTCAATGACCATGGCCATGCTTAACTCCATTTCTAGAGCCAGACTATCGCCCTACCAATGGAATCCCTATGGCGCAAAATTATTTGCCGATATGCTCAATGGTTTTTATGATATTGATAAGTTATCTAAACTTGAAGATTTCAAGCTTTTCTTGACGGCAACAAACGTGAAAACCGGGCGGTTAAAAATATTTTCAGGGCATGAACTCACCGTCGAATCCTTCATGGCATCGGCTTGCATACCTATCCTGGCCCAAGCGGTTGAGATCGATGGACAAGCCTATTGGGATGGTGGTTATATTGGTAACCCATCTTTATTCCCACTTATATACAATTGCGAAACGTCAGATATACTCGTCATCCTTGTCATTCCCCATGTGGTTGACAGCACACCCCATACCTACGCAGAAGTCTCTTGGCGTATGCAAGAATTGATGCACACGAACACATTAACCCGGGAAATGAGGGCTATCGAGTTCGTCACAAGCTTAATCGATCAAGGCATTGCGGATAAAGATAAATTAAAACGGATTAATATCCACGTCATCGAAGACCATCAGTTCTTTTCAACACTTTCACCCACGAGCCGCCTGAATACAGATTGGAAATTCCTGACGATGCTCTACGAGAGAGGCCGTCAGGTTGCTGAAACATGGATGAAAAAGAACTATAAAGATATCGGCAAAAAATCAACCATCGATATTAACGAAGCGTTCGTATAAAAATAATACCGTTTGCCATAAATAAGTATCATAACCCCCGTCATCTTGAACGCAGCTCCGCGCCAGCGGAGTAATACCAATTCCATAAAATAACTGATAAATCTTATCTTCGCCGCCTGTCATTCCCGCGAAGGCGGGAATCCAGCGCAACAAAGTGCTGCACAGCAGCTCTCCATTTATTTCAATGCCACAGAAGGAAGGAAATATTGAGCCTCTTCGAGGCACATGTTGCGCTGGATACCTGCCTGCGCAGGTATGACAGACGATGGTTGAGGAGATTTAAGACAGCCTCTATCTGTATACTTAATTATAGGATCTGGTATAAGTGAAAGATCCAGGCACACAAGCGCCACTTTAGTGGCTCTATATAGTCTATAAAGAGCCGCCTTCGCGGCACTCTTGCGCCTGGATTCTTCGCTAACTCCGCTGCGCGGAGCCGCACTCAGAATGACGGAGGTAATGATGCTTATTTATGATAAATGGCATAACTTATAGTTAATAGTCCCAGTTATAGTTCACGGAAACACCATCCGACGCGCCATCAAAACCATGTTCGGCTTTAACGCTGACGCTTTTTGTTACATCTACTTCTAATTCGACGGAAGATTCTTCTGGGGATATCCCTTGGTTTAAATTGATTCGAATTTTATCCCCTAAACGCTTGCTTAATTTCAGAGCATAAGTTCCATCGTTGGCGCCTTCCCCAATACTAATTTGATCTAAACCTAGATTTTCTGAAAGTATTCCAAAGACATCTAAATTCTTTCCACCCCCGCGATACGTAATAAGCGCCCGAGCCAATTGTACGCCTTCAATTGGGGATAAACTGGCTTTTTCTTTTCCAAAAAATAGATAGGAAATGATTTCATCTTTTGGCATATCAGGCTGCGATTGCAAATCAATTGTTGGTTTATTGACGCGCCCAACCACGAGAATACGGACCTCTAAATCAGGTTTTGCTAAAATTCCCATAGCATCAATCAGGGGAATGCTCTCTCGGTACCCATCGAATCGGATATCTCCGCGGGTCATCACCACATCCTGACCCAAAAAGTTTATCGACCCTTTATCGAGCTTAAGTGCACCTAAAATTACTGTGTCGTCGTAGGTCCCCGTGATTTGCAATTGGCCTTTCCATACAGAATCAAGCCCTCGCCCAGATATCTTCAATGTAGGCGGAATTTCAATATTTATATTCAATTCAGGATTAAACCCAGAGGAAGAAAGTTGTTTATGCGGATCCGTTGGCAAAGACAATTTCTCTCGCTTGACTGGATTGAGAATATGCAAACTATCGCGAGGCGAGCTAGCTTGCGGTGCAATGCTGTAAAAAGCTCTATCAACAATCAAATCACCAGATATCTTTGCTTGTGATGGAATGCCCTCTAGGCGGATTTGCCCCTGACGAACGGTTGCGGTGAGTTGGTCCGATCGCAAAAGCTGCAAGTTATTGGCTTTTAAAAGTACATCAAAACGGGTTTCACTTAGACTGAACTTACCGGTTGCTGTAATTTCTCCTTCTTCTGCATCTCTTCCCTTGGCGGATTCGACCACAAAGGAATCGTTTTCAGCCCGGACTTTTATATGAATATCTTTTACCAACGTGCCAAAAATGATTTTCTCGTAAGTCCCATTTTTAACTTCTGCACCGCCCTCCATACGAAGTTTAGACCATGGCCCTTTTACTTTAAGGTCCACATCGATCTTACCGTTTGCCACGTCATCGTCGGTTAACAGCATCCGGGAAAAAGCGTAAGCATCCAACTGACCTTTTAAGTGGAAATCCGCATTCCCTTTCTTCATTTGACCCGATATTTCTAGGGCCGAATCCATAATGGATAAGTGTATTGGCTGCAGAAGAAGGTCTCCTCTGTCGATCATTATTTGTGTTGGTTTCTGTAACTGAATACGGGCACCCAAGTGGCTAAACTGGAAAACTTGTAATTTTATATTCTGTGTCTCGCGGGAACAATCCATAGACAACTGAATTTCCGCGCTGGATTGCGAGCCTTGTGCAGATAGTTTTATATCGCCCGCGTTATTGAGTAAATCCGCATTGAAGGAAACAGAAGCGTAACTGCCCAGAGGTGTCAATAGATTTGATAAACTAGCCTTTATCCTGCCTTTTGATTGTTTCAACAAAGCCTCAATTTCCACATCACAATTCAAACGTTCAAGACTATATTCCATAAAACGTAAAGTGTTGCCATTGGCTTTTAGATTTCCACGCCAATCCTTATCCTGAAAGGAAAACTTGGATTGGATCGCCATCTTTCCGGAAAAAGGTATTAAATTATGATTCGGCGCCTGATAGATATCCGCATTTAGCTCTCCGGACATTGAGTCATTTTTAAGGTTATAATCTAACCTTGCCTCAACTTTGATGTCCTTGGCCAGCAAACTAAAATCGTCCAAGATAAAATGATTATCTCCATAAGAAAAAGTAGACGACAATGTAGCCGGCTTTTGCGCATAAATGGCACGTACCTGACAGTCCCCTTCGGGTTTCCATGGCAAATGGGAAATGGTTCCCCGGGTCATGATCTTTTTTATGCCATATAGATCTAAATCAAAATTTTGGCCATCCACAGCATAGGTCAGATTAAAATCACGAAAGGAACCCGCCGCCTCCATTTTTACAGCCATACTCTGGCCGAAGACGTGAAGATTAGAATCTCCTTTTATTTCCAATTCATCTGCATTCCTTTTATAAGAAAGGTTTACAGTGGATCCTTGTAGAAAACAAGTGTCTGCCTCAACCAAGGCCGCATAAGAAATTTTTTCAATCCTCAACGATAATTCCATATCAAAATCTACAGCTTGCGGAAGCGTAAATAAAGGTGGCGATTGGGGAATAGCAAGCCATGCTAGCTCTTCCACATTCATGTCTACACTTAAGATGTCGTTCGACCACCACTTACGCAAATCGACTTGAAGAGACAAATTGCTTATTTTCAGAAAATCTTGCTGATTTTCTTGGAGATGAATTTCCGATATCTTTAAGTTTAAGGGGAAATAACTCTCAATTTTATCTATTTTGATTTGAATATCCTGATGATGAATACGACTCAAAGCCAAACCGATCAGTCTTTCCTTGCCTGCGTCTGTGTACAAATAAAGCACCAGCGCAGAAAAAAGAATGACTAGACTTAAACTTAAAAAACGTATCGCGCGGATTCCACCTTCTAACATCAGAACCCCTGCCCTATGCTGATAAAAAATTGAACGGGTCCGTCGACGGATTTACCATTGGGTTTCTTCCTTTTCTCCAAGGGGACCGCCACATCCAAACGAATAGGCCCTATCCTTGTATAATAACGCAAACCAACGCCTGCACCAAATAAGGGTTTATTCTTCAAATCATTCAACGTATTCGCGCTGATTTTTGCCCCTTCAAAAAACGCAACCGCGCCCCAGCTTTCCGCCAGACGACATCGAAGTTCCACACCGCCTTCTAACAAAGAACGACCTCCCGTCGGTTTGCCAGCCGCATCCAAAGGTCCAGCTTTTTGATAGGAATAGCCGCGCACGGACCCACCGCCACCTGCATAAAATCTCTGGTTAGGTAAAACATCGGAAAGATTAGTGATCGCGATAGCGCCCCCCCGCCCCCAAGTCGCCACCACAAAGCGAGAGGAAAGAGAATGATAAATGGACCCAGAAATCAAACCTTTCAACATAAAATGACCATTGCCTACCTTGCCAAGTTTAGGCGTTACGCTCGAACTTAATAAATACCCACGAGACGGATCTAAGAAATCATCCCGATCATCTAAAGAAAAACCAATGGGCACACCCACCAGATGACCGGTCTGCTTTTTCTGGTCCTTTCTCACGCGATCTAAATCCAGAGACACTCCATAAAAATACTCGTCATTTTCGCCAAATTCCGTGCGGAGCAATGTAGACAAACCAGCACTTTGGCTAAAGTAGTTATTGTTATTTTCTCGCAAAATTTCAAAGGATGGAGCCAAAGTCTTATTGACCCAATAAAAATCAGGAACTTCATAATTTAATTCTAATTTAGACTTCACCTGGCCCAGACTTAAGGTTGTTTTCAAACGGTCTGCTTTTCCCATGAAATTACGATGGATCCAAGAACCACTAGCGCTAAATCGCTCATTCATGGAATATTTTAAACCTGTGGAAAGTGTGCGGAATTTTTGCTCGCGCACATTTACCATTAAGGGGACATCTTCCCCTTCATTGGGTTGCTCAGGATATTCTATGTTTATCACTTCGAATAAACGTGATTTTGAAAGTTTCGAACGATACAGATCAATTTTTCTCGCATCGAAATACTCACCCCTTTGCCATGGAGCGCGATTCAGAATATAGGCGGATGGCACATTTTCTTGCCCCTCAGTCTTTAGCTCACCGAATTTAAGACGTGGACCTGGCGTGACTTCAATTTTCAATTCAATGCGATGCTTCACTGGATTCAGCTCCACCGAATGAGCCGTGACCTTGGCATAGGGATACCCCACATGGGACAGTTTTTGCTCCAACATTTCAAAGGTTTCATGAATTTTTTCCGAGGAAACATGATTGCCGGTCTTGGCGGGTAGATCCTCAAAGATATAAGGATAAGCCTTCAACAGATCATCAAAAGCTTCATGCAACTCAATTTTGATCGTTTTTATACGATAGCGCTTGCCTGGCTTGACCTTAAAAATGATTTTATTCGAGGCGCCGCTTACCTCTCGGGTGACATCAATCTTGGCATCATAAAAACCTTTTGAATCCAAAAGTTCATAAAGCAAATCATAATCAATGGCTATGCGCTTTTCCAAATTTTGTATGGAATAGACAGGGCTATCCTTATAAAGGATTAAGTTCGATAAAGCATCGAACTTTCTCTCGATCGAATTGTTCGTAATGCCCTCTACGGAAAAGTCATAAGTGACAGACGTAAGTGTATCATCGGCATACAAATGGCTTATAAAAAAGAAGCAACAGCATATTTTTATAAACCTCAACAACCCGTTCTTGTCCTTATGTTTATTACGCGTTTAAATCACGGCTAATATAGGCAAGGCTTATATCCTCGGCACACGTCTTGGTGGCCTGAAAGGCTCGCTCCATCCACTCTCTATATTTGGCATGATCCATATGCTGGCCGAGTTCCAGATGCGCCATTAAATGACAGGCATGGGCATTCATAACATGTTTTTCCTGATAGTCATGTAAAGCCGCCCGCGCCCGCGCCCATTCTTGCTGCTTAAGGGCAAAATCTGCTATCGCCAAATAGCTCATACTATGGCTGGGATTACAGTCAACCAGCTTATTCGCCGCATTCATCATCGCCTTTTTTTCAGCCTCTGGTTCAATCATCACATAAGCATCCAACAAATCCCGATGGGGATTTAATATCCACGTCTGCTCAATGACTTTTTTTGCTCGCTTCGTTTTATCCATAGCAAACAAAAGCTTTGCATATTGCACGCATATAGTCACATTTTCTGGTAACAAACGATGTGCGCCCTCGAGCAAGTTTTCTCTTTGCTCCATCGATAGACCTTCTTCGGCGGCTTGTTGAAAATAAACATATCCTTGAATATGTTTTACTTTTGCCAAAGGCAACGTCTTCTGACGCTCCGCCTTTTTTAAGATATTCAGCGCGAGCTCATAATTTTTTAAACCCAAACTATTCTTTAAAAGCTCCCGCACCACCCATGGTGACTTTTCATGTAATGAATATAAGTTCTGCAAACTGATACTGGCAGCCGTTTCTTGCCCTTCTTTTAAGGCCATTTTGGCTTCCAGAATCCAACTTAACGTCCGCGCGTTTGCATCATTCTTCATGCTCTCGCAGATTAATCTGGCATCAGACATGTGGTTTTCTTGCATATGGTTGTAGGCCAAAAGGGTCTTATAAATAGGATTGTCCCCTAAACATCTTTCAAAACGATGCGCATCATTGCGTGCCTGTTCATGCTCGCCTAAAGCCGAGGCAATAACGGATTGTGACAAAGCCACAAGACCTTTCTCAGGCTTTAATTTTTGGCTGTACGCATACATCCGCGAGGGAAGCAAAATAATGAATCGCCAAGTTTTAAAGATTAAAGCCAATCCAATAAACGCCACCAAGAGAATTAAATAACTGATGGATAAATCCGCTTCCAGATGATATTCGCCCCAATCCACCGTAACCAATCCAGGCTGAGTCACCAGCCAAATGGCGGCTGCACTTAAGAGTATAATCTCAAGAATGGCTACAAATTTTCTCATGGTTACCCTTCCTTACTTTGATCTTGTGGCACCACCGCAGGAGTCTCCCCCTCGCCATGAATTAAAAAGGCCAGCACATGCGCTTCCATAATAGGGATGGATTGCTGCAAAAACAACCTTGCAGACGCTTTATTTTTCCATTCCGTCAAAATATCAGATTCTAAATTGGAAAAATACTGTATTTCTTTCATAGCCTCTTCTAAATCGGATGCTTCTAGCAGATGCTGAATCCGAGCGATATGATCTTCATGCGTGGAATTTTCATTCAAGGGTTCCCCTTGCTTACGAACCACCACCAAATTGCTCAGTTGATATTTGAAACGCTCGTACCAGCTAGAGTCTGCAGGAACAGACAGGCGGCGAATTTCCTTTGCCACAACTCTAAATTCCAGCCCCAACTCTTGTATCGAAGCGATTGGATTGACCGATAAAGCTTCCAGATCCTGCAAGCGCTTCTGCATCAATTCATCTTTTGGATCAAATAAGTGCTTTGCCTCTCTTAAGGCTTGATCAAAAGGCTTATCATCTTCCATACGGTCTTTTAATTTTTCAAAAAGCCCCATCGCCATGGGAAGTTTGGTCATACGGTCCTGGCGAGTCGCGAGTTTTTCTTCGACCTTATCCAAACGATCTTTTAATAAGTCTATGGCGGATCTGGCCTCTGGGCTCATACGCGATATGGCTTCCACCGATTTATCCAGCATATCTTTTTCTAGACCTTTTTGCTTCTCTTCCAAGGCCTGCACCCGTTGCACAAGATCTTGATATATGGGGTTTAACGAGATATCTTCTTGCTTTTTTTGCAACTCTAGAACTTTTTGTTCTAATTCCAGGTGCCGCTGTCCTAGTTGCTCCACGTTTGTAAACACTTCCTTTTGTTTTCCAAACAGCGAAACCACAAACGGATAGACATAAATAAACGTCACCAAAAGAGCCACCGTGGAAAGGATCATGATGAGAGCTTTCGTCATCTCACTCGTATCCTTATTCGCTTGATGATCAGACTTTCCTTCTTCCTCGGGCTTTAGGTCCTGTATCGGTGCAGCTTTACTTTTTTTCAATTTTGCAGATACTATATTTTTTTTCATGAGCGTCATAAATTCACCTATACTCTGATTCAATCTGTTCCAATAAACAAGCTTGCGTTGGCTTGTCAGCAACAATAACTTTTTGCCACATCTCCCTTTGCAAACAATCCGCAATAGGTTGGCTCAAACAAAAAGCTTTCACGGATGCCATAGACGCAACCATCCCTTTTTGCTTTATATTTTCCACAAAAACTGTAGCAGTTCTGGAGGAGAAAAACAAAGCGCTTCTTATAACACCCTGATTCAATTTACACTCTAGCTCATCAGATATTTCATACACGGGCTCTGCCTTATAAACAACTCGCTCGTCAGCCTTATACCCAAGACCCTGTAGACGAGATACGATCTCACCCGCGTGATGTTGCCCGCAAAAATGTCTGATGGTCTGTGTTTTTTCTATATGCTGACAGATCCATTCATAGACCTCTTGAGAATTTCCATGGGTATAGGCCACGTTCTTCAATCCACGAGCCTCAGCTTTTTCTGCCGTTGCTTGTCCAACAGCAATAACGATGGGTTGTTGGCTGACGATATCCTCTCCAATACCGGCTACCCCATGGGCACTGGTAAAAATGGCGACGGAGATCTTTTCTTCTTCTCCTGACGCCTGAAAATGGATACGCAGCATCGGCTCGCAAAAATAATTAAACCCTCTGGATTGCAACAAAGTCCCTGTTTCCAAAGATTGAGCGAGAGGCCGCGTAATTAAGATCATTCAATTTCTTCCGCCGCATAAAAAGCATGACCATATTGTTGCAGCCATTCTTTTCCTAATTGCTGGACTAAAGAAAGGATCTCCTTTTCATGAGCCACAATTTGCTCCTTTATAACGGTTTTGCCATAAGGATCAGACAACAAACCTTTAAATGTACACATGTCATTTTCGAATTCAGCCCAAGCGGCAATCGGCGTTCGACACGATCCATCCAACTCAGCCAAAAAGGCTCTCTCAATTTCTACAGCTCGCCAGGTTTGTGAATGATTCAGACAAGAGAGAATTTGTTGTATGCGCCTATCTTCGCGGCGGCATTGAATACCCAAAGCCCCTTGAGCCGGCGCCGGAAGCATCTCCTCAATATCAAACACATGTTTAGCCACATGCGACAGGTTTAATCGTTTCAGGCCGGCCATCGCCAAAACAGTCGCATCTGCCTCGCCCTCCTCAATTTTTTGTAAACGTGTCTGGACATTCCCGCGCAACGTTACAATTTCAATTTGTGGATTCATATGAAGTATTTGCGCAGATCTGCGCAAGGAAGACGTCCCAACTTTCATACCCGCCATCATCTCTTTAGGATGATGGGATTTATGGCTAATCCAAACGTCCCTTACATCTTCACGGGGCAGGCAGCACGGAATGATTAAAGCCTCAGGCATAACGGTTGCGACATCTTTCATAGAATGAACCGCTATATCGACCTCATCTCGTATTAAGGCTTCTTCAATTTCCTTGGTAAACAATCCTTTGCCACCAATGAGCATTAAACGCCGATCTGTTATTTGATCCCCTGTCGTGCTCATGGGAATAATTTTAATTTCATCGGCCAAGCAACCCGCATATGCAATCAACGCATCTCTAACGATATCCGCTTGTTTCAGTGCCAGTGGACTTTTACGTGTCCCAATCCGTATCATAAAGCTTCCTTCAATACCTATATGCTCATCGATCTTGCATATTTCTGAAGATAATGCAATATGAGGCTCCCATATATTTTATGAAAAACGTAGGAAAACAGAATGATTGTACTTGGCATTGAAACCAGTTGCGATGAAACAGCCGCCTCTATTGTGTCCGATGACAAACGTATCCTATCCCATGTGCTCCGTTCACAAGGACACCATGAAGTCTATGGAGGCGTTGTGCCCGAAATTGCCGCCCGTGCTCACTTGCAACTTTTAGAGCCCCTGGTGCAACAAGCCATAACCCAAGCCAACATCACCTTACAAGACATTGATGGCATCGCCGCCACCGCTGGCCCAGGTCTTATCGGCGGGGTTATTGTCGGCGTTATGTTCGCCAAAGGCATGGCAGCCGGTTTAAACATTCCCTTTCTTGGCATCAATCATTTAGCCGGACACGCACTCACTGTACGTTTAACCGACACAATTGATTTTCCATATCTGTTATTACTCACATCCGGTGGCCATTGCCAAATCCTCATCGTCAAAAGTCCCATGGACTACCAATTGCTAGGCACAACCATTGACGATGCAGCCGGAGAAGCCTTTGATAAAGTTGGCAAAATGTTGAACCTCGCCTATCCTGCAGGGCCTAAAATTGAAAAATTAGCTCAGCAAGGAAATCCACGCGCCTACGCTTTTCCACGCCCCTTATTGCACGATAAAACGCAACCCATGAATTTTTCTTTTTCGGGGCTAAAAACAGCTGTTCGCCGTCAAATCGATGCCATCAATACTCTGACAGAAATGCACATATCGGATATCTGCGCCAGTTTCCAACAGGCGGTGCTGGATATTTTTGCCGCCAAAATCAATCATGCTCTGGCTTATTGTCAGGAACACAAAATCCCCATTACCCATTTGGTTACGGCCGGAGGGGTTGCGGCCAATGAGAGAATTCGCCACACTTTACAGGAGTGTGCAACAAAAAAAGACGTGTTATTTTTAGCACCACCTGCTAAACTTTGCACGGATAACGCGGCGATGATTGCGTGGGCTGGTATAGAAAAAATGCGGATGGGTCTTCAAGATTCCTTAAATTTTTCACCCCGCCCCCGTTGGCCGCTGGAAGACTTGAGTCAACAACTAAGGTTTTAAAACATGACATCTCTCTCGGTAATTGGATCTGGCGCATGGGGCACAGCAATAGCAGCTGCCGCTGATCGTGCCGGCACAAAAACCACCATCTGGTCAAAGGATCAACCAACCGTCCAAGGCATTCTGGAAACTAGATTCAACCCGGAATGCTTCCCCGGGCATAAAGTTAGTGACTCTATCCATGCCACAACGGATCTTGCGGAAGCCTGCCAAGCGAATATTATTGTTTTGGCTGTCCCCGCACAATTTGTCCGAGCCGTCAGCACTCAACTCATAGATTATGTTCAACCGGATTCCTATCTGGTTCTAGCCTCCAAAGGCATAGAACAAACTACCGGTTACTTGATGAGCGAAGTTATCGCAGAGACACTCCCCAATATATCCCTTGGGATTATATCAGGACCCAGCTTTGCTGAAGAAGTTTTTAAAGGCCAGCCCTCTGCTGTGACTCTAGCCGCGGAAAATATTACCACCAGCACTTGGCTTGCCCGGGCATTCAATAGCCCCTCCTTTCGAGTTTATGCATCCGACGATATTATTGGATCCCAGATGGGCGGCGCCTTAAAAAATGTGCTCGCCATCGCCTCGGGTATTGTGGCGGGATATAAGTTAGGCGAGAACGCCAGAGCGATGATTATCACGCGTGGCCTAGCTGAAATCGCTAAATTAACCGTTGCCAAGAATGGTCGTGTGGAGACCTTATACGGTCTCTCTGGGTTGGGGGATTTATGCCTTACCTCCACCAGCATCACCTCAAGAAACTATCAATTTGGATTTGAGATTGGCGCAGGAAAAAAAGTGGAAGAGGCTGTCCGCTCGAGTAAATATCTGACCGAAGGATACTATTCCTCCCGATCCATCAGCAAACTCGCCAAGGCCTTAGACGTGGAAATGCCCATATGCCAAGCGGTAGATGAAATCTTGAATCACGGCGTTACCATTGAAGATGCCATGCGCAGCCTCATGGACAGACCACCGTCTGTAGAGTTTAATGTGGAAGACTATCTACCAAGAAAAAAAACCTAGGTAAACATATGCCAGCCCTTATCTATACAACAATAGGGATTTTTTTCCCCCTCGCTGTCTTTTTTCCAGCATCCCCCAACATCACGTTAGCTTTGTGTGGCTTGGGGTGTTTTGTGTATACGTGGCAGGCGGGCAAAATTTCTCTGCCCGACGCCTTTTTCACAAAATTTTGGCCCTTACTTGCGTTTTTGATCTGGTCACTCCTTGCGTGTACATGGTCTTTAACACCTAGTGTAAATGCTGGGGCCGTTGCAAAAATAGTTCTTTCCTTATGTGTGGGTGCCTCTGTTTACAGCTATTTGCAATGGGATTCTCAAACAAAATTCATGAAATGGTTTGCAACTGGATATATCATTGCCTTAAGCCTATTGATTCTAGATGAAATTCTGAACACCTATATACTCAGGTCTTTAAGAGGCCCTCACATGGAGACAAAAGAGTATTCTCATGGATTAACCCTACTGGTTTTAAGTCTTTGGTCAATGATGACTTTCCTTAAAGAACAACATCTCTCACGAAAGTTATTACTTTACGTCACACTTTTTATAGGCCTTTTTTATATGACCGACCATTCGGCCACGCTGGCATTTTTTGTAAGCACGGTTGTTTTTTTTATTGTTTATTTTTCGCCCAAATTTTTTATTCGCTTATCGGCTGTTTTAAGCGTCGTTGTTATTATGAGCTTTCCCCTGCTCATGCATCAGATAGACCCACAACAGGTCATCCAATCGGCAGGTTCCGTGTTATTGAAGAAATCTTACCACCACCGATTATTTATTTTAAAACGTACGGCCACCATGATTTTTAAAAGACCATGGATGGGCCATGGGCTGGATAGCTATCGCAGCACCACCGATACAAAAGCAGATTTTGCAACTGAAGTTTCCAAACTGCACGTGCTAGAACAGAACCCTGAACTGAACCCAGATGTACTGGGCCAAGCCACACACCCTCATAACTTTAGCTTACAACTCTGGTTTGAATTGGGAGCCATTGGCGCCGTCTTATTTTCTCTATTCCTCTTCACCAGCCTCTGGCGCATTAGCTCGACAGAAGGAAAAACTCTGGAGAAAAGTGCCTTCATGGGTACGTACAGCGGCATGTTTTTAATCGCCCATACAGCCTTTGGCGCCTGGCAAACCTGGTGGCTAATCAGCACAGCCGTTATCCTCGCGATAAACTACGCCTACATCTACAAAAAAGCAGAGTAATACTAATTCCATAAAATAACTGATAAATCTTATCTTCACCGCCTGTCATTCCCGCGAAGAAAGTGCTGCGCAGCAGCTCTCCATTTATTTCATACCACAGAAGCAAGTAAATATTGAGCCTCTTCGAGGCACATGTTGCGCTGGATACCTGCCTGCGCAGGTATGACAGGCTATGGTTGAGGAGATTTAAGACAGCCTCTATCTGTATACTTAATTATAGGAATTAGTATAACCCTTTACACAGCCGGCATAAAATACAGAAAAGCGGGAACTGTAACCGCCACCATCAGTGTATATGAAGAGAACAAAAAGTCTTTTGCTGATTTCTTTACGGCAGACAAAACACTTTTAGTCCCACTGGGAAAAGTAAAAGGTGGAAGACCCAATTTACTCAACACCCATGCTCCATTTTCCAATTCCGAATAAAAAGGCCTAAACTGCTCGTCTTCAGAAATTCTTTCTAAATCGCGGATAAGAGTATTTTTCGTTGCATCGTCAAAGGAAAAAGAAGCAATGGTTTTATAACCGAGTTCTGGAATATCTTTGGCGTTTACCACGTCTATAATAAGGGCGAGATTGTAAGCTATCCTGAACAAAACAGGCTCATAATAGATCGACAATAGCTCCCGATATGACACATATCTAAGCAACGCACTTTGACAAGAGAGAATCTGCGGAATAAGGGATTTCGAAAGAGGATTGACCGTTTCAAGATATGTCTCTAAATCCATCTCTGGATTTTCAGTTTTTAATTTCGCTACCTCAGCTTGCGTTTCCTCAAACATTCCCTTCATACGTTGTTCGTCATCTGGACAGAAACATTGAAAGTTATAATACACCTTATACGGCAAAGACTCATTTTCTGAACTCGCGAAAGCATTCGCAAGGCCTAACCACATAACCACAAAAACGATCCATTTTCCCATGTCTACCCCTATTATTTTTTTATTATGGATAGATTGAATCACACTTCTGGAAAAAGTAATAGGCCCTTTTTAACCAAAAATCAGATAGCCGCCGAGAACGAGTAAGCTACACCAAAAAACATTTTGCTGAAATTCAGCGCGAGCCTTAAGGTTCTGATGGCTACTGGGATCTTTTGCCAACTTTTCCTTTTGCCTTTGAATTTCTTGTTCCATCTGTGCAAAACGAATTTGGTTCATCAATCGTTTTTCAAATAAAACATATTGATGTTGGGCCCCATAATGAAACGTATAATTTCCGGCGATCACAGGGGCATCAAATAATTCCATCGCCCCTGGGGTTGATGAAATCTCCTTAGCGGCCTCAGATTTAAACATCGCAACGTCCTCTGGCTTATGAACAAGAGCAACATTCAAAGCAGCCTTCAAAACATCTGGCATAGATTGCTTTTCTAACAACCGACGATACCCCCTCAATCGCACTTCAGGACTCACACAATCCGAAACTTTTAATAAATAGCCATCTATGTCTTCCTTTTTAGGTTCAGGTAAGTGCCTAAATAGATTCCAGGCTTCATCCATATTTTTTTCTTCTACACTCGGGCAAAGGGCCTGAGCATTTCGAATAGACATTTCCTCATTCGACGCCATGGATGCGCTTGATAGGACAGATAGAAAAAATATTGCCGCTAAAATTTGATTCATTTCATACTCTTACGAAAAAATATATGGGGTTAAGGGAGTGTAAAATTTTACTATTTGTACAAGAAAAAACCATCCATTGCAAACACAAGAACAGGGCCTACGCATGAAAATTTAAGAGAGGAGCTGCCGTCCACACCTGAGAGGCATTCCTAGAAATTCAGTAATGCGGACCGTCTCTAAACTAGTTCCGATTACTTTTGTTCCAAAACGGTGCCACATTTGGGTTTTAGAGATTGGCCATGAGACTTCCCAGGCAGTGAAGAAAAGTTTGGCTATCTTTACGCAATGGAACACCATTACCTTTTTAAGGGTCCCCTCTCTATCTGCCTACTTCAGAAAATCGCCGAAATCAATTATCTTTGAAAAAAAGCCACTCTCGGCGACCTCATCTGAAACACCGTTCACATGGATCAGAACCGGCCGATAAGAAAAATGCTTTGGCAGAGATAAGCTTTTGATCTTCTCACTCACTTCTTTGATTATGGAAGTTCCCAGCTCCTTCTGTGTGAATTTTATTTCACAGATATAGACGGTATTGAATCTTGTCTGGATTAAATAATCTACCTGACATCCTGGGTGCCGTTTCGTTGGTCTCTGAAAGTATGGATTATTGCAAAGAATATCCTCAGATTCAATTTTTAACATGTTCCAGATAATTTGTCGGTTGCTTAAAACCAGGTTCTCAAACTGAAGCCCCATTATTATAGTCCATTTCGTAAGACCGGAGACGGTTTTAGATAAAAATTGATCCTGCTCTATTTTTCCTCGATTAGGTTCTATATATTTTAGATAGAATCGAGAATAATTGTCACTAACCCTGTATTGGCTTAGTCTCGATGTCTTACCCGTTTTAAACTGCCAGGTCCTGTCCCGAGAGATAAATCCAGCTTGTATTAGATCAGCGAGATATCTTGAGATGTCTCCGGAACGTTTAAGTCCGATTTTCTGGCAGATCTCTTCTTGGGTAGAAGCACCATTCGCCAGGGTCTCTACTATTTTTTTATAGGTGGCGTTCTTATTGGAGAAAAGATCTGTGAAAATATTATCAAACTCACGTACGAGCAGGCCTCCAGATCGAAAACAAAGAGCAGTAATATTCTCTTCTGCGGACAGTTGTGGATTGATATGTTCTAGGTAGAGAGGGACTCCACCTGTAACAGACAATACCTTGAATTTTTCGAAGGACGAAACCTGGGACGATGAAGTGCCCCAAAATTTTGTGCAATCAGGCAAGGGCATTTCTTTAAGGTTGAGCACGTAGGAAATACGGCCGACAAAACCTGTGCTGGCGAGTATATTTTCCTCAATCCAGCTGGATACAGACCCACATAAGATAAAAATAAGATTGTCGTTTTTTTTAAAATGTAGGTCCCATGCATTCTTGAATTTTCCCAGGAAGTCCGGGTCTTTTGATCCCATCCATGAGATTTCATCAAATAAGACCAATACTCTTTTTTCCTGTATCCTCTCATTAAACAAAAGGAACAGACTTGCCCAGTCATTAGACCGAATTCCTGCTATTCCTGAAATTGCATCCAGCTGACTCGCGAATGCGTCCCTTTCTGATTGGGCGGTAGTTTCAGGTGTTGGACTGAGCCCGGAAATGGTGTAAAAAGCGTCAAAATGATTTCTCTTAGCAAATTCTTCCACAAGGCGGCTCTTGCCAATCCTTCGTCGTCCTTTTATGACAACCAGGCTTGCACTCTTTTTCTGAAGAAACATGCCAAGAGCATCTAGTTCTTGCTCTCTCCCTATGAATCTGCTCATAATCTTCTTCCCTCTAAATATGTCATGACCCATTATTCTCCATAAATCAGCATATGTCAATTAGAGGAGATATAATGACAGATAAAATCGTCTCCGTTCATTGACATTTGAAGATTTGTGGAGATATGGTTGATTTTAAAAAGCTTTCCGAAGGTCGAGTCGCCCAGCACTTTGTTGTGCAATACTTGCCTGCGCAGGTGTGACAGGTGTGGACGGCATGTTTTGTGTATTTTTCATGCGTAGGTCCTGAACACAAGAATTAAGATTCTATCTCCTCGCGTAGCATTTCTAGCTCTAACCAACGGTGTTCTTTTTCTTCTTTTTCTGTCTTTAAGCCTGCCAGGATTTCGGCGAATTCATGAGCTTTTTCAGGACCCTTGGTGTACAGATTCGGATCTTGCAGCTGCATCTCGAGGGCTTCTATTTTATTCTGCAGGGCTTGAATTTCTTGGGGTAAGTGTTTAAGGGCGTATTGATCCTTAAAACTCAATTTTTTCAGTTTGTCTGGCGATTTTTCCCGATTGCGTTCGGATGTTTTTTTTTCTTTCGTTTCAACTCTACCCGCGTCATCCCGACTACCGCCGCGTTTTTGCGCCAGGTAATCCTCATAGCCACCGGCATACTCAATAACAGATCCGTCCCCTTCCATAACAATGGTAGACGTCACTACATTATCCAAAAACGCACGATCATGGCTGACAATAATCAAAGACCCCTCATAGGCCGCCAACATGTCTTGTAGCCGATCGAGAGTATCCATATCTAAATCGTTGGTGGGCTCGTCTAAAATCAGCAAATTAGAATCTTGGGCCAAGGACAATGCCAGCAACAGACGATTTTTTTCACCGCCGGACAATACACTGACGGGTCCGCGTAATTGCGCCGGATCAAACAAAAAGTCTTTGATATAAGCCGCCACATGCTTGGGTTTACCCATGACCTTTACCATGTCTCCACCACCGGGACATAAGATCTCCAGAATCGTTTTATGGGGATCTAACTTCGTTCTGTTTTGGTCTAAATAGATCGGCATTAAACGCTTAGAAACTTTCACAGAACCCGTGTCTGGCTTTAAATCTCCAATTAACATTTTCAACAGAGTCGTTTTACCGGTGCCATTTGGGCCAATAATCCCAATGCGATCCCCTCTAACAATACGTGTTGTAAAATTTTTAATTAATACGCGCCCATCATAAGATTTTGAAATATCGTAAGCCTCAATAATGCTTTTGCTGGAGATATCCGAGGTGGAAGCCTCTATACGGCCCATTTTTAAAGATCGCAACGCCTGTTCCCGCGCCGTACGTAATTCACCAAGCCTGGCCAAGCGCCCTTGATTTCGTTTGCGCCGGGCAGAAATACCCCCGCGAGACCACTCGGTTTCCTGTTCGATTAACCGATCCATTTTGATCTTGTTCTTGACTTCTTCTTCCAGAAGCTGCATCGACCATTCTTCAAACGCGCCATATCCCTGGTTTAACTTACGAATAACGCCCTCATCCAGCCACAGCGTTGTTTTGGTTGTATGACTTAAAAACGTACGATCATGACTGATCATGACTACACTGCCACGAAAAGATTTAAGCTTTACCTCTAGCCACTCAATGGTGGCCACATCTAAATGGTTGGTAGGTTCATCCAAAAGCAGGATATCTGGTTCGTTAACCAAGGCATAAGCTAAAGAAACTCGCCTAGCTTCTCCTCCGGATAGGTTATCTAAGGACTTGTCATAAGCAATCCCTAAATCATCCAGCAAAGCCTTGGCTTCATGAGCATTTACATGTTCCTGGCTGGAGACGTATTCTAGGGCGGTGCTGTCCTGTGGAAAAGAGGGTTCCTGCGGCATATAGGTTATCCGTGTTCCAGGCTGGATAGAAATTTCACCTTCGTCCGCCTCCATCAGCCCGACCATCAAACGCATAAGTGTCGACTTACCGCAACCATTGCGCCCCACAAGGCAAATCCGCGCCCTAGGTTCAACAGCCAGATCAACGCCGCGAAACAGCACGCTATTCCCGATGGAAAAACGAATATTTTTAAGTTGTAAGGATGGGCTCTCTTTTCTCATAAGGCTACATTAACCACAATCATAGATAAAAATCCATCACAACCGATCATAGGCGTAATGTTTTTTCACCAAAAAGAAAGAACATTCTGGCTATGCTATAGAAGCACCTACATGTAACAATGCATATAGGGTTAAATTCCACGGCTTCTTAAAAGGAGAAAACTATGTTTCATGGGCTTTTTATCGTCATTCTAATGCTCATGGCATCACCCGCCATAGCAAGCGAGCTATCCCTCACCGCAGAATTCACACAAGGACGCTATTCTTTTCACACCACCCTTACCGTGGCAGATGTAAAAATAGTGCAAGAAAGCGATGGAAAAACGACTCTTATTGGCCATCCAGAAAGTGTCCATTATAAAAATCTTAAAGAACAAATTCGAGGTTTCACAAAACATTTCCAATCCATAGACAGTGTTTATCTGGTCGAACATAATGAAAAAAAATGCCGATTCGCTCATCACATCATAAGGAATGCTATATATATAACCAACGATTCGATGGATGCTCTAGAATTCCTGCAACAGGAACGGCTTCTGTTGACAGAAAGAATAAAAGCTCTAAAGGCTGAATTTAAATTACCCGTTTTTGTCTATGGAAACATCGGCATCTATGGCATTGAGGATGCAGGCCTGCGAGAATGCGTCCGGGAATTATGGGCAGAACATGAAAAAAACGACATAGAATCTCTCGCCAAGCAAGACAAGCGCACACACCCACGGCATGTGGAAATGGAATGAGTTTTAAACCTACGCATCCACTTGTGCTGGGTGTTTAAGCCTGAGGTTTTTTCTCTGAACCTTGCCTTTAATACCTATTTTGTCTTTTTAACCAACAAGCCTGTAAAACTAAATTACGACGAGGAAGACGAAGAATTTAATTCTGCTTCAATTTCTTCAATAGTGGGCAACTTACCCAATATTTCTTTAGGCAAGGCTTGGCCCAGTTCATATTCAGATATCCCTATTGGTTTGTTAACATCACGAAGAGCATATTCAGCAACAACACGATCTTTTTTCTCACACAGAAGCAAGCCTATAGATGGCTTGTCTTCGGGGGTTTTAAGTATATCGTCAACAGCTGAAAGATAGAAGTTCAATTGACCAGCGTCCCGAGGCTGAAACTCGCCTCTTTTTAATTCAACAACTACATAACAGTGAAGCTTAGTGTGATACATGAGCAAATCGATTTCAAACCTTTTTTCTGATACTGTAATTGGGTAATGAGTGCTATACAGGGCGAATCCCTGCCCCAACTCCATGAGAAATTGTTTAACATGATCCAAAAGGCCCCGGTGTATATCTTTTTCATGCGCATCCTGGCCAATAGTTAAGAAATGGAACTTGTATGGATCCTTAAGTATTTCTTCAGCTAATTTTGACTGAGGGGCCGCTAACAAAGAAGGGAAGTTGTTTATTTTGAGATCATTGCATCCCTGAGCTGTATACAGGTCCTCTTTAATGTGAGACATAAGCATGCGGTAAGACCATCCATTTTCCAGAGTCCGCCTGGCATACCACATTCTCATATCGTTGTCTTTTAAGCGCTCCAGCAGAACAAGATTATGTGTCCACGGTAATTGTCCAGGCAGTGCTTGGACAATTTCCGGTGTTTCGTAGGCCTGTGCAAATTTTTTCATACTATGAAGATTGCTGCGAGAAAAACCTTGGGTGTCAGGAAAGCTTTTTTTAAGGTCCAACGCCAGCTCTTCTATGAGTTTATCACCCCAATTTGAAAGCTGTTGTTTATCAAGTATCATTCTACCAAGCTCCCAATAAAACATAATTAGCTGTTGATTCACAGCTAAAGAAGTTTGCATTCGCGTTACTTGAATTTTGTTTTTTATTTCTTGTAAGAAATATTTGTATTCTTTTTCAGTATGAAAAGAAATAGCCTTACCCATAATTATATAACCCTGTGATTGAACAAACGCCCTATACATGTGATTGCCTTAAATGCTTATGTTTGTCAATCGATTGCTTGAAATCATTTTAAGCGAAAAAAATATTTGGGAATTGCACTATTTCTTGCTGAGCCACTGCACACCGGACCCTAAAACCTACGCATCCACTTGTGCTGGGTGTTTAAGCCTGAGGTTTTCGTGACTATTTTTAAAACTCTTTCTATTGAAATACTTTCTTAAATCATTAAGATAGGGGCCATAGTTCATGTCATTTCTAAATGAGTAGAGGGTATACGTTGATAACTTTTTCATCCCATGAGAGCTCTAAGGCTTCCCATTATGATCATAGCGCCGAAGATTACGACGCTTTTAATGAAGAAAATTCCAAGCAAACAAATCAGACCGTAGAAAATATCCTGAAAAAATATTCCGTAAAAACCGTGTTGGATTTGACTTGTGGTACAGGTTCTCAGGTTTTTTGGCTTCACAAGAAAGGCTATGAAGTCACCGGATCTGATATCAATCGCAACATGCTGAAAGTTGCAAAAAGAAAGGCCGAAGCCGAAGATTTGGATATTCCCTTTCACGAAGGGGATATGCGCACCAGTCAATACGGACAGTTTGATGCCGTCATCACCATTTATCATGCCATAGGCCATTTATCGAAAGACGATTTTGAAAAGGCTATGGCCAATATCCACAAAAATTTAAAGGTCGGTGGCATTTATATTTTTGATATTTTTAACTTAAGCTATCTAATGGAAGGCCACAACATTTCCAAACTAACCCTTGATCAAAAAGCCATCCACGGAAATGTTCAAAGTCGAGATATTCAATACAGCACCATTAACGCAAACGGTGTTTTGGCATCCTTCACTACTACTTTTATTCAGGAAGGATCCTGCGCACCAAGACGATTAATGTGCTCACAAACTATGCAAGTTTATAATGTAAACCAACTGCAAGATATGCTTCAAAGGAATGGATTTGAGGTGCTAGGAGCCTGCGCTATTGATGGCTCTGAATTTTCCGAAACACAAAGTGAACGCATTGTCATGATAGCCAGAAAGCCTGAGATAAAATAGAGGGGCTATTTACAGCCCCACTATTTACTAATGCTTTGTGATTTGGTCGTTATCGTCATCCGTGGAAGTTTTATCCTTAGCCGTCTTATCAGCTTCGTCTTTTTCTTCCCAAATGACAGGTATGGGCTTGCGTACTAAAGCCACATCGATGACTTCATCTACATGTTCTACACAGATAATCGTCAGGCCAGCCTTGACATTATCCGGCACATCCCGCAGATCTTTTTCGTTTTCCTTGGGGATAATAACCGTTTTAATACCACCACGATGGGCAGCCAGTAGCTTTTCTTTTAAGCCACCAATAGCCAACACACGACCCCGCAGAGTGATCTCACCAGTCATCGCCACATCTCTGCGCACAGGAATACCCGTTAGCACGGATATGATAGACGTCGCCATCCCTACACCAGCAGATGGACCGTCTTTAGGTGTTGCCCCTTCAGGCACGTGCACGTGAATATCTCGCTTTTCAAACGTTGGCGGGATAATACCATAGGCAACTGAACGCGAACGCACATAGCTCGTTGCGGCTTGAATAGACTCCTGCATCACCTCACCTAGTTTGCCGGTGATTTGCATCTTGCCTTTACCCGGCAGCATGACGGCTTCTATATACAATAGCTCGCCACCGAACTCCGTCCAGGCCAGCCCCGTTGTAACACCGACGAGATCTTCTGTTTCCGTAATTCCATACTGGAATCGAGGCACACCTGCATATTTTTCCAAGTTTTCGTTGGTGATTTCTAAAGATTTGACATCCCCAGAGACGATCTCCTTTATAGCTTTCCGGCACAGGTTAGCAATTTCTCTCTCCAGGCTACGAACACCGGCTTCACGGGTATAACGCCGAACGAGACTATGCAAGACGTCCTCACCAATGGTCAGTTCTTTATCACTCAGACCGCTTAGGCCCAGTTGCTTCGGAATTAAATGACGCTTGCAGATCTCAACCTTTTCATCCTCTGTATAACCGGGAATACGAATAATTTCCATACGATCCAACAAAGGTTGCGGCATATCATAACTGTTCGCAGTCGTCACAAACATCACATCAGATAAATCATAATCTACCTCTAGATAATGATCGTTAAATGTGGTGTTTTGTTCCGGATCCAAGACCTCCAACAAAGCCGAAGACGGATCCCCGCGCCAGTCTGCACCCAGCTTATCAATCTCGTCGAGCAAGAATAGCGGGTTCGATTTTCCAGCCTTTTTCATGCCTTGTATAATTTTTCCCGGCATAGAACCAATGTAGGTGCGACGATGGCCTCTTATTTCAGCCTCGTCACGGATACCACCTAACGACATCCGGACAAATTCACGGCCCGTTGCCCGCGCAACAGATTTACCTAAAGAGGTCTTCCCCACGCCTGGAGGACCTACCAGGCAAAGTATCGGCCCTTTTACAATTCCCACACGCTTTTGCACAGCCAAATATTCTAGAATACGCTCTTTAACTTTTTCTAGACCAAAATGATCCTCATCTAGAATTTTGCGGGCATGCTTTAAATCATTTTTGACCGTGGAACGTTTTTTCCATGGAATATCCAACATCCAATCTAAATAATTACGAACAACGGTAGCCTCCGAAGACATCGGGCTCATATGACGCAACTTCTTCACTTCCGCGAATGCACGGGTTTGCGCTTCTTTTGAAAGTTTTGTCTTTTTAATACGATCTTCAAACTGCGCGATCTCATCCACGCCATCTTCATTCTCGCCTAATTCTTTTTGAATGGCTGACATTTGCTCGCGCAGATAATATTCTTTTTGGGATTTTTCCATTTGGCGCTTTACACGCTTGCGGATTTTACGCTCCGTTTGCAAAACGCCAATTTCAGCCTCTAACAAGCCGCATATCTTTTCCAGGCGATCCGTTACGTTTACAATCTCCAAAAGACTTTGTTTTTGTGTAATCTTTAAAGTGATGTGTGCCGCAATACTATCTGCACATTTGCCTGGAGAAACAATTTTTGCAATGGTTTGCACCACATCGGGAGCAACCTTTCCGCTCAACTTTACATACTGCTCAAATTGAGTAATCGTTGTCCGCATGAGGGCCTGTACAGTTGCGGAATCCCCTTCCTCTTCCGCGGGAGGTTCAGCAAACGCTTCAAAGAAATCTTTTTTTCCCGCATACCTTAAGATCTGCGCACGTCCAGTTCCCTCGACCAATACTTTTACTGTACCATCAGGTAATTTAAGCAGCTGGAGTATAGTCCCTAAGGTTCCCATGGAATAAAGATCCCGCGAATCGACCTCTTCTTTGCTCGAGTCTTTCTGCGTTACCAATAATATTTTTTGATCTTTTTCCATAACGCTTTCTAGCGCCTTGACGGATTTCGAGCGGCCAACAAAAAGCGGCGCAATCATATGCGGAAAAACAACGATATCCCTTAGAGGCAATACCGGATATAGAATCCCATTGGGCAATTCTAACTGTTTAGATTTGGACAATTGACTACCTCATTCATAATGCACGTACAAGAAATTTTTAAAAGAGGTATTCACTACAAAAAAAAAGCTGAAGAAGACGGCACACCCACCCTCTTCACTTTTTCATTCTCGTCCTCTATTTAAAAATTTCGGACCAGAAATTACTGGCTAGTTCTTATTTACCAGCCTTACGCTCGTCTGTCGACTCATTCTTTCCATAAATCATCAATGGCTGACCGTCACCTAAAACGACCTCTTTATTGACGACAACTTCCACAACGTTTTCCTGACCAGGCAAGAAATACATAGACTCTAACAGCAATCCTTCCAGGATAGACCTTAAACCACGAGCACCCGTTTTACGCTCTATCGCTTTTTTCGCAATTTCTTTCAAAGCATTCTTTGTAAATTCTAACTTTACATTTTCCATTTCAAAGAGTTTTTGATATTGCTTCACAAGCGCATTTTTAGGTTCCGTTAATATGCGAACCAAGGCATCTTCATCCAGGTCATCTAACGTCGCCACCACCGGCAGACGCCCGACAAATTCTGGAATCAAGCCAAAACGCAATAAGTCTTCTGGCTCAACGCCTCTTAAAATTTCACCCGTATTACGGCTTTCAGGACCCTTTACTTCGGCACCAAAGCCTAAGGATTGCCCCTTACCACGCTCACTGATAATCTTTTCAAGACCCGCAAAGGCACCGCCACAAATAAAGAGGATATTCGTCGTGTCCACCTGCAAGAATTCTTGCTGCGGATGCTTACGGCCACCTTGAGGCGGCACAGAAGCGACTGTACCTTCCATGATTTTCAACAAGGCCTGTTGCACACCCTCACCCGATACGTCACGGGTAATCGAAGGATTGTCAGACTTGCGGGATATTTTGTCGACCTCGTCTATATAAACGATACCTTTTTGAGCCTTTTCCACATTATAGTCGGCAGCCTGCAAAAGCTTAAGAATAATGTTTTCAACGTCTTCACCTACATAACCTGCCTCTGTCAGCGTTGTGGCATCGGCAATGGTAAAGGGCACATCAATAATCCGCGCCAGCGTTTGAGCAAGTAACGTCTTACCGCAACCTGTAGGACCCACAAGCATAATATTGGACTTGGCTAATTCCACATCGGAATCGGCACTGGCTTCAATACGTTTATAATGGTTATATACGGCAACGGATAGAACACGCTTGGCATGTTGCTGACCGACTACATACTCATCCAAGACCTCCGAGATTTTACTTGGAATTGGCACACCTGCATTTTCATCACGGTGTTCAATTTTTTTCTCTTCGCGGATAATGTCTGTACATAAATCTACACACTCATCGCATATGAAAACGGTGGGCCCAGCAATTAATTTTTTAACTTCATGTTGACTCTTTCCGCAGAAAGAGCAATGAAGTAATCCTTTGTTGTCGCCTTCGCTTGGCTTGCTCATATTATATTCCTGTTCATCCTAGATGCGTTGCAACCATGAGAAAACAATCCTCTTATTTACAGTATCCACTCTGGGGATGAAAAAACCGTTAACAAAACTTCATTAATTGCCAAAAAAACCCCAGTTTCACTGGATAAATCCATAACACTAGGATTTTTAAGGCGAAAATTTAAACTAAGCTGCCACATCCATGGGTCTAGAGTCAATGATTTCATCAATAAGCCCGAATTCCATGGCCTCCACAGGTGACAAGAACTTGTCTCTTTCCATGACCTTTTCAATCACCTCAAGCTTTTGCCCTGTGCAATCCGCATAAATCTGATTTAAACGAGCACGGATGGACAGAATCTCACGGGCATGAATCTCGATGTCTGTGGCCTGACCTTGTGCACCGCCTAAAGGTTGGTGAATCATGACACGGGAATTGGGCAAGGCATAACGTTTACCCTTCGCACCCGCCGTCAACATCAAAGACCCAGCAGAAGCCGCCTGCCCCATACATAACGTACGAACCTCGGGCTTGATATAGCGCATCGTATCAAACATCGCCATCGCTGCTGTTACCGCACCGCCAGGGCTATTGATATACAGCCATATGTCTTTATTGGGGTTTTCCGATTCCAAAAACAAGAACTGCGCACAAATCAAACTGGAAACATCGTCATTAATAGGACCGGTTAAAAAAATAATCCGTTCCTTCAAAAGACGTGAAAAAATATCGTAAGACCTCTCACCACGATTGGTCTGCTCCACAACCATTGGCACTAATGTGTTATTATAGACGCTCATCATATCGTTCATAGTTTTCTCCGCTGCGAAATTCTTCATTTTGTACCGTCCCATAGCCAGAATGAATTTGCAAGAGTGATTTTTTCTCTAAAAATGATTTTCACCCTGCATTTATACAGGAAAATGCTTGTATAAAGGATCAAAAAGGGCTATACAAAAAATCTAAAACACACGCAGGTAAAGCGCCAGCATTTGCTGATCGCTCCGGTGCCTTTAGGCAAACCCTGCGGAGGATATAACCGGAATAGGAGAAATTAAATGGCTATACCTACCTTTACTATGCGCCAGATGCTAGAAGCTGGCATACACTTTGGACATCACCCACGCCGTTGGAATCCACGTATGGAGCCCTATTTGTTTGGCGTACGGAATAATGTACACGTGATTAACCTGGAAAAAACATTCCCTATGTTGGAATCCGCTTTACGCGCCGTTCAAGAAACCGTTGCCAAGGGCGGACGTGTTTTGTTTGTTGGCACAAAGCCAGCCGCCTCTGAAGCTATTGCGGAAGCCGCAAAGCGTTGTGGCCAGCACTACGTTAACCACCGCTGGCTTGGCGGCATGATGACCAACTGGAAAACGGTTTCTCGCTCTATCAAGCGCTTGGGAGAATATGAAGAATTATTGAACAATCCTGAAAAGGGACTGACAAAGAAAGAAATTCTTCAACTGACCCGCGAAAAAGATAAGCTAGAATTAGCTATCGGTGGTATTCGTGAGATGGGCGGCACGCCAAACTTACTGTTTATTATCGACACCAACAAGGAAGCGACAGCCATTAAAGAAGCTCGCAAACTTGGTTTGCCGATTGTGGGTATCGTCGACAGTAACTCTGATCCAACTGACATCGACTTCCCGGTTCCAGGTAACGATGATGCTCTTCGTTCCATACGTTTCTTCTGCGACCTTTTTGCAAGCGCTATTTTGAATGGCTTAAGCGATCAAATGGCTGCGGCTGGCATTGATTTGGGTGAGTCTTCTGAACTTCCAGCTAGCGAATTAGAAGCGATTCAGTTTTCAGCTCCGAAGGCAGAAAAGAAAGCTGACAAGCCTGCTGCAAAAACCGAGAAAAAGCCAGTAGCTGCAGAAGCAGAAAAGAAAGAACCTGCGAAAAAAGCGGCTGCTTCTGAGAAAAAACCAGCGGCCAAAACAACAGCAACAAAGTCTAAACCTGCTGCGGAAAAGAAAGAAGCCTAAATCAAAGGCAATTTCGGTTAAGCAAAGATCAACCCATCTGGTAAGTCTGTTTACAGATTCCAGATGGGTTTATTGCCTAACTTTTTCTAAGAACCGATCCCCACAGCTGGGAACTATACTTAAACGATAGAAAATAAAAGGAACACAATATGTCAACAATTACAGCAGCAATGGTGAAAGAACTTCGCGACCGCACGGGCGCAGGTATGATGGATTGTAAAAAAGCCCTATCCGAATCAGCAGGCGATGTAGAAAATGCCGCAGATTGGCTACGCAAAAAAGGCCTAGCGGCAGCTTCGAAAAAAGCAAGCCGCGTTGCAGCAGAAGGCTTGGTCGGCGCGTCCACATCAGGAAACAAAGGTGCCTTGGTTGAAGTTAACGCAGAAACAGACTTTATCGCACGTAACGATGATTTCCAATCTTTCGTTTCGAATGTGGCTAAAATTGCGGTCAACAGCGGTGCAGATCTAGACTCCTTGAAGGCTGCGGCATACCCAGGCACTTCCAATACATGTGAAGCACAACTTACACATTTAATTGCGACTATCGGCGAAAACATGAATATGCGTCGTTGCGACGTCCTCGAAGTTTCCAATGGTCTAGTGGCTAGCTATATTCACAACCAGGTGGCAGATTCCATCGGTAAAATTGGTGTGCTTGTGGCACTAGAATCAGCCGCAAATTCTAGCAAATTGAACGATCTAGGTCGTCAAATTGCCATGCATATCGCGGCAACAAATCCTCAGGCTTCATTTATCGAAGACATGGACCCTCAAGCGGTAGCTAAAGAACGTGCTGTTCATGAAGATATGGCCAAGGCTTCCGGTAAACCTGCTGAATTTTTGGACAAGATGATCGAAGGCCGCATGCGCAAATTCTATGAGCAAGTGGTTTTGACAGAACAAGAATTCGTTATGAATCCAGAAAAGCGCGTGAAGGATATTATCCAGGATGCCGCAAAAGAACTGGGCTCTGAGATTAAGCTGAAAGGTTTCATCCGCTATGCGTTGGGTGAAGGCATTGAAAAGCAAGAAACTGACTTTGCTGCAGAAGTAGCAGCTCAGCTTTCCAAGTAGATATCCGTCGTCCGGTTTAAAAAGGCTCCCTTTATCGGGAGTCTTTTTTTATTCATACTATTTTCAGCCTATAATATTATTTGCCCGTCCAGGGCCTACGCATGAAAAATTTAAGAGAGGAAGCACCTCCCACACCTGTCACACCTGCGAAGGCAGGTGTCCAGCGCAACATGTGCCTCGAAGAGGCTCAATATTTACTTGCTTCTGTGGCATTGAAATAAAGGGAGAGCTGCTGTGCAGCACTTTGTTGCGCTGGACACCTGCCTTCGCAGGTGTGACAGGTTCTGTGTATTTTTCATGCGTAGGCCCTGTTTACCCGTTATTTTGACTTTGTTCATGTTGAGCATGCCTGTTACAAAAAAAAGAAAAATAAAACACGTGTTTTTTTTGTGTTGATTGGTTAGAATGAGCTTCTAAAATAAGCCTGAACTGTTTAATTGTGAGAATACTCACGCGTTTTACCTAAAGAGGAGTTCATAACCGGTCATGACCATATCGAAAAATATATCCTATAAACGTGTAATGATTAAATTATCAGGTGAGGCCTTGGCCGGGGATAATGCTTATGGAATATGCCCCTCTTTCATTTTACGCATCGCACAGGACATCAAAGAAGTCCGAGACACTGGTTATGAAGTATGTCTCGTCATTGGGGGCGGCAATATTTTTCGTGGTGTGGAAGGCGCCCTTGAGGGGATGGAGAGATCCACATCCGATTATATGGGAATGCTCGCCACGGTAATTAATGCTTTAGCCTTACAAGATGCCCTGGAAAAGATCGATGTCAGCACCCGCGTGATGTCGGCAATCCCCATGCAAACCGTCAGTGAGTCTTATATCCGCAGACGGGCCGTACGCCATCTGGAAAAAGGGCGCGTCGTTATATTTGCAGCCGGCACGGGAAATCCTTATTTTACAACGGATACGACGGCGGCTTTACGGGCGTCTGAAATGGCGTGCGATGTTTTGCTGAAAGGAACCAAGGTTGATGGTGTCTATTCCGCAGATCCCCATAAGCAAACCATGGCTGTACACTACAGCTCGATCACATACAGCCAAGCCTTACAGGATAATTTGCGTGTGATGGACGCCCCTGCCCTGGCTTTAGCGCGGGATAATCATATGCCGATTGTTGTCTTTTCCATACTACAACCGGGTAACATTTTAAAAACATTAAAAGGCGAGGGAAAATTCACCCTTGTCCACAATTAAACTGAAAAAAATAAACGGAGTTTTTACATGCCAAAAGCCTTAATCAGTGATTTAAAAAAACGCATGCAATCCACCCAGGATGCTTTACATAGAGAGTTCGCCGGCCTACGCACGGGACGAGCTTCCATTGCTTTACTCGAACCGGTCATGGTTGATGCTTATGGATCAAAAATGGCCCTCACCTCTGTGGGAACGATTAGCGCCCCAGAAGCCAGACTTCTGACGGTTCAAGTATGGGATAAATCCATGGTCGCCAGCGTCGAAAAATCTATTCGTGAATCTGGTCTAGGCTTAAACCCTATGGCAGACGGACAATTAATCCGCATTCCCTTGCCAGAACTCAGTCAGGAACGCCGCATTGAAATGACAAAGATCGCGAAGAAATATGCGGAAAATGCTCGTGTTGCCATTCGTAATGTACGTCGGGATGGTATGGAAGCCTTAAAGAAAATGGAAAAAGAAGCCTCCCTGCCAGAAGATGAACATCACCGCTATGCGGATGAAGTCCAAGAGCTTACCGATACGTTCATCAAGCATATTGATGAAGATTTAGCCTTAAAAGAAAAAGATATTATGCAAGTTTAAAGTATAATAAAAGAGTATTTCTTATGAACCCACCTGCGCAACATTGCATAGATCCGCACAGCCCTATGCCTCAACATATAGCCATTATTATGGATGGCAATCGCAGGTGGGCGAAACATCATGGCCTCCCCTCTTTAGAGGGTCATCGCCAGGGCGTTAAAGCCTTACACCGAACATCAGAAGCCTTACGAGACTTAGGTATTCGATACTTAACCGTATACGCTTTTTCCACCGAAAACAAAAACCGCCCCCCGGAGGAAATCACAGGCTTAATGCATTTGATTTGTTATTCCATAAAAAAACAAATGAACGACATTCATGCCAATGGCATTTGCCTTAAGTTCATCGGGATGCGCGAGGGTCTGAATGCAAAAGTTTTGGCCATGGTTGAATCGGCAGAAGCACGAACAGCCAATAATTCTAAATTTTTTATGACCATTGCCTTAAATTACGGCAGTCAAGCAGACATCGCCCTAACGGCTCAAAGACTAGCCTTGCAAGTAAACGCGGGAGAGATAATGCCTGCTGACATTACACCGGAATTAATCACGCGCAACCTGTCAACGGCGCATATTCCCTTGCCGGATATTCTGATCCGGACTAGTGGCGAAAAACGCATCAGTAATTTTCTCCTCTGGGAGATATCCTATAC
>JAGOMX010000047.1 GCA_017993335.1 Alphaproteobacteria bacterium | reverse complement strand
CAAGTAAATATTGAGCCTCTTCGAGGCACATGTTGCGCTGGATACCTGCCTGCGCAGGTATGACAGGCTATGGTTGAGGAGATTTAAGACAGCCTCTATCTGTATACTTAATTATAGGAATTAGTATTACTCAGGCAATGAAACTATTGACAGGAATGTCAGATTTTGATGCCCCATCATCCTGATCGAAGCCCAGAGTTAGCTGAGTGAGAGAAGGATCCAGGCGCATAAGTGCCACTTTAGTGGCTCTATATAGATTATAAAGAGCCGCTAAAGCGGCACTTATAGTCCTGAATGCTTCGCTAACTCCGCTGGCGCGGAGCCGCACTCAGCATGACGGGGGTTATTATACTTAATTTAGGGTAAATGGTATAAGTATACAAATAGAGGCTACCTTAAATCTCCTCAACCATAGTCTGTCATACCCGCGCGGGTAATGAAACTGTTGACAGGGATGCCAGATTTTGAGCCCCAAATCCTTTCTAGAAATACCTCGAGGTTTGGGGCGGAGTCCCATCATCATAATGCCGCCGAAAGCGTCTATCAAGAATCCTACGACCTCGTTTTTTACTCCGCCTCGTCTTCTTTTGGTGTTTGTTTTTTTAAGGTTTCTAATGCATCGCTCATTTGATTGAGAACGCTTGTTAGTCTTTTTCCCTTTAAGTCAGTGGCGTCTTGGTTGCTGCTGTGTGGGATGTGCAATGAAATAACATCACCGGCCATTTCAACTCTTTTTCCAGAACCTTTTCCTGGGCGAAAAGACCCGGATACGGCTCCCATCATCTGCCCCATTAATCCTTGGACTTTTCTCCACTTTACTTGTTTTTTGCCTTTTAGCTCGGACAAGGCAGATTCTAAGCGGGCGATTTGTGGGTTATGAAGGGATTGAGGTTGCGTATCTAGAACTGGAGACACTTCAAGATTCATGTCAGCTTCTTGCAAATCCTCAAAGCTCTCATCCTCTTCTTCCGATTCTTCTGCGGATAGAGAAGCATCTTCTTGTTGTAGTTCAACCTTCTTCATTTTTTCTGACATCTGCGTGTAAGCGGATAAAATTAAATTATAAACACCGACTTCATCTGCCTCTAAATTCTGCAGATATTGATGTGTACGCTTATGATTTGCACGCATTACACCGCTGACCCCGATATGTTTTAGAAAGCAAAACATGCCTTTTGCTCCTGGTTCATTTCTTTTGGCCGCATCGAGAATATATTCAATGCCAAGGCGCATTTTATCTAGGTTTGATGTGGGGTTTAAAAAGAGATATGACTGCCCCATATAAAATAAAGAGCGTGTATCTTTTTCTTGAACGCCGGCACTTAAAAGCCTTTCTCCTTCTTCATGGGAATACAAACCATGCCTTATCCAAAAAAGCACAAGTTCAGAAACTGCGTCTATTCTAATGTCAGGTTCATCCATGGCTTCTCGGAAATATTTCTCCACAACCACGGGGTTGCATTCAAGATCACCCAATCCGTCGCTATGCATAAGGGCTAGATTATAAGCCGCGTAACAACGGAATTCTGGAACCGAACTGTAAGCTATTTGAAAATACTCTGCAGCCTTTTTATCGGCATCTGAATTTTTCTTTTTCATATAAATCAAGCCAGCTGAATTGTATGCATAAGACAAGCCGTTTTGAATAGCTTCTTCAAATAATAGCAATGCTTTTTCGAGATCGATCTCCACATATAAACCAGTCTCGTATAGGCAACCTAATTCATAAGCTGCAACGGAATTGCCACAGCTTACAGCACGTTCTAAAGCCTCAACTGCTTGTCGTTTTTGAGCCTCATCAGGATTGTTGATGTGTAGCAATGTGAAAATATTAAGGCATGCTTCGCCACAAATTGAACTATCTGTTGATTGGGTTAATTGTTGTAATAACACCATCAGTTCATCAGTTCTGCCAGCGTCATAAAGCACTTCACCAAAATTCATTCGTTGGGAATCTGTTGCTCCATGCTCCATGGCTAAACGATAATAAACCAAAGCCTCATCTATCTTTTTTTCCATCCTTAATCGGATCGCATGATCATAATAAATATTGGGCAGATGTGATGTATTGGCCTTCACTGCCTGCGTCGAATAATACATAGATTTTTGCCAGTTCGTTTTTAAAAATGTTTCTTTTTCGTACATAAACGCTATATGGCAAAGACCTTCGGGATCCCCTTTTTCTGCAGCCAATGCAAGCCAATAGTAACTTTCTTGTTGGGTCTTGCATAAATTTTTAGCCATGTATACCTGCGCCTGCCGATGACCAAACATAGCCGCAGAACGTATCAGCATATACCGCAACGTATAGTCATCAATCATATCCCTTATGTTATAAAAAGATTCGCCTATCGTGCAGGTTTTCATGCTTTCTTGAAAAGGAGCAGCCAAAGGAAATAATGTATGCTTATTCATTTTTATGGTACCTGCCACATCAGGAAGCAAGGTTTCAAGAAAGACTTTTGGGTCAAAACAAAAAGATGTAACACAAGCATTAAAAGCCGAAAGTAACATATTTCTATCGAAACTAAATTTATTATAACAACAATAGTCAGAATAAATTTTTTTCTTATGCGTTAATTTAGAAACCTCCTCAGCAATATCTTTTGCTAACTTAGCTTTTATTTTTTCAGTTTTCTTAGCATTTTTATTATTTTTTTTAGAGTCTAATTTTTCTATTTCTTTTTTTATTAAATTGATATTCCTTATTATTTGAGATGTGGCGAACCAATCTGTAGAAATATTTGTCACGCCCTCGATTTTAAAGATTTGGTGTAACTTATTATCCGGATTTACTGTCATCAGGCCTCTACTGGCAAGGTCTACGCAATAGGGACTGGCGACAGGATGCCCTTGATCATATGGACGAAATAGTTCCGCTGATTTTTTATATTCGGCATTTTCCCAAGCCTCAATGGCTTTAAAAAGATCATCCGTTGCAAAGCTGGTGCTTGAATAATAGATAAATAAAGTTACAAATACTGAAAAAAGCCTTATAAACATAACTATTCCTACTCGATTGAATTTTATACATTAAGACATACTGCAATTGCATCCCCTTACGAGGGATAGAATGTCTCTATTAACTACTCTATATTTAACACAAAGACCATCCATATCACTATCTGTGTTTAGCGTCAACATTTTGCCCCATTTGAACAGGGCCTACGCATGAAAAATATACAAAAGATGTCACCAGAACCTGTCATACCTGCGCAGGCAGGTGTTGTAAGATTCAATTGTGCTAAAAAGAAGATAGGCAAGATATTGAAAGTTTTGTATCTTCCTCGGCAAGAAAGTTGCACCAATCACTACCTAAATATAGTGATTGGTGCGCGGGCGTGAGCGACCGTGCAGGTTTAGGTTAAAGATAACCGACTGGATCAAGGTACTCTAGCCCTTCTCTCGAGACGTTTGAATAGTTGAATGGGATACGCTACGTACGCCCGCTTACAATCCTAAATAAAATCTCGAGGAACATATGACACAATATCATAACTTTATTGGAATAGACATCGGAAAATTTTCGTTTTTTGTTTCTGTGCACGGCCAACAAGACGTCAGGGAGTTCGATAATGATTCTAAAGCCATAAGTTCGTTCTTAAAAGCATATATTACTCAGGCAATGGACACGCTGACTAAAACTGTGCTTATCGACATTAACTGAGCTAGAGTCATGCGCCCAGACACTGTTGCCAAACATCTTCTCATGTTGGATGCCCGGCACTATGGGCTCCTCCACCCATGGCAATTGTCTATAACTCTAATTTTGGTTTACAATCCAACGTGAAAGGCCGCACCAACCCACCAATCCGGCGAATGAACCCCACACACGCCTTTTTCCAATTTTCGCACAAATTCTCCGACCCAACTTCATGCAGAGAACGAGTTACCAGAGAATCAAACCACCCTAAATTCTTATGATTGCCCAAACGCCAGAAAATGCCGAAATCCGACGTCCAATTGTCCTTAATCGCTGCGAACGGATTCGCGGTTGAGTCTAGTCTCTGGAAAACCAAACTACGGGGAGCAAAAAGAATCACAACCTTGTCTTTATTTTCTCCCCCGATTTCGAAAAAGTCTTTCAAGCTGGTTGTAAATCGTAAGTATTTACCAGCGTCACCACACTCAGCCAGATTAAATGTGCCACAAAAGGGGTTTTTTAAGTCCAAGAAGGGAAGAACCACACCCTCGCTTTCCGGCGTTGGGCGGTAAATCAGCCTGAGCTTTGCAAACACTTCATAAAAGGCATCATTACCAAGTCCTCCAAAAGCAGCCTTCACAAAGTGCTGCGAGATAAGGGGTAATTTTATATATGGAGTCTTTTGCTCGCCGTCTTTTTGGATGAGCTCATCGACGATATATCCCCACTCACGGCATACGAGGCGCAAGTTTCCCACGGGTGTACCGCCGACTGCATGGGTAAGGATTTGTATCTTGTTCGGTTTAACAATTGGTCCAAGTGTCTTTAGCGCTGGAGCCGGTGTAATAGCAAGGCGCTTTAAATAGCTTTCAGCTCCGTCCACATCATTGTTGCTATTGTCGTTGGATCCAAAAGCAACAAACTGCCCAGAGCTCAAAGTCACTAGACTCGCCACAATCGCTAACTTCTTTGTAAACTTAATCATTTCTAATAATCTCCATCTATATAGAATACCGTTATGCACGGACTTACTAACATACATATAAGGCTGATTTTTATTTATGCAAGTTTTTTAGGCAAAAAAGAGGCTAAACTGGCGCCCCTGCACCTAAACCAGGGGCTTCTGGTATCCCCGAACAGCAGAAACGCAGGTCTCCATTATGTTACAGAAGCCAGCAGCAAGGTAACGCTCCAAAACCTGTTCCCATAGCTTTTACCCCTAAATGAACTTAAATTCGGGTTTATGGTATAGCCTCCCCGAATGCAAACGAAAGAATGAAATATTCCTTACGTTCTGAATGTCTTCTTCGGTTTTTGTGGCTGAATTATTTGTCACACTAAATGGCAGAAGTCAGGGGAGATGAATTTATGCACATATTTGACAAAAAGCCTATGAAGGGGTCCCATGGTGGCTTATAATCATTATAGAACCGTATTTTGTGACCTAGATGGAAAATAAATCACCGCCTCCTTATTTCTATAAGGAATTTATCAGACTTGTATTTGACCACCAGCCACCAGAAGGAAGCACGGAGACAGGCTGGTATACTGATTCTGATTATCCTCTCGATTTTCCTTTATATGATGGACAACATGTCGATGAACTAGTTGATTTATATCATTACCTGTTCCTGAACTGCGAAAAGGATTTGGCAGAATTTTCGGATATACAGGTTGCCTTAGGAATACAAATTCTATTTAACCAATATTACTCAAACCTCATATTTGACTTTATGGAATCAAAAGATGAACGCAAAAAAGTTAGTGCAATTTTGAGCATGAAGAATCTTTATAAGCATGTTTTCGAAAAACGCTGTGTACCAGATGAACAGAGCGCAATAAACCACATTTGCTTTATGCTTTGGGACGTCAGCCCCCTTGATAAGAATAAAGCAACCCTACAGGTAATGGAATACGCCCTTTATTCCTCGAACAAACAATGTATTCTTAGCGGTTTACACGGACTGGGTCACGTCCTTGACTATAAGAAAGAACGAGAAGATATAATTGATAAGTTCCTGCGCATAAAAGGATTATACCTACCCAGAGATATTATTTATTACGCCGGCGCAGCAAGAGGTGGAAGAGTTCAATAATATGTAAGAAATAACAAATCCTATAATTAAGCATACAGATAGATGCTGTCTTAAATCTCCTCAACCATCGTCTGTCATACCTGCACAGGCAGGTATCCAGTACAACATGTGCCTCGAAGAGGTTCAATATTTCCTTGCTTCTGTGGCATTAAAATAAATGGAGAGCTGCTGCGCAGCACTTTGTTGCGCTGGATACCTGCCTGCGCAGGTATGACAAGCGGTGAGGATAAGATTTATCAGTTATTTTCTGGAATTAGTATAAGAAATAACAAATCTTAACACTTATGAGGCACTCATCCCACCCCGCACACAAACTCGGCAGAGCCGAGCTGTGTTTTGGGTGATGAATTGGCTAATCTAGCCATTTGAAAGCCCCGCTCATTGGCATTACACCCGATGAGAACGTTCCATTAACTCAGGACATCTACTCAAAGCCCCAATTTAGAACAATTTTATTCATTCTATTTACGATATTTACCGATGATCTCAAGAATGCCGTGCACATTTACGGCAAGCATAAAAGTCGGATCAATAATTTGCTTTTCTAAATTATTGGCTCCATCTGACACTCTTGACGCAATATATTCCATGTCTTCGTGAGCAATGCCTTGTATATGTTCCTCCAACATCTTGGAGGCTTCCACGGTTTTGAAGTTATCTACAAAACCTATAATGCAACAAAATGTAGATAAATCCGTTTCTTGTTTAAAATCTATTTTTTCAATTATTTTCAATAGAAAAGGGATGGATTCTTTTTTGGCTCCCTGACAGTTTATTCTTGAAGCTTGCAGCAGCAAGTTAACTTTTTCATCACTCCAATGAGTCTTATTTCGTGGGTATAGCATTTGAACTAATCCCATTTTTCTCCCAGAAATAGAAATTATTCCGTACCCTGCATCTAAACTAGATTTTAGGGAAGCTCCGTTCCCTCCCCAATACCATTCATTGTCTGAATACAAATATGCAAAAATCGTTGATTCATTACCCAAAGAATCTTCTGAATGATTCATGGACATAGGCTTGCCTATATAACCATCGAAAAGTTCAGCCATTTTTCGCCTTAGGATTTTTCCATAGCCCTTACTTTGGTACACCTCAAGAACGTCTGTCATTTCCTCAGCTATTATAACTCCGCTTTTTAAGTAAGGTGAAACCGATTGAAAGCCAACGACATCCGCACCTATGATAAGTTTATATAGCCCAAATGGTTCAGAAAGCTCCACTTCGTTTAAATAATGATTTCCCCTTCCTGTTTCTTCAAGAAGAGTAAGATCTGGATCTTGCGTCTGCACCTTAACTAAACGGACTTGTTGTTGATTCTCATCTTCTTTAGATGCCATAAGATCCGAAGACGAAAGGCAAGACAACATCATAAAGAGAGAACTGAACGCATGGATAATTTTACACATAAGAAAAACCCCTTAATTAATTCAAATATCTGCAAAATAAGATTTTAAACAATTATTGTCAAGTAAATTAAAATACACATTTTGACCCATTTGAAACTTTGGCTATTCATTCACACTAACCCCTCTTTAATGCATTCAACATAGCTTGCACTTTGGGGTTTAGGGTGTATTGTTCTGGGCCGATTGTTTTAAGCAGGGAGGCAAAGCCGTTACTGCCATTGCGGTCATAATTGCTGGTAACCCCAATCACGCGGACACCGGAGGGGGTTACAGCGCATAAAGGTCCGCCGCTATCTCCGGATTGGGCTTCATTAATGCGGGAGACAAAACTATCTTCTCCATCTAGCTGCGGCCTGTGTAGCAACATTTGCACTTCACGGCGGGTTTCGTTACTGTATTGATCGGGATTATACTCGTCATATCTTAAGCGCATTCCATTCCACTCACCTGTTTGTGGGAGGGCTTCAAACTGATGCACGATTTCCCCACGATCAACGAGTCGCTGCTTCATCGGATCATTTGTTCGACCGTAACCAAAAGCTGCACACATCTGTGGTAATATTTCTAATTTTGTAATTAAAGGCAATACGGGTAAATTCGGTAACATATTTCGTTCATCCAGCTTCAAAAAAACTAAGTCTCTGGCTTCCTGATATGGGAAAATGTCTGCATTCCCTAAGGCACGAGCATGCAAATACTCGGCTTCGAAAACCATATGCGTTACTGGCACGTAAAAGGGTTCACTATTAGCAGCCAACTGATAGGCCCAAACAACTTTTTTTGGTGGAAAACCGATAACTATCGGTCCACTTTTTTGTGCAACCGTTTCTTTCTTTGGCATCCACATCTCTAGCACGTGAGCCGCAGACAGCAAAAGTCCTGGCTCAATTCTCGTTGCGGTGCCCGTATAATTCCCTGCAAAGACCTGCCCAACGGCCACACGATGATCCGGAAAAATAGTGGCATCTAAAACAGGCTCAACAGATTTTACGGAAAACATTGACTCGATAAGGGAAACACAACTGACCGGATCTTCAGCAAAGGCAAGAAGGAGACTGTCTAACACATCTAAAGATAAGCTCTGCCCCGCAGTTCCTATCTTATGCATCAAATCGTTTTTTGATCCCTCAGGAAATTGCCGCATCAGAAAAATTAATTTATCCCCGTATTCTGCGCGGTCTTCCGGCTGTTGCGCATAAACACACCCCAATACCTTTTCTTGATGTGACTCCGGAACCAACCGTAAAATTTGATGATCTATACTAGGCAGATCCGGTTGTGCCAATGACAACGCCAGGGCTCGATCTAAATCCTCATCCGGATACGACCCATGAACAGAAAAAGTCATGGCCGTAAAAGAAACTAAAAACAATATAAATATTCTATTTGACATCATAAACACTCATTTTGAAGCATAATACGTCAAATATATGACAACGTATAAATTAAATCAACTTATTAAATATAATATTTATTGAAATCATGACATCAATTACTTTCTGCTCTTATATTTGGCGACTTGATCGCTCCCTTGAACCTAAAGGTAAACTTGCTCTTTTTTTCTTTCATTGAAGTCATCTCATGTTTCAGCAATAAGTGATGATGCAGGAGGACTTGTTCTCTCAAATAATTCCGAGTTTCGAAGCCATTTTTTTCCGCTTCCAGTAACCAGCGGATTACCATTTCTTTTTCACTGGCATCCCGAATAATCTCGAGGCAATCATCACATTCAACAGGGTCGAGATGCACGATATTCATCGTATCCGCAATCATTCCCTTAAATTTATTTAACAACTCATCATATACTTCGTACTCATTCTCATGCAAAAGACTTTGAATGGTTCGCAAGTAGTGCTTACACGCATGATGAAAATTGGATCCAGCTGTTTTTATATCATACCCAAAATTTTTAGCGGCCATCCGGATAAGCTCAAGATAACGGCCACGAAGGTTATGATTTAAACTCCCCACCTCTTTTGGATCCATCCCCGCAGACTGTAATTCATCAGCATGACGATGATCTATGGCGCGAAGCAAAATACTGGCGGCATTTCGATAACAATCCCCTTGAACCAATCGATATAAACGCCGCTCCTGTTTGGGAAGGTTTTGAATTCTAGCCGCTTGATTTACCAGGACGGCAGCCTGCTGTATACATGCGGTAACATTATTATTGGGCTCAACCGTATCAACCTGCACGCCCCCCTCTTCTTCTTGCTGAAAAATGACAGGAACTTCAGACTCAGTTCTTTTTTCTTGGTTTAAAGGATAAATATAATTAAAACCAGTCTTGTCCGTAAAGATTTGTTTTTCTTTTGGTATCTGCCCTAAATCATTCTTTTCAATTTCATTTTGAAAAAACATAACTTGTGAGGAAGGCGCAAAACGGACGCGTTCCGTTTTTTTCGTGGATGATTTCAAGCAAGACTTTAAACGAACCGGCACCCGTAAAACTTCGTTGGATATGGATAAATCTAGCACTTGCGATCCTAAACTCTGTTCTATACAAAAAATGGAAACTATCATGTATACAAATTTCATACCCACCTCAACCCTTACAAATACTCATCATTATATTCATGGGAACATTAATGAAGACTGCCGCAATTCCTAACGAATGATTAATTTTAAGTCTTTCGGCATTTGCAATAGAGTTCAACTTGACTTTTGCAAGCTATCACTTATGCTGTAGACTATAATAACGCGGGGATATCTATGACAAACTTCAAAATTTTATCTACGAGCCTTATGGCCTTTTTGTTGATGCTAAATCCTGGTTACTGCGAGGATAAAAAGGATGACAATTTTAGCAAAGAACAAATAGATAACATCGAAAAGATTGTCAGGGACCTGATGATGCGAGAGCCCCAATTGATAGAAAAAGCACTCAATGCGGGCGCGGAATCTGCCCAGGCGGAGGAAGATAAAAAAACGGCTGAAGCGCTAATCAAAGAAAAAGAGAATCTCTTTAATCACGCAGAGGATCCTGTCCTCGGCAACCCAAAAGGATCCGTCTCTATTGTTGTGTTTATGGATCCCTATTGTGGCTATTGCCGCAAATTTGAGTCGATCTTAAAAGATGTGGCGGCTGAGCAGAAAGAGCTGAAAATCATTTATAAAGCCTACCCCATTTTAGGACCTGAATCTGTAAAGGCTTCAGAAGAACAATTAGCCGCCCACAAAATCGGACGTTTTAAGGATTTTCATGAGGCTGTCTACGAGTCAGCGGTTCGATCCAGAAAAGAGAGATTCGATCTAGCCACCCAAAATCGCATTGATCTAGAAAAGCTAAAAGAAAACATCCCCGGCCTCAGCCACGCAACCGGCGCTGTTGATGTGGAAAAACAATTAAGAGAAAACATGAAACTCGGCCAACGTCTGGGAATAGAAGGCACACCAGCTTTTGTCCTGGGTGACCAGCTCGTTAAGGGCTATGTGGATAAAGACACCTTGTTGGAAATGATCAAAAACTTAAAGAAATAATTATGCTTCAGAGGTATAAAAAATATTTTTTTAATTTTTAAAGATAAACCCCTTGCCGTTCGGACCCTATCGCCCTATATGTGTTTTATGAGTACTTTTGTTAAATAGGGTGTAGGATGCAAATTAAGCTAACGAAGTTACAACTGATTCGCCAACTGCACGAGCTATTACTATATAGCCAAACCCCGCCTATACAAATTACATCCCAACCTTACATTGCTTTTATGGAGCATGCATACGGCTCGAAACTCCCCCCTTCAAACAACGAGATTTGAAATACAAAGGATTTAATCAGTCCCACGTACGCAGGCCATCCTTCCTTTCTATGAAACATCAACCCGTTTATAATGAATCATGTCATGAAATACCGCAGGTAAAGAAGACGTGTTGCGATAGCCATGGGGCGCATCTGCACAAAAACGCAAACCCTCGTTCTGCTTCACAGGATGCCATGCGTTGTTTATTAGCACCTCAATCTCACCGCTTGCCACAATCACATGTTCAACGACACCCGGTTGATGAGGGGGCGACAAATGTTCGCATCCAGGCAGCAACTCAATAATAAAAACCTCAAAATCTAAACGCTTATCATAGGTAAATATCGGCATAACCCGTATTTTATCGTCATGCTTATGCATCTGTTTTAAATCTTGTTTGCGATGAATGAGATCGGCTTGGTTGGATTGGGCGTCTTCTACAAAAGAAGAAAATGACACATCAAAACCGCTTGCAATTTTCCAAAGGGTGGCAATCGTGGGGCTTGATTCTCCCCTCTCAATTTGCCCAAGCATAGCCTTACTCACCCCAGTCTTTTGACTGGAAATGTCCAAACTCCAGCCTCGCTGGCTACGCAACTGTTTTAAAGTACTGGATATTTTTTCCGCCACAGTATCCAAAATTGACTCCATTCATAATACATAAAAAGACTTGTGCGCTATAACGCACGATGTTATAGTATAGATATTGTGCGTTATAACGCTCGACCTGTAAAGGTTAAAATTGGGGGTGAAGGGAATGACTTTTGAAAATAAACTGGTTATCGTCGTCAACAAAGATATTGATGTAGGTGTAGCGATGAATGCTATAGCTCATGCTTCTTTTGCGACTGGAGCCTTGCTCGGTCAAGACACTTGTTTCTTACAATCTAATATCGACGCAAGTGGTAACGACTGGAAAGTCTCTGGCATGCCTTACATCGTTCTTCGTGGCAAATCCAATGAAATCAAGAAAGCGGTTTTAACTGCAAAAGAAAGCGGAGTCACCCAACTCGCCTTTGTGGATAGCATGACTGGCGGCACCTATTTAGAGCAGATTGAAAACATCGCCAAAAAGCATCAAGACGAACACATCTATTATGCGGCTGTACTTATAGGGCAATGGGATTCTGTTTCTCAAATCACAAAAAGGTTTTCGTTGTATAGGTGAGGTTCATATTTATTGTATTTTTCGGCCTAGTTTGCTAGCGTATAAAAGAAAAGGCATCGGATGGAACCGTCAAAACGCAAAGCAAGTTTAGGATTTTTTCGGGGGCTTGTATTGAGATGCCCGAACTGCGGCACGGGCCGCTTATACAAATCATACCTTAAGGTTCATGCAACCTGCACCTTTTGTGACTTTCCTTTAAAAGATTTTCCGGCCGATGATGCCCCGCCTTATATTGTCACCTCCTTGGTGGGCACGATCATTGTTCCGCTGGTCTTCCTCAGTGATTATTTATGGGATCTGTCGGAGGTTATGCTCTTAAGCCTTTGGCTACCCATCAGCATATTATTTATCCTGGGGACTCTGCCCCCAATTAAAGGC
>JAGOMX010000046.1 GCA_017993335.1 Alphaproteobacteria bacterium | reverse complement strand
CTTTAAATAGTCCTCATTTAGCTTTACACTCATATCGGATGTACCTCCGTTTGCTGGTTGTACATCCACTCTAAAATCGGACAACTTAAATGTTCTTTAATGCGGACAACTAACTTGTTAGTGACACACTCATGAATAACACTTGCAGAAAGCCAACAAATTATCTACCTTAACCCCTTAGCGGAGGGATGCCAGAGAGGCTGAATGGGGCGGTCTCGAAAACCGTTGTGCATGCAAATGCACCGTGGGTTCGAATCCCACTTCCTCCGCCAGTTTCAAGGGTTTTCTCGCAAGAACATCTCCTCACAAAATTGCTATTTGGGACACTTGAGTATAACAAATGATATCTGATGACAGTAAAAAGTCACAGAACGGTTTAATGATTTACGCTGCACCCATTTGACTGGACAGAATTGAGTCCTAAATAAGAGAGTTTTCACACCCCAGGGTCACACAAGAATTACCACTTCCAATTTCCGACAACACTGACAGAATAGATCCAAATTTGAATATGTCGGGTTTGTAGGTTCGCCCCCAAGACGTTTTAGAGCGATTTTCCCTTCCTTATGATAAACAAGATTTTGAAGAACGGCTAGCCATTGCAGAGTATGACAGGGGCCCAGACGCCCCTCCATACCCATCGCATAACTTATCTGGACGCTTTCATTTCGGCCTTAACCGATCTTCCTGCTACGGAGTCTCAAAAAGACTGGTTAGACAAAAGGATTCAAACATCCCTCGCTTGGATTGAAGTTAATATTACTCCAGCTATAAAACAATAGAGACTAGAAAAAGCTCCGGCCAAGCCATCCCAAGTTCTTACCTCAGCTCATTGATGTTTGGCGCGAAAGGCTCAAAAGGGTCCCCGTCCGTGTTCACGCGATTCTACGGGGTTTGAATTGAGCTTCCATAGACGTCATGCATATAGCTCTAAGCCCCTCCTCTTCAGCCACAAGTATGGCCGGTGTGAAAGGAACTTTAGGATGTTGTTTTTGAAAGTCAGTCATCCAATCGATAACAGCGGCATGACCATGTGTAGGTAACATGGTGGGTGCTACACCAATGGCTACTTCTTGGTTACCATAGCTCAGAATCCGGGCATAAAGTATATGCCCTTCTTTAAAGCAGTGGGTTCCAGATATTTCCTTGATCTTGTGTTCAGAGCCCAGAATGATATCCCGAAGAGAAACTGATTTTTCATACTCAACTCCCATGACCTGATAAAAGCTGAAATATGAGTTGCACATGGCCTCAATGAAACCTCTTTCGTAAGTTGTCAGCCGACTTCTATGTTCAATCAAATAGGTCATAGCAATTGGTTGTTCAGGCAATCCTTCTACATTTGGCACCCAATTAAATAGACACCAAGGAATGAAAACTTCTCTGAAGAAACCGTCTTCAAGGTCTTTGCTCAACTCGATACCCATGTAAAAATTATCAAGTGCCAAATGGAAAAATTCCTGTTCATACTTTCGCCTGACATAGGGTGTTAGGTGCTTATCGATTAATTCACCTTCTGTTTGCCGGATTTTTCGCCAATCCGGGTCTACATTCTGATGGTTTGCCTTACTGGCATAACAACAAGTTTTGTATTTCTTGCCACTACCGCAACTGCAGGGCTCATTGCGGCCCAATTTACCTGCATGCGTTTTATGGTTAGCAGTTTCCAAAATCGTCTCTCCCCCATGATCATCAAATATGAAGCTATAAAACAGAATCTTGAGGTTCAGGTCAATATGAAAAGGCTGGATTTATATCTATTTAAGTCGCTTGCCATGTAAAATAGTCTGATACGTATATTGCGAGAACATGCTATATGGAGAAATGGCTGTCGTAAAAAATACCCGGCGAAGAGATGCTAATTCAAGAAGTCCCTTATTTACATGATAGTGAGCTAGTACAAGTCCCCTGGAAATTCTTTGACATTTTCGATGGAAATTGTACTTTATCCTCGAAGGATTTTTGATTTTCCAATGTTGAAAAAAGATAGCCATTACATTTTACCTACAGCGCGATTATCGGCGGAGTCCGATAGGCTCTTCTATGATCAAGGCATGTTCCAATATGATGACCCCGCACAAGCAGCCGGTCTAAAGGTTATCCTATACGGCAAGACCAAGACGGGCATAAAATGGTCCTCTCGAAATATTCGAATGGGTGATAGGGTAGATTTTGAAACCCTTCGTCGCCTTTATGCAGATAAAACCATTATGGCAAACTTCGGATACGCTATACCCCTGGAAGATTCCGAGATTAAGTCCACTATAGATCTGTTTGAACAACAAGCACAAGCAGGTTTCCCCTATGGTGGGTGGCTTATCGAAGATTCCGAAAAACATTCACCTCTGGGATTTACCTTCATTCTAACTGACCCTGTTCCAGGTGTTTGTCGCATTGCTTATATGGTTCTACCAGAGCACCAAAACCAGGGTATAGCGAGCAGCATCATGAACACATTCGTCAAGATTTGGGCACCAAAAGTTCGTCAAGTGGGGTTGCTAAAAACTGAACATCCAATTCAGCAGAAATTCAGATGTTTCAATAATAGGGAGCTATCAAAGATCTGCGTTACAGCTAGCCCGGGTAATCCGGCCTCATGGAAAGCTATTTTAAAGTCCGGTTGCATTCGAGAACAACCAAGTGAAAATGCTATGATGCTAGATTATTCAGACTCCAGTATTGATAGCTATAAAAAATTGGAGAAATCAATTGCAGAGCTTTATAACGTCGAGAATGACCAGAAGCCTTTGGAGCCTGGCATATTATATCCTTTAATCGATCATGAAGGAAATGAGATGACTGTTTTTATGCATCCGGAATTCAAGAAACTAAAGTTCTGTTTTGAATATGGCGTATCATGACATTGACCAGTCTGCATAATGATAAAGTGAAACCTATTGCCTAGAATCCAGACTCTCCAACGCAAAGTCTACAGCATGCACGACTTGAAGAACAACAGGATCAACTATCGGCAAACTAGAATTGGCTTGATCAAGAACCATCGGCAGTTCCGTACAGCCCAGAACGACGGCGTCCAAACTCTTGTATTTCAAGGTGAGGTCACTAAAATATGCCCGCGACTCTCTAGTTACCTTATTGTGCAATAGCTCTTGATGGATCTGTCCAATTCGTTCACGTTCTTCTTGATTAGGAACGATAACACTTATGCCATTTTGACTTAGGGTGTTTTCGAAAAAGCCATCCTCCATGGTAAATGTTGATGCTAGCAATAAAACCTTGTGATAGTTTTTTTGCTGAAGTTGTTGCGCTGTCAAATCAATAGCATGCATGACGGGAATGTCGCTTTCGAGGCTATGTTCGATTAGGTCATAGTATTTATGCAGGAGGTTGCAACAGATAATAATACAGTCCGGTTGTATAGCAATCAATCCGAGAAGCTCATCATGAAGCGCTTCCTCTACCTTCTGATTATCTTTCCCAAAGTGAGACATAATGTCATGAAAGTCGATACTTCTGAGTAGAATTTTAGCACTATGATCCCCACCTAGTCTGGCGTTCACTTGTTGGTTTAATAGTGTGTAATAGCTAATCGTAGACGACCAGCCGGCACCCCCTAAAAGTCCTATAGTTTTCATCATATCCCTTCCAACAGTCGAAAACTCTGCAGCAAAACCCTAGCGCAACCCCATTTCAAAAGAAGCCGTATGCTGAAGTAAATAGCTCTTATTACCTATGAAAAATTAATCTTGGCTGTTCTCAATCGGTATTCGATACCTTTAATAACAGTAGGATGATTGTAAAAGCAAGAAGATTCCCCTTTAGGCTTTAAAGCCATATGATCATTCAGGCTCTAATTTTGGCATTTCCGGGAAGAGGTATAAGGGGGCTAAAGCCCCCTTTCTTTCATTCTTCAAAGATTGGTCAAAAAACAACCTACAAGGCCCAAAAACGCAAGGTTTGGGAACTTTAATTGCGATTGATGAGTGACGCGGAGTGTTTTACAAACTCGTTACGCACGCCACTCATCTTCATCATTCAGATACAGCTTGGGGGCTATAACTCCTCTTTCTTTGGTTAGTTCATGAATTCAATTTGAACTGGAGGGGCTTCTTTATGCAATTTATTATGATCACTTATGAATTGGCTACGCACCCGGTTATAACAAGCTTGCTGATAGCCACCAGTGTTCAAAGTCAAATTCTCTAAATTAGGAATTTGGATCAAGTTCTGATAGGTTTGCACAAACTCTTCTCCGAATTCATAGGTAAAAACTGGCTCTTCCCATATGAAAGATGCCAGGTCCTGCTTAAGACCACAAACAGTAGCGGCGGCTGAACAGATTACAGACGCGGTTGCCCCAATGGGATTAAAAAAGAATAATGCTTTCTCAAGTTTATTTGTATTAGCCCATAAAACGGTAAAACCCCCTACCGGATACATAATGGTTTTTGGTGCTGCTGCCCAGGTAGAATATGGCATATCTAATTTTAATTCTTTCAGATTTTTTTTGTCTTTCAGATTATCTGTAAGCAAAATAACTGCTCTACTAAAGTTTTTACCGAAGTCAGATTGAATTACGCTCAGATATTTTAGTTGAGGCAACTGTTTTACACCCCAAGCAAATTCTGTATCTATCTCTTTCAAACCGATAGCACCTGTAAAGTCTACGTGCGTTAAGTTATCGCGATTATTACTAATAGTTTGCAAAATATCACGAATACATAGAGGAGCTAATTTAACCTTAGGCAGATGAATTTGCTTTATACCAACTAGCTTGGAAAGCAATTGTGAACGTTGAGCCTCGGTTAGATTTTCAGCACATTGACCCTCTTTAAATAATAGACCTGCCGCAAAATAAAATTTCAACCAGCTCAGACCCTTGAAGGATTCGATTAGGTAATGAAGATGGCTCCAATAGCGAGCCATTGCATTAATATGATCTCGGTCTGCATCGACCACTTCTATGAGTCGTACATCAGCTGGAGATTCTCTGAAAAACCCCTTATCTGATAGGGACATGTCTTTAGGGAAACATTCTAAAACAACCGAGTCCATACCCATCAAATATGCCGATCTGAGGTAGATCCCGAGTTCTTTATAATCCTCAGCACACATCCGATAAAGTACTGTGCTAAGATCTACAACCAAGTTGCCATTTTTAATGGAAGGAACTAGATCAGGCGCTATTTTAGATAGTGGTGCAGCCCATTGCCTATCTACTTTTACACCGTCAAGTTGGACCTCCAGCCTTCCATTTGAAGAAGCAGGCTCTCTAAGCCAAACCTGCCGAACATCTCCTTGTGGCGCAGGCGCATTCTCTTCTAGTAATTCATAGAATCCCTGCTCAATGAGGCCTCGATATATGAGTTCAAAACCCTTGTTTTCAAAAGTGTATGGTTTAGTAACGAGTTTTTTTGATGTTATAAACTTATTTGGCTTGCCTGGCTTAGGTTGCCTTATCACCTCAGTAGTTGCAAAGTCCCTAAGCAAGCCAGTAATTTCTAACTTATAAAAGACAACATTATCTCCGTTTGTACGAGTAATAGGAACAACAGCTTCACCAAAATAATGTGCCATAGTATTTTTAACGGAGCCTTTAAGTTCAGTGATATCAGGCTGATTCAGTGGATATAAATACATAGCCACTTTGCGTGTCATAAAACATTTGGCAAACTTGTCCATGTAAATGTATTTAGATGCATACGGCGATTGAAACCAATATACATAAAACTGATTCAGCGCATTGCCCTCGGGCCTAGGCCAGTTTGCACCCAGATACGCCTCAGGATATAAAATAAGATTGTCTTGAAGAAGAGGCTTGTGGACGATACTTACATATTCACCTGTGATAATGCGATTCCATCTTTTAGCCCAGCCTTTAAGCCTCTCAGGCATCCTGTCCCATTTGATAACGGATTCAACTTCGCGAAGACGCCTATCTTCATCAATGGTCATAACATTGGCCATATCAAGCTTTATGGTTCTTTTATCTTGCTCATGTTCAATATGGTGAAAAATAATTGGGTGCATACCATCTAAACCAGCCAAACGATAATAAATCTGTAAGGCTGTTTTGTGGGCGTGGTCCAAACAAAGTGCGTCGTAGGTAGTTTCTATAAAATGAGGTTTATTTCTTGGTTCTTCTGATCTTAATGCCTTATTCAATGAATCGATATAGCCAAAGATATCACCATCCTCTTTGAACGGATTTCTCTTTATTATGTCAGTAACCCTGCCATGCCTGTCGTCTTGTATGTGAGCTCTCCCTTGTAGTGGAGAATCCTCATACATCTCCTCTTTGCCGTTATCGTCAGAACAATAAACTGGAAAAATCATTAACTGCATTAAAACGAATGCTGTTGCAAAATGTATTTGTGTCATAACATTATCCTTACTCTTAAATTTAATGTCTGTGCTTTATCAAGCGGCAATCATATGCAGTGAGCAGATACAAGTCAAAATAAATAATTTAATTAAAAATTCCAGATTTGAGCGCGTTCGGAGAGCTTTCTGGCCATGACAAATTAGGATTGTTTATGTGATTTTTAGTCCTAAGGTCATTGGATTTATACGGTGTGATTTTTTGTCCAGTGTCAATTCACCAATTCCAGTATCAGGTAGTTTAGGAATGGTCGAATAGTGAAACCATTGCTGCGCTTAGGGTTTAGAATTTGCCCCTGAGTGAATGTCCCTAAACTAATGCCAATAGCTTTTGTTCCAAAAGCCGTCATAATTTAGGTTTCTGAGACTGTATTGCGTCTGGCAAAAAGCCTATAAGCGAAGGCCTGCCCTCTAATAACTTAATATTTGTGCTTGACCTGACGCACCTGCCGCTTATAATAAACTTATAAAGGGCGCGTGCGTTGAGATAACCAATCTCACCTGCCGCTTATAGATAGTTTGTAACCGGCAGGTGAAAGAAAGTACTATGTCCAAAATCATTGGTCGTTCAGATGAACGCGAGCTTCTTAGTCAATTACTGAAATCAGACAGAGCAGAGTTTCTTGCTCTTTACGGCCGGAGAAGGGTAGGCAAAACCTATTTAATCCGCAATTACTTCTCTGAAGCAAACTGTGTGTTCTTTCATATAACAGGCATTCAAGACGGTAGTTTGGCAGAACAACTTGAGCAGTTTGTAAAACAAATAGGGGATACTTTTTATAATGGAGCAACGTTAGCTCCTTGTAAGCGCTGGCTGGATGCTTTTGATGAGTTAACAAAGGCTATACAAAAATTACCAAACAATAAGAAGGTAGTCCTTTTTCTTGATGAATTTCCATGGATGGCAACAAAGAGATCTCGTCTTTTGCAAGCTCTAGATCATTATTGGAATCGTTACTGGGTAAATGAGCCTCAAGTGAAATTGATTGTTTGTGGATCCTCTGCTTCCTGGGTTATAGAAAATATAATTAATAATAAAGGCGGGCTTTACAATCGCATTACAGCTTCCCTTAAGCTGGAACCGTTCTCCTTAGCAGAGGTTAAATTATATCTGAAATCACAAGGAGTGGCCCTAAACAATAGACATATATTAGAATTGTATATGGTTATAGGGGGCATCCCTCACTATTTGTCGCAGATAAAAAAGGGAAAGACAACGGCCCAGTGTGTTGATGAACTATGTTTTCAGAAAAACGGACTTCTCTTCAGTGAGTTTGATCGTTTATTTGCATCCCTATTTAATGAATCAGAAATATATGTGAAACTCTGCCAAACGATATCTAAATATCGTTATGGCATTGGGCAGGCAGAGCTAATCAAAGAAAGTAAATCTCCGGCAGGAGGAAGAACAAATAAGCGATTGAAAGAGTTGGAAGATGCTGGCTTCATAATGAGTTTCATTCCTTATGGACACCAGGAAAAAGGAATTTATTATAAAATAATTGATGAATATACGTTATTTTACTTCCATTGGATAAAGCCCACCCTATCGGCAATTCGTAAAAAAGATCAAGTAAGTGGATACTGGCTTTCTAAATCGAAAGAACCTATCTGGAAAGGTTGGACTGGATATGCTTTCGAAGCTATTTGCTATAAACACATTTCACATATAAGGATAGCCCTGCAAATTGACCCAGGCTCAGAGGTAGGGTCATGGAGATTTGTCCCAAAGAAAGGTAAAGCAGAAGAGGGTGCTCAAATTGATTTATTATTTGATAGGCCGGACGGTGCCGTTACAATCTGTGAGATTAAGTACAATGAGCAACCTTATGCGATTGATAAACAATACGCAAAAAACCTACTGAACAAGGCAGCTGTGTACAAAAAACATACTCAAACAAATAAAGAGATCTTTATAGCAATGATCACGTCTGGAGGCCTAAAACCAACAATGTATTCAGAAGAGATGGTTTCAGGGCAGGTGACCTTAGATGATTTGTTTAAGGAATAACATAAAGGAAGCCCACTAAGGCCCTTTAGCAAGGCTCATGCGCCTTCTGAATGAGATCTAAAGCAACGTGTTTCCTCAGCGCACCAGAATGCTTCCCTACATCTCCATACCGCGCCCAGTATCTCTTGATTGCTCGCGTTGCAGCTCTCTCCGGAACATTTCTTCCAGCTTGGCGCCGACGGGTTCGTTGACGGCTTTTAGATCAGCGATTAGAGGCGTGAGGGTTTTGTTCAGATCTTTCATCCTGTCGCTGATTTGATACCGGATATCTGTCCTTTCCATAATGTCCAGCTCTTTGGTGGCATCAAATTGTTTAAAGAGGCTCTGGAAGGACGATGCTACATTGGTAAGCTCGGTGGTGCTGAGGCCCGTATTAGACTTGATTTCAAACTTAGACTTAATCTCCTTCAGGACGTTGTCCAGCAATGATTGCAACATCGGCTGCGTCTCTAACTCTTTTACCCTTGCTACGTGCTCATAGAGTTTGACTTCAAAGCCAGGACTCATGTTTGCCATAGCGACCATTGCTGGCTGGTTTTGGGCTAATGTCACAGCATTCTCATTGCGTAGGCGGATAATATGCAGCCATTCTTGCTTCATTGGGCTTTTGTTCATGATCGCTATGGGATCGTCCAGGGTGTTTTCTTCCTTGCCTTTGGCCTGGACCATACTCCAGAGACGCGCGACCTCTTGTGATGGCTCCAGGTAGCCCTTTATAGGCCTGTAAGCCTCTTCAGGGCTCAACGCTCCGTCAATCTTTCCCTCCTGTACGCCCTGGTAAAATGCCACGTCAAATTTGAGGCGATTAAAATCAAGGCTGGCTTCTTTTATAATTTGCTTGGATTTTTGATGACTCTGTTGGAATAGCAGTTTATCAGCTAGCTCCGCACGGGATTGAACCACATCTGCCTCTTTGTACTCTTTCACCACAACCCTGGTTTGGCCGCAGATGGCATGCTCTAGCAGCTTGTTCTCATCGATTTTTAATTGATCGAAATGCGGTTGAAGTTGGCCACCTGTAGATACAAGCTTCAGCGCCAGTTCATCACGACAGCTTTGCGTTCTTTTGAACTCGTCTTGGGTGATGCGGGTGTTGAAAGAAAACTGAAACGCATTCTCATCGAGTTTTTTCATCTGGCCGTAGATAGTGGCCGCTTGGTTGCGCATTTGTACGTACGATTCTACCAGTTTGAAGTCCTGCTTTTGCTGATCAGTCAGGCCCTCATAATAGGTATTGCGCGCGTGCTCTTTATAATGAGCCTTGGCTTGATCCTTGACGCCAGCAAAATAAACCATTTCTTCTGGCGTCACTTTTTCGCCCCAATAATCATGGTGGGTTTCGCTATTTTCCTCCTGCTTAACGCTAAAGAATTGCCGATAGAGACGAGGGTTTTCATGGATGACTGAGGCCATGAAATCACGCTTTGATTTAAGTTCGGCATAATCCTTAAAAAGCTCATGGGTCTGGGAAAGACCGCCTGGATGGGTGCTTTCAATCTTAGACCAAAGGGTTCTGGATTGCCGAACCATACTCATATAGCCTTGTGCCGATATGGAGGCTCGGCGCTCAAGATCGGATAGTAACCGAGTTCGATAGCCTGCATCTACTTCCAGCACATCACGCCTGATTCCTGCCAGGCGCACGTATGGCACATGGTTGTCCCAATCGGTAAGGATTTCCTTTGCTACTTCTTCCTTCTGCTCAAACAGCTGCTGATAGGCGAGGTATGCACCTTGCTTGTAAAGAGGTTCTGGCTTCTTTTCTGTGTCGCCATCTTTGGTCTTAACCTGGTGAGAAGCCCATTCCATCTCCTCTCGCAAAGTTCCTACTTCTGCGATCAGATCTTTATAATCCTGCACCCTTGCTAGAAAAGGCTTTTGCGCGTCCGAGACCTGATAGTCAGCCAGGGTCTCACGCACACCGCCATAACTCAGCTGATCCACCAAGTCCTTAAAGTCCACAAACTGTTCGTGATTGACGTAAACCTGCAAGTCAAAACGATGACGCGACATGGCTACCAGTGTTGTGGATGGGTCCATTAAAGAGTCTGGCGAGACGAATGTTCTATGGAAGGTTGAACCCTCAGACTTATGTACGCCCATGGCATAGCCAAGCGTGAAGTCCTTGTACTCTTCGGCCTTGAATTTGACGATACGCTCACCTTCCAGGCTTACCTTCAGCTCTTGCCGGCGGGCATCAAAAGCAAAGATTGTTCCAATGGTGCCGTTCTTGACGCCTTTGTTGTACTCAGACCAGAAGTTCGTGCTCTTCACAAACTTGCCGTGGTGGTCGTTCTGGGTGAAACGAATCACATCGCCGATGGAGTATTCGGAGCCGTTCACTTGGAAGTGCTCTTTTAAATGACCCTGGGCTTTTAGCTCCGACCTGATCAGTTGATTGAGCTCGTAAACTTCCGTATTGCGGTAGGCCAGCGCCATACGCGACTCATATGGATAAGTCCTCATATGCGCCACGTAATCCTTTACCAACTGGCCATGAGCATTCACTTGGGTTTCAAACCAATGTATATGACCTTGTTCTTGATAGGGTCGCAATCCATCCAGCACCCGATGTTCATTAAGCAGTACCGAGCATTGCTTCTGCCACTCAACCTTTTGCCGCACCACGTTACTGGTCTCGGCACAGCCATAACGTTCAGCAAACAAACGCCCAAAATCGCCAGGATCACGGGATTTAATTTGCGCTGGATCTTGGATGATGAGAACTTTAGCGCCTTGGCTTGCGGCTTCTTTTAAGAACGGCTCCCACAAAGCTCCGCCAATCATGTTGGCCTCGTCCACAAGAATTACGTCTTTGCTGGTAAAACGGTTCTTCTCCAACTCCTTCATGCGAGAAAATGCATGGATATATGGACTACCCCACATACGCCCGCTTTCTACTGCAGCTTTCTTCTCCTCGAACTTGGCCCAGCTATTTATATAGCTATCCATAGTTCGGCAAGGAATGTCAATTTCCTGTTCCATGATTTCCACAGCTTTACCCTGAAACGAGGCGCCGATGACGTTGTAACCCTCGTTGGCATAGATCTGGGCCACAGCCTTGAGCAATGTGGTTTTACCGGTGCCTGCTTTACCATTTAAAACCCGGATATCTCTGCCAGAACACAAGTGATGAATAGCCTTGGTTTGCTCATCAGAAAACCTAAATTCCGTGAATTTTTCTCTCGATATCCATCCTTGTATATTCGCAATGCCGGCATCAATCTTTTCAGCTGAAATCACTTTTGTTGCTCGCTGATTCAGGCTGTCGGTCATGCCTAACAAGGATTCTTCATGCTGTTTATATAAAGTGGACGTATAGATTGCTTGCCGATTCAGATTCTGCCCAACCTCATGAGAAACATTCCGATCGGCCAACAATTTGTCCGTAAGCTTTGCCGCCAAGCCTTGCACATCAGAGGCATAACCCTCATAGACTATATCGGAACTGGTAAGCTTTAAAATATGCTCAGACTGCACCTCAAGGCCTTCCACCTTAGCTTTCAGAATCCCATATAGCCGTTCATCACCGCCCACACGACGAATGATTTCGTCTTCTATATGCTTACGGGTAAAAGTGGTCCGCTTCAAAGCCACCTCATGAATCAAAGCCTCAGGCCGCTCGCACATGATTTGGATGTTTTGCTGCCGTATATCCTCATTGTCCGTGACAATCCGTGAGTATTCACCACGAGAAGCTAGCATCTGCGCATTCCAGCCTTCATGATGAGTCGCCAAAAACAACGACCCCTGATCTTCTTTAGATCTACAATCTATACGAACTTCGTGGCCAGCTAGTTCTAAGTGCTTATTAGCAACTACTTCCCATGATTTGCGAGTCCGCTTCAGCTCTGTTTTGGTGACGATGACTTGGTCTTTCCGGGGAGAAAATTCCCCATCCACAAGAGCGCGCCGACAGATCTGAGCATGGAAATGAGGATTGCCCTTTTCCCAGTGAATGGCGTAAGCCGTGACTAATCCACGAGACACAAACCTACCCTCCAAAAACTCCTCAACGCACGCCTCTGACTGTTCTTTAGTAAACTCCAAAGGCAATGCACACATGATGGTCTGAGCTGTCTGCGTAGACGATAAAAATTTCTCACGAGCGTCCAGACTGCGCTGATTTTTTTTCCTCATCGCGCGAGTCCCCACGAAAGCGCATCGCAGCCCAATGGTCTTCATACCGCTCAACGTTATTCCACAAACTATGCGAATTAAGCGCCCAAGCAGGAGCCCCTTGCGGCGCCAAAATACGCGCAGAAACAACTTCCTTCTTGTTGGAGTAATCATACGAAACACCCGTCCGTTGATCATGTCCCATGGAGCCACTAATGTAAGCACCAAAGCCAACGGAGGATCTTCCTTCGCTTCTAGATATGAAACCCATACTGCACGAAAAAATGGCCATGAGGCATTACTCTCAAAATAAGTTATGCCTCTTTAATT
>JAGOMX010000008.1 GCA_017993335.1 Alphaproteobacteria bacterium | reverse complement strand
TTTAATTGGTCAACGGGGTGTGGATGTATTTGCCTGGGATGTTTTTGGCCGGGTATGGGTGCGAGATATTATGGAGCGTCTACAGCTAAACGATGTTCATGTTTATGATGCACCGCTGGGTGTTCTGCCACCCTTGTCACAAGCTAACTTTGATCGAGATATAATTTTTACGTGGAATGGTTCCACCGGTGGCGTTTGCGTGCCCAATGGGGAGTGGATTCCAGAAGACCGTCGGGGGCTGACGTTTTGTGATGCCACCTCGGCGGCTTTTGCTTATGAGTTGCCTTGGGATAAATTAGATATTACAGCCTTTTCTTGGCAAAAGGCTTTGGGTGGAGAAGCTGCTCACGGTATGGTTGTCTTAAGTCCGCGAGCGATAGAACAATTGCAAAGTTATACCCCGCGCTGGCCTGTGCCGTCTTTATTGCGCTTAAAAAATGGTTCGGACATTACTATGAATCTTTTTGAGGGGATGACTCTGAATACGCCGTCGATGTTGTGTGTCGAGGACTTTTTGCTATCCTTACAATGGGCAGAAAATCTGGGTGGGTTGTCTGCGTTAATTAACAAGGCGGTAGCCAATAGAAAAATTATTCAGCAGTGGGCAGAGGCCAGCGAATGGGCAAAACTGTCTGCACAAGATCCTGAATATACTTCCCATACAACGGTCTGTTTAAGTATAACTTCCCCTTGGTTTCAAAATCTTGATCGTGAGGCGCAATGGTCCTATATCGATAAGTTCTGCCATGTATTACGAGAAGAAAAAGTGGCCTACGACATTAACAATCACCGCTTTGATTCCCCCTCTTTACGTGTTTGGTGCGGACCAACCGTGGAGGGCGATGATCTGAAAAATCTAACACCTTGGCTCGATTGGGCCTATACGCAAACGAGGGTGGAGAGTTAAGGCTAATCGCTAATCGCGCTCACAAAAAAAGGCCAGGGAACCCCTGGCCTTTTTTTAAAGAACAACTAAAGCTTACGCGTTTAGGATGTCTTTGAATTCTTTTCCAGGACGGAAAGCCGGTGTGCTGGAAGCAGGAATGTTAATCGCTGCGCCAGTTCTTGGGTTTCTACCTGTGCGAGCGGCACGCTTTGTTACCTTGAATGTACCAAAGCCAACGAGACGTACTTCGCTGCCTTTTTTCAATTCTTTTTGAATGCTGCTTACAACCGCATCAAGAGCCTTTGTCGCGTCGGACTTGCTTAGGTTTGTATCTGCAGCAATTGCATTTACGAGATCTGATTTATTCATAAGAGTACCTTTCTACGTATGGATTAAAGACAATATGATATTGGACACTTTTTTAGAGAAAATCCAGCAAATAATGCACACAAACTGCCTTTTTTCCTAGGCTGTGCTAGCATTTTCCTAAAAGTGAGTTGTTCGCATCGTGGGGATTGGCCTAAAACTAAAATATTTTCAAAACCTTGCCCCATCTTCTTGCGTTATAGGTGGGTTGAGATTTTCTCTCGTTTTGGGGAGGCTTAATACAAAAACCCAAATAAATAAAGTGGGATTGTGTTTGCGGTTGGATGTAAAATATCGTCTTTGACGAGATAGGCGTGTTGTTTGTCTTTTATTTGATGTCGTGTTTTGTTTTTTCCACCGATTTCAAAAATATATTGCTGGATCGTGTAGTCCCCCAATGTACTGTAAAAAACAGGCAGATGAGCGCTTTCGGTCGATTGTAGGAAGAAAAGTTCTCGGGTCGTGCCTATGGATAGGCTTTCTCCTAAGTAGTTATTGAGTGCCGTGAGTAGTGTCGTATTATCGATAAAGGCTTTGCTGGGTAAGCGCAGCAATTTATTTCCACCTTCTTGGGTGGTAACGATTCGAATGAGCATAATTTCTGACAATATTTCTAAATAGAATTGTGACGTTTTGTTGTCAATATGCAAGTTTTTGGCGAGATTGTTGACGGACATTTCCCCAGGTGGAATTGTCGCAAGAAAATTAAGGATGCGTTTGAAGTGTACGAGGCTTTGAGTTTTTAATTGATAAAAGTTGGCAATATCCTGATATATGGCCTTGTCGATAGTTTGGTGTATTCTCTCATAAAATCCCTGGGGATCCTCTTCGTAATAAGGATAATATCCGTGGGCGAGATAGTCTTGAAAATGCCCCAGGATCATGGGTATTTTGGATAAGGTATTGGAGATTTCATCCGTGTGATGTATCAGATCGTCAAATGAAATTACTGATTCTTTCCTGTCTTGTGTAAAGTTTAAATATTCTCGAAATGACAGACCATATAAAGTATGTAGTCTGGCGCGACGTGAAAGATCGTAACTTCCTTTTACTAAGTCAATGCTGGAGCTTCCTGAAAAAACCACATGAATATTAGGGAATGAGTCGTATATATTTTTTAGTTCTTGATCCCAATTTGGGTAGCGATGAATTTCATCAATAAAGAAGAAATCAATTCCTTGATAACGATACAGGTCTGCAATAAATTCGAATAGTCTGGCCTCTTGAAAATAAATGTTGTCTGCGGACACATAAAAGGCTTTTCTGTTCTTGGGTAGCTTTTGTTTAATCAGTTGTAGCATTAATGTCGTTTTTCCAACGCCACGTGCTCCAACAATTCCTGTGAGCCTGTTGCTAAGGTCGATTTCATTGAATAGGTAGCGGTTTTTAGCTGTAACCACCCCCTCTAGTAGACCTCGATAAATTTCATATAAATAATCAGGCTTCAGGACTACACTCCAGATTTATCGGCTTATATTTGGAGTGTAGTCCAGATTAATTGAAATGTAAAGTTAAATCCTATCGCTGGTGGCGCATCTTAAAGGTACATAGCGCGGCGAATGTGTTGAAAGTTTTTCTCATCGATTTCTTCGGCGATTTTCTGTAGTTTTTCCTTGAAACTATTGATGGCGTAGGTATAGAAGTCAGCTTTTTTCTCAAAGATGGATAATTCATTTTCATATTGTGGGCTTGTGGCCTCGACAAACAACCATTCAAGTGTCAGGACGCTATGGGGTAGGGCAAATTTATTATAGTAAACGTACTCCAGTTTTTGGAAAGCCATTGGGTATATGGGGTTGTCTTGGCAAAGCTTAAGTTTTTTATTTGCAGCCTCCGTGCCCTCCACATTTGTATTGTTATCGACAGTTGGCTCCAGTGTGGGGTTGTCTTGTGCGGCCAAAACCTCCATACTTCGCAGCACTTGATTATGAGACAGCTTCATAAAGTCTGATGGACTTTTTAAATTGTGTGCCCGCATATAGCTAAGATCTTCTTCATGAGGATCATTGTTAAACGTAACCGAAAGATTGCCGGTTTCCGTTTTAAAAATCATAGGCAACTTAAAGGGTGTCTTTAAGGCCTGCACGGCGGCCTCGCTGGTGAATAAATCATTGTCTTTAGAGGCGAGGCTGCTGACCGCAGATGTGCAAAGCATGATAAAGCCTATGGTCATTAAGTATGGCATGTTTTTCATGTGATATCCTCCCTCGTTGATTCTATTGGAATGTACAATTCCTATTTAACGTGAACTATATGAAGGGTTGGTGTACAAATTATGTCTAAAGGGTTTACGTTTTGTCTCGAATGCCTTAATTAGAAAATTTTTTGGAAATATAGAGAATTTCATAACAAAGTTTGTTATAATGAAAGGTAGATGTTTTCGAATTTATTTAAAATAATAAAATAATTTACGAAGGAGGTAGTCTATGCAATTAGTCATCAGCGGTCTGCATTTAGAGATTAGTGAAGCCTTGTCTCAGCACGTCAAAGAAAGTCTTGAGGCCTTTAATAAGAAACATATGATCGAGCCGTTAGAGGTGAATGTTCAGCTTTCTAAAGAGGTTTCGTATGCGTTTAGAGTCGATGTTGCCTATCATCCCAGTCATGGGGTTGTGATCAGAGGGCATGCCTCAGGCGACGATGCCTATATTGCTTTTGAGAATACCTTGAATTTGTTAACAGAGAGAATCCGCCGTCAAAAAAGACGTCTGGCCGCTCATACGAAGCATTCTGGTTATAAAACTTTGCCAGAGGCACAGTACTATGTTTTAAGCGCAGAGGAGCCTGACTTGGACAAATCAGACTCGCTAGCGCCTCCCGTTATTGCCGAGTTAAAGGCTGAGGTGCCAACTCTAACCGTTGGTGAGGCTGTTATGCGTTTGGATCTGGCGCAACAGAATGCCATGATGTTTTATAATGTAGGACATGGAAAGCTAAATATGGTCTATCGACGCGCCGATGGAAATATCGGCTGGGTTGATCCTAACGAATAAACCTATTTTACAGAAACGCCGCTAGTCTTTATGATTAGCGGCGTTTTTTTATACAGTGTGTAGGAAGATTTTCATCGTAGATGTTTGGATCTTTTTCTGGCGTTGGCCTTGTTTGATTTATCTTGCGGCCAAAAGCCTTGTTGCGCCCCTCAAAGCGAGCCAAAGGGTCAACAAACCCACACTGATCAGGTATAACAAGAATCCCCCACCAACAAGATAAAATCGTTCTTGGAGTTCTCCGGCTGAATTTATCCCGTACGGGCTGCTTATATAAATGATATGGCAAGCCATTCCCTGGGGTATGCACAATCCCGCCATAGCCAATAAACCTCTCTGAGGTGCTTTTTTAATAAACTTAAAAAAACAAAAACCCATCAGAAATAACAATAATGAAACGCTGAACATGTTAATACAAATAGGGTGTGACTCAATCATAAAACATACCTAAAAATCATTTACAGAAAGCAATCTATTATTAAATTTAAAATCTGTCAAATTGAATAGATTAGCTGTTTTCCATTTTATGGAAAAACCAAACCCAATATTTACCTTTGTTATAATCCGAGGCCATTTCAAAACTGGCTTTTTTGGAGGGATTTATAGGAAAGGTGAGAACCGGAGTGCAGCGTACCTCTTCGTACGTGAGTACCGGAAGCGGAACCTTGACGACGAAATCACCCAAAAAAGACGTTTTGAAATGGTCTCAACCCCTCACAAGCTATAAAGATTGGTGGGTGCATTTTTTTTATACAGTGTGTAGGAAGTGCGTCAAATATTCGTCTATATGTAGGTGGCTGTTTTGCCTAAAGATGTCTATGGAGCGATCGGCGGGGCATTGGTTATTTTTGTTTAGTTCTTTCAAGTAATCTAAATAGATAGATTCATCTTGGTTGTTTGCGTTGAGGACGTTTCGGCGGTTAAGTCCTTGTGTTGCCAATTCTAGTATTTTTTGGATAAATACATGGAGGGGTTTTTCTTGAAAGATTGTTTGTGTGCCGTGTTGGGCTGTTCTTAAAAGCAATTGCTTGCATTCATCATGGCGCCATTCTTTAATCCACTGGTAGGTTTCCATCAGAGTATCCGCATCATAAAGCAAACCTGTCCATAGAGCAGAAAGGGCGTTGATGTGTTCTTTAGGTCCAGAATCGGCGCCGCGCATTTCTATGTATTGCTTGATGCGGACCTCGGGAAATGCTGTTGTCATATGGTCCGTGAAATCTTGCATGAGGGGTAGTTGTCCTTCCATGCCGGGCAAGTTCCCTTGCATGAAGTCACGGAAAGAATGTCCCGCATGATCCATATATACGCCGTCACGATAGACAAAATACATAGGCACATCCAAGATGTAATCCACGTACTTTTCAAACGAAAAGGGCTCCTCAAAAGCAAAGGGTAATAAGCCGCATCGATCTGGGTCGGTATCCTGCCAGATATGGGCGCGGTAGCTTTTAAATCCGTTAAGCTGCCCGTGGCGTAAGGGCGAGTTAGCAAACATGCCCGTGATAATCGGTTGCAAAGCCATAGAGACTTTGAATTTAAGGCCTAAGTCTGCCTCGGACCCATAATCTAAATTCGTTTGGACGGTAGTGGTGGCTGTCATCATGTCCAATCCATGATTGCCCCGGGTGGGCATGTATCTTTTCATAATGGCATATCGTTGCTTCGGCATCCATGGCATGTGTTCGCGTGCAGTTTTTGGATCCATGCCTTGACTGAAAAGCGAGAGATCTAAATCTTGTAAATAACCGTAGAGTTCTGTGTGATAGCTGTTCAATTCCTCGGCGCATTCATGAATATTTTTTAGCGGTGCACCAGAAAGTTCAAACTGACCAGCAGGCTCCAGTGTGATGCTGGCTTGGTTTTTTTTCACAGCGATTATTTTGTTGCGGTCATAGATAGGCTGCCAGCCATTATTTTCAAAACTCTCGAGGACTTTAGCGATACCAGAGAGGCCTTCATAAGGGGCCCGTTGCAAAGTTTTGTTTTGAAAAATAAGCTGCTCGTTTTCCGTGCCAATACGCCATGATGCGGCTGGTTTGCTGCCCTGCTCCAGATGTTCAATCAGTTGATTTTTATGTGTTATATAAACAGAGTTACTCATGCAAAAACTTTTCCAGTGGCGTTTTGTGCGTTCTTATTAGGATAGTACATAACATATTTCTAACCGGTAAACATCTCTTAATAGATGACGCATTTTTTTATTTTTTTATGTCTTGTGCCGGTTCTTATAGATATTCAACCGGGATAATCATCACATCTCTGGAGATGGGCATCGCTGACTTTTTCAGACAAACCACGGCTCCAGGCCCAATAGGAAGAGCGATTTTTTCTAATACAGAAAAACTTTTAGTCGCATTCGTGCTAGGGCTTGCTGATTTTTTGAATTCGATTGGAAAGAGTTTTCCGTCTTGCTCGATTAACAAATCAATTTCTCTTTGTTCCTTGTCTCGATAGAAATAGAAATTTGCAGCCTTGCCATTATGCCAATAGCTTTTTATGATTTGAGACAGCATATAAGTTTCAAGAATGGCACCAGACATTGCTCCGGCTTCTAGTGCTTCTGGTGTGGACCATTGCGTTAGATAAGAACAAAGCCCTGTATCCAGAAAATAAAGTTTAGGTGTCTTGATCATCCGGTTTGTTACATTGTTGTGATAGGGTTGTAATATATATACCAACCCTGATGCTTCTAAAATGGACAGCCACGACTTGATTGTTTTTGTATCCACATCTATATCTCTTGCTATGTCTGCATAGTTGATCAACTGACCTGTTCTTGCTGCGGCTACTTTTAGAAATCTCATAAAGGTCATTTCATCGCCGACACGAGTTAAATCACGAACATCTCTTTGAATGTATGTTTGGATGTAGGAGCTGTAGAAAATATCCCATGATATGTCTTGGTTCAGAGCTACCGCAGGAAAGGAGCCTCGCCAAATCGCTTGATAAATATCCATAAGGTCCATTTCAGTCGCTGTCGTCTCGGCTTTGTCTATCCATTCTCTTGTAGGTATAAAAGGTCTAGACTCTTGACCTTTTTCCATCATTTCTATCTGGGAGAGTCCCAATAAATCAAGAATAGCCACTCGCCCGGCTAAGGTTTCAGAGATTCCTTGCATTAAATGAAACTTTTGGGATCCAGTTAACCAAAATGAGCCTGGTTTTTTTTCTTTATCCACAATAATTTTGATTGCGCTAAAAAGTTGTGGGGCATATTGGATTTCATCTATGATAACGGGAGGTTTATGTGTTTGTAAAAATAGTGCCGGATCTGTACGAGCAAGGTTTCTTTGCTCTAGATCGTCCAGGGTTACGTAGCGCCTCTCAGAATCTGCACAATCTTCAAGTAAGGTGGTCTTGCCAACCTGGCGCGGCCCAGTTAAAAGGAGCACAGGAAAAACTTTGGAAACTTGATTGATTGTAGCAGATAGAGTTCTAATTATATGTGCCATGAGCATGCCCCGACTAATATGGAATGTAAATCCATATTAGTCGAATTCGAAGAAGAAGGCAAGAAAGATGCAGGGATACACCAGGGCCTACGCATGAAAAATACACAGAACCTGTCACACCTGCGAAGGCAGGTGTCCAGCGCAACATGTGCCTCGCAGAGGCTCCTTATAATCGTTTTACATTAATAAATAAAGTGTTGCTTCGCAACGCATAGTTTTCGCTGGACACCTGCCTTCGCAGGTGTGACAGGTGTGGGAGGCCCTTCCTCTTTAAATTTTTCATGCGTAGGCCCTGAGGGATACACATGAAAAACCATAGGGTGGCCCATTAAAACCACCGTCCAGATATGACGTTGGATGAAACTATTCCCAGTTGTAATCAATTAAATTCATACGTAGGTCCTGTGCCTTAGATATGGGGCTATATTTTATACCGCACACCCAGTTCTATGACTTTGTGATAGGGGATGTTGTAAAATTCATAAGCTGATAAAGAGTTTTTAGACAGGTAAATATACAAATTCTCGCCAAAGCCGCTTAAGGCGGATCGAGGTGAGGGGACGGGAATCCCCTTGCTTAAAAAGAAAGAAATGTCTTCGTGTTCACCAACTATGCCATGCTCTTTCGCCCAATTCATTATTTTACGTAAGCTGGGGACTTCCATAAAACCAAAGTTGGCCTTAATAACGTATGTGTGGCGGTTAAGTTTTGTTGAAGAAAACTTATCCTCTCCATTGGTTTTAGGTTTGCTTAAGACGAGTATAGAGATAAAAATTAATTTCCGATGCAGGTATTTATTGTGATGTAAATGGATCATCAGTGAGTTAGGAACTTTATCTGGAAATCTCGTCATGAAGACGGCTGTGCCGGGTATTCTGGTTTGGTTTTCTTTCTCATGAAGAGTCAAATAGCTTTTTAAACCGATAGATGGGGCTACTTTTTGTTCCTCTAATACTTCGCTGCCTTTAATCCAGACAAAGACTAAATAGGAGATAAAGGACGTAACGAGGACCGTGTACCAGGCGCCTTCTACAATTTTTATCAGGTTGGTCATCACAAAGATTGTGTCTAGCAGAATAAGGGGGGTGAACCAGGCGAATAATTGCCATTTGGGCCATTTCCATTGCTGGTATGCATAGTAACTAACCAGGCATGTAGTAATCCACATGCATCCGGCCACGCTCAGGCCATAGGCAACCGCTAGGTTTTCAGAAGAACGAAACGTTATGACGGCCGTAAGGGTAAGGAAAAATAAAATACGGTTTACTGCAGGGACAAACACCTGACCATACTGGGACGAGGAGGTGTGAATAACTTTTATACGAGGCAAATAATTTAACATAATCGCTTGCCATGTTAAGGAGAATACTCCCGATAAGATCGCTTGTGAGGCAATGATGGTCGCCATGGTGGATAATCCTATAAGGGGATAAAGCAGGTATGAGGGGGCTAAATTATAAAAGGGGTTGGAAATATTTTCCCCTGATTCCAGCAGTATAGCGCCTTGACCAAGATAATTAAGTATCAAAGCGGGAAGCACAAAAAACGTCCAACTGATAGTTATGGGTTTGCGACCAAAATGCCCCATGTCTGCATAGATAGCTTCTGACCCCGTAACCACAAGAATGGTGCCCCCAAGAGCCAAAAATCCTACCCAGTTATTATGCATGAGGAAGTGAACAGCGTAATAGGGGTTAAATGCCATTAAAATGGATGGGGTGTGATAGATGCTCTGGGCTCCCAAAATGCCTATGGTAAAAAACCAGATGATCATGATAGGGCCAAAATAGCTGCCAATTATGCCACTTCCTGATTTTTGTATATAAAAAATCCCCGTTAAAATTATACAGCTGAGCAGTAGGATATAGGGAGAAAAAAGAGGAGAAATTAATTGTAGCCCCTCCAAGGCGCCCAGCACCGAAATGGCCGGCGTGATGACACCGTCTCCAAAAAGCAGGGCCCCGCCAATAATTCCCATGATGATCGGTATAATTGCCTTCTTCTGGGGCAGGAGTCGTTCGCATATTTTCGATAAGATTAATACGCCGCCTTCACCGTGATCGTCTATACGCATGACCATATGGATGTATTTAAGTGTCACAATTAAAAGCAAGGACCATATAAAAATACTGATCAATCCCATAATATTTTCCGGCGTAACGGGTAAGTCACCAATAGAAAAGCAGCTCTTTAAAGCATAAAGAGGGCTTGTGCCGATATCTCCATAAACAACACCAACAGATCCGATGATAAGAGAATACAGGCTATAATCTTTTTTATTTTTCATTGCGCATTTTTTTAAAAGATATAAATACATTATAAGACTTTTTACCTAAATATCAAAATATACAATGCATATTCATGATTTTTTATTCTCTTCCTTCTTGATATGTTTTTTTGCGCAAAGAATTGTTGCCTTCTTTAAATATTTCGGTTACAACCAGGGGGTAGACGATATATGTAAGTTAGGTATATAAACATGGCAGTTCCAAAGAGAAAAACCTCCAAATCTAAGCGTGATATGCGTCGTTCGCACCATGCTTTGAAGCCAATCGCTATGGGCGAATGCCCAAATTGCGGTGAGATGAAGCTTCCTCACCATATGTGTGGGTCTTGCGGTCATTACAAAAATCGCGCTGTTATTGCTCTAAAGGCTTAATAACCTTTAGCTTGTAGATTTTTTGAATCATGCTGTTCAATGTGGATGTGCTCTGTGTCTTTTAAAAAAGATTGCGGTGTCTGCATTGGGCAGCATGATCTTTTTTTTGTAAGCCCTTAAAAGCAGGTGACGGATGCGATTGTCTTTTTATGGTAGGTAAAGAGAAAGCCTAGAGCGGGAAAAATGAGTATCAAGCTAGCAATAGATGTAATGGGTGGGGATAAAGCTCCGGATATGGTTATCGAAGGTATAGCCAGGGCTCATCAACAACATCCAAAGGTCTTTTTTCTATTGTTCGGGGATAAGTCCCGAATTACCCCGCTTGTGGAAAAATTCAAAGTAGATGCGAGTCGCATTACGGTTATTCATGCGCCGGAAGTGATTACTAGTGATATGAAGCCGACGGCGGCTTTGCGTGGTTCAAAAAATTCTAGCATGCGTATGGCGATTCAGGCTGTTGCCGATGGTCAGGCGGATGCGGTTGTCTCGGCTGGCAATACGGGCGCTTATATGGCCTTATCTAAAATTATCTTAAAAACGCTTCATGGTATTCATCGCCCGGCAATAGCGGCGACTATTCCCACTTTAAGGGGTAGGGGTTTGATGCTGGATTTAGGCGCGAATGTGGACTGTTCTTCTGAAAACTTGTGTCAATTTGCTTTGATGGGGTCTATTTTTTCTCAACAGGTTTTAGGCAAGTCAAATCCATCGGTCGGTTTGCTGAATGTGGGCGAGGAAGATCTGAAGGGAAATGCGGTTATTCAAGAGACTTATGCCCGCTTAAAAGATCAAAGTTGGGTAAAAAACTTTGCCGGCTTTGTGGAAGGCAATGATGTTTTTACGGGCCGTGTGGATGTTATTGTGACCGATGGATTTACAGGCAATGTTTCTCTGAAAACGGCGGAGGGTATTTTTTCTGTTTTTCGGCAAGTTTTATCGGAAGCCTTTAATAAAACCTGGTGGTCGCGCTTAACCTATATGCTTGTCAGGCCGGTCTTTCGAGTTTTCGGGTCGCAGTTTGATCCGCGGCGTAATAATGGAGCTCCTCTTTTAGGGTTAAATCATATTTGTGTCAAAAGCCATGGCGGTACGGATGCTTTAGGTTTTTCTTATGCGATTCGTGTGGCTATTCATATGGTGGATAGAGATGTGAATCGCTTGATACGTGAAGGCTTTGCGGCATTGCATCCGGCTCCGGATTTAGAAATTCAAAAGGCTTGTGCGTAATGATGAAGAATATTCGCTCCTGTATCATCGGCTGTGGTTCCTATCTTCCTGAAAATAAAATCAGTAATGAGCAGCTTTCCCAGACTGTGGATACAACCCATGAATGGATTGTGGAGCGTACGGGTATTGAGTTTCGGCATTTTGCGAGGAAGGATGAAAAGACTTCGGATCTGGCCGCAGAGGCAGCCCGTGAAGCGTTGCAGGATGCGGGTTTAAAGCCAGAAGATATCGATTTAATTGTGGTGGCCACATCCACCCCCGATGATCGCACGTTTCCTTCTACGGCGGTTTCCGTGCAAGCCAAATTAGGCTGCGCGAATGCTTTTGCCTTTGATGTTTCAGCGGTGTGTAGTGGTTATTTAGTCGCGCTTTCCACGGCCAATAATTCGATTCAGACAGGGCAAGTCAAAACGGCTCTTGTGATTGGCGCGGAAAAGCTTTCCGACGTTTTGGATATGGAAGATCGCCGCACGTGTGTCTTGTTTGGGGATGGTGCTGGTGCTGTTGTTTTGCAAGCCAAAGAAACAGATCAAGATGAAGGTGTGTTGGGTGTTTATATGCATTCGGACGGTAATCTTCGGGATATCCTGTATTTGAATACTGAGAATAAATCGGGTGTGATTTCGATGCAAGGGAAAGAAGTCTTTCGCCATGCGGTGACTAAACTCACTGAATCGGCTTTACAGATTTTAGAAAAACACAAAATTAGCACGACCGATATCGACTGGTTTATTCCGCACCAGGCCAATATTCGTATTATTAACGCTATCGCACAAAAACTGGAATTCCCTGAAGAAAAAATCATTGTAACCGTGCATCAGCATGCAAATACTTCAGCCGCATCTATACCTTTGGCTTTATGTCAGGGGATTCGCAATGGGCAAGTGAAAAGGGGCGATCTTATTTTGCATGAGGCTATTGGTTCCGGATTGATTTGGGGATCCGCCTTAGTTCGCTATTAATTTTTTCAAGCAGAGATATGTATCATGACCTATGTTGTAACGGATAATTGTATAAAGTGTAAGTATACGGACTGTGTGGATGTATGTCCTGTCAGTTGTTTCTATTTAGGCGAAAATATGGTTGTGATCAATCCTGAGCAATGCATTGATTGTGGTGTGTGCGAACCAGAATGCCCCGCCGGTGCCATTCAAGCCGACACGGCGCCAGGTATGGAATCATGGGTAGAGTTCAACCAAAAATACGCACAGCTCTGGCCACAGGTCAGTATCAAACAGACCCCTCCCACCGATGCGGATGATTGGAAAGACGTTCCAGGAAAGCTGGAGCAACACTTCTCCCCAAACCCAGGGAAATTGGAAGACTAGGCCTACTCAGCGTTTTTAATTAGCGGATAATCAGGGTTATAGTTCCAGCATCGTGGGTTTTGATCCCCTTGTTCCGTAAGGCTAAAGCTATAGTTTACTCGATAATTGCCGGGAAAGCCTTTCTCCGCGGCGGTGTTGCCGTGGATCGTATTACCATGCAACAGGATAAGCGATCCTGCTGGGACAGCCAAATCTCGGCTCAGTTGGGCTTGCCATTCTTTCCGAATCTCCGTCACTATGGCCGGGGGTATAATCTCCCCTTGAGGATTTAGGTAAGCAAACGAGTTATCTGGCTGACGCAAGAATCCCATGCGTGAGCCATTTTTGTGGCTTCCTGGAATTACTTTTAGGCAACCATTTTGCGGGGTTGTCGTAGAAAAAGGCATCATGAATGTACATAAGGGGAAATTCAAGGTTGGTGAAAACATTTGATCTTGATGAGCGAGGAAGGGTTGTGAATAAACCGCAGATTTAAGATTCATTTGGGATTGATTCACTTGCGGCTCTTTATAGCCTAGGCTTTGGCAGATAGTTTGATTGATGCTCGTCAGTGTGAGGGCTCTTAAAACATCATCGCAGACGGCTGAATTATTACCCATGACATAGGCCGCATCGGCTGGTGCCACGATAAGTTGGCCATCCCGATAGGCTTCAGGATAGAAAAAAGGTATCTGACCGATGGCTGAGCGCGCTAAATAAACGGGCCGGTTTTCAAACTGTTCCTTAAGGTCCGCCGCAGAAGGGTTTAAGGCATGAGCTAAACCCGATCCATACTGCAGCAATCTGTCACAATCCGATAGGGATAGATAATCGGTTAAAACCACAAACCCATTTTCTTGATAATAGGCAACCATTTCACCCGTCAATTGACCCTGTGCAGGAAAGGCAAAATACCCTTCTTCGGAATGGGAACCTTGAGCCGGTAGAGCCATTAAGCATAAGAGAATTATTGAAAACAAGCGCATGTGCGATATCCCCTTTTTTTAAGAAAGGTAACATGGTTGTTTATGCACTGCAAATGCAAATGTTTTTTTGATAATGGCATAATCTTTTAAAAGGTAGTACAACTCCACATGTTTGAGGACAAGTTGCAATCTCTTATGGGGTGTTCATTTCTATGATCGACGTAAAGCATTTTGAGTTTTATTATAAGTTGAGAACTCTAGATTTTATACAAGAGATTTGGTTGTTTGGATCCCGTGCGAAGGGGGATGAATTAGAACGTTCAGATATAGATCTGGCTGTCATTTGTCCTGAGGCAACAGCTGACGACTGGTTGAGGGTTAGAGAGGTCGTTGACCATGCCGATACTTTATTAAAGATAGATTGTATTCGATATGATCAAATTCAAGATGATCGTTTGAAATTAGAGATAGATAAAAACCGTGTTGTTTTATTCAAGAGGGTGAAGGCTGGCTTTCCTTGGTATAATACTTTTTTAGATCTAGGAGAGGTGATAGAAAAGTTTCAGATGGTTCTGGAAATTGATAGAGTCCAGTTTCCTTTTGCTGTTGAGGCTTCAATCCAGGTCTTTGAATATACGTTTGAATTGTATTGGAAAGTATTGAAAAAAATATGCCTACAAGAAGGCGTTGAAGTGAATTCTCCACGAGCTACATTACAGCAAGCCTACGCCATTAAATTGATTGATGATGAAAATTTTTGGTTGGAAATGATGGAAAATAGAAATCTTACATCACATACCTATAGGCAATCTGCTGCCAATGAGATTTATCGTAAATGTAAAACATACCTGCCCATTTATCAGCAAACTTATCTGTCTTTGAAAAAACGTTATGGTCTCTAAATTTGTCTCATGTTCCGCCATCACCTTTGCCAGCGCAAAAGGAATATATTCAAATAGAGCAGACTTACCGATAGCAATAATGTGATCCCGATTAAAACGTTCCACGCGCTGTGATTGGCATTTGTATGACAGGCTAGACAGCTGAATATCAATAGTGGAACATACAGTGGCAAAAGTATAACCGTAGAAAGCGCAGGGATTTGATTGTTGTTTTGTCGCATCAAACCAGCGCTAAGCGTTAAAAGACTTAACGCTGGGCTTATCAGCAAGAACGTTTGTGCTTGCAAGAGCATCGCCTGCCCACTTAAGCCAAAGGTAAGCCCGAGGAAGGGCATGAAGAGAATTAAGCTGCCAAAGGTGGTGAGCCATACGCTTACAGCTTTTGACAAAATGATCCATTCTGGCGGTGTGGCTGTAAGGCTGAGTTGCTGCCAGGTGCCGTCCTCTAGATCCTCTCGCCAAATTTGAGGGGCTATGAGGTGACTGGAAAATAGAATTAATACCCACCAAAGACCTGTTGCCACTTGAGATAATATCCGTGGATCCGGGCCAAGGGCTAGAGGAAAAAGCAGCATGGAAATCGTCACAAACGCAATTAAGCTGTAAAGATGAACCGGTCGCCGGAGCAAATTTCTTATGTCATGCCGCAGCAAAATCATCAAGGTCATCGGTATATACCTGGGGTTGGAACGGATGAATTTCTATCGTGCAATCCCTAATTCCAGGGATAGGATCGTGGCTTGCATAAAGGACAATGCCTTGATGATCATTATGCGTTTTAACCATCGTGGCCAAACGTTGCTGGTAGTGGGTATCTAGGCCGGCTAAAGGTTCATCTAAAATCCATATGGGCGATTTTTTCAGAAGAATAAGCGCCAGTTGTAGTCGTTTTTGTTGACCACAAGAAAGCGCATGAAATGGTGTGTGCAGGAGCGTGTGTAAACCAAAAACCTGCATAGCATTTGTAAGATCGAGTGCAGAGCTATGATAAATACCCGACCAAAAATTTAAGTTTTCCTGCGTTGTCAAATTATTCTTCATCAGAGGTAGATGATCTAAAAAAATAAAGTCGTCGTTATGTATCCGCTGATCGCCATAGCGTATGGTTTTGCCGGGGCTTTCTAACAGGCCGACAACGGTTTTCAGAAAAGTCGATTTGCCACAGCCATTCGGTCCAATCACCCGCAGAGTTTGGCCTGGTTCGATGTCCAAACAAATATTTTTCAGTATAGGATAGCCACCGCGATGACAGCTTAGGTTTTGGAGGCTAATCTTTCTCATATTTACCGCGGCGATGAGCTTCATAAAATCCTTTGGGATCTTGATGAATTAAGACTTCAGAATTAGGAAAAACCTTTAAAATCATAGCTTCAATTTCATCAGAAACCTCGTGCGAGCGGATAAGCGTCATATGATCGTCTAGCTCTAAATGAAACTGAATAAAGTTGTTTAAACCAGAGGAACGCGTGCGCAATTCATGTACGCCGCGGGTTTCTGGGTGAGATTTAGCAATCTTGATGATTTCTTTACGGATATCCTCGGAGAGCTCATGGTCCATTAATATGGAAAAGGCTTCTTTAGATATCGTCCATGCCGTATAGACGATATAGAGGGCAATAATGCTGCCCGTTAAGGGATCCACCCAGGTCCATCCAAACCAGGAGGTCGCCAGTAAAGAGACGATAACACCGCCGTTAATCAGAAAGTCGCTGCGATAATGAATGGAATCGGCGCGGATGGCGGCTGAATTCGTTTGGCTGACCACATAGCTTTGGTACCCAATCAAGGCGAGAGTAATCACCATGGCAATAAACATAACAGTTATGCCCACAAAGGTTTCTGTAACCGCGTGTGGGGTGATAAACCGGTGGGCGGCTTCATACAACAACCATACAGCCGATCCGGCAATAAATACCGATTGGCCAAGAGCCGCAATAGCTTCTGCTTTTCCATGACCAAAACGATAGCTAACCGTTGCGGGTTTTTGCGCTTTTCTAACCGCAAATAGATTCATGATTGAGGCAGCTGCATCGAGCAAAGAGTCTATAAGAGTAGCTTGCAAGCTAACCGCGTCGGTTATATTCCATGCAACAAATTTTACAAAAATCAAAAAAGCAGCAACGCTGACAGAGGCATAAGTCGCATATCGAACAAGATGAGGCTGGTAAACTTTATGGGGGAGAGACATTCTTCATTTCCCTGATTATTTAGCCAAACTATACCAAATAATCACCGCCAGGGCCAATGCTTTTCTGCGCTAGGAAAACCAACGGTAATTGTTTATGAAAATCACCGTTGGTTGGAGGCATAGATTTTTATCTGAGGTTGCTCAGAATAAAATCACTCAGTTTAGCCAGCTTATTATGTCCGGCTGGGTATCTATATTTGAGGATGTCGTCCGGGTTGGTGGTCGCTTTATTGAATCGAAACTTAAATTCTGTTTTTTCTATGGCGCCTTTTAAGAACTCTGCCTTTTGGCTATCGTCTTTTACAAGATATCTGCAAAGGCTTATAATGTAGTCTAAACTACGATAAGGTGTTTCTTGGTTATGCTTTTTATAGAAAAATAGATTATGCAGTAATTCTTTGATTCTAAATTTTGTCTTTATTTCGGCATCAGATTCCTTAAGAGGGGTAGACTTCTGCCATTCAAAATCTCCACAAAGCAAAGGGGCTTCAAAAATTAGAATAAGCCTAGTCTCTAGCGTATGGACGAATCTTTCGTATAGGGTGGATATGTCCTGAGGTTCTTTATATTCATAATTATATTCTTTGGCGATGTTTTGAATGTTTTCTTGTTGCTTTTGAAATTGATAAGGTTGAGCAAAAGAAGTTTCAACTTTCGTATGCAATTTTTTTTTGCCCCTTAATCCTTTGACATCAAAATAACATTCTGCAGCTTGGACATGTGAGGCGATGCTAAAGGCGAGGATATTATATAAAAGGGGGGTACGGTGCTTGTGTTTTAATAGTTTTCTTTCTCCTTTATAAAGCAGGGCTCTATAATCCTGTTGGTCTGCATTTACATCTTTTAAGTTAAATATTTGGATAGCAAAGCTCAGTTCTGTACGTAAAACGTATGTTATGAACCATGTTGATTTGACGAGAGATATGTCATGGCTTGTTATAATTGGCTCAACAAAAAGACATCGGCTTTTATAAAAATCTTCCATATACCCATTAATGGTTTTGCATGTAGCCCTCAATCGAAGTTGATCGTTTAATCTTAAGTATTTTGGGATTAGGTTTTGAAAAAGGAAACGATAGGTGTGAATATCTAAAAAGGATTTTTTTTCCTGCTCTTTAGGCTGCAATACAAGCTTTATTTTTAAAGCGAGAGGCGGCTTTGTCGCTATTTTTTTTAGGTTTGCCGGAGGAAATACATCGCGCACAGGTCTACGTTTTCTTGTGGGTTGTCTTTCCTCGCTGTCAAGGAATTCATCTTCATCGAAGTCAAAGCTGCTTCGTAAGTTTGAATACGAGTCATAGTCTGACTCTTCGCTAGCAGATGCGGCAGGAACATAAAGCGTAAGTAGAGATGCAAGTATCAATTTTAATTTTATATTTGAAACCATTTTAAATAACTCATAATATTGTTGAAACTAAATATATAAAAACAAATATTTCCTGACGGCTTTATTGTCAATGTTTTTTTTATGGGAAATTTTATAAATTTTAAGGATGTGAGGCCCTTATCGGTCGTTGCCTGACATGAATTGCATAAATTTTAAAAAACAGATTTAATTTGTTTGACAAAAGTACCGAAAATCATAGAGGATAGGAAGCTTCAGTGGGGCCCTTACAGGCTCTTCAACGGCTAACAAGGTTATACGGTTAAAATGGCAGTTACTCGACCCGCCAAGCGTGCTTCTATCTTTTTAGAAATCCCTATGTCCATCTGGGCGATAGGCTTTGTTTCGCTGCTGATTAACGCATCATCTGTTATTATTTTTAATGTGTTTCCTTTTTACGCGACGAAGGAATTAGGTATTTCTTTTAAAGGCTTAGGTGTAATCGAGGGCGCTCTGGAGGCGATGTCTTGGTTCACGCGTATTTTTTCCGGTATTTTGAGCGATTTCCTGCACAAAAGAAAGCCGATTTTGATGGCGGCGTTGGCGTTGATTGCGGCGTCTCGTTTTGTTTTCCCGATGGCACAAAATATAGCTTGGATTGTGGGGGCGAGGGCTCTTGATCGGGTGGGAAATGGTTTGCAGGCTAGCCCGCGGGAAGCTTTGGTTGGCGATGCGGCACCACCGCATTTAAAAGGGGCTAGCTATGGCCTGCGGCAGACCTTGAGCCTGATTGGTTCTTTTGCCGGATCTTTGGTCTTGATGTATATGTTTAACCGGGTTGGCATTCAATACCAGGTTGCTTTTATTTTATCCCTTATCTTTGCGGTTGTCGCGTTTGTGATTTTATTCTTTTTTGTTAAAGACCGTAGCGAAGTTAAGTTGAAAAAAACGGAGAGATTAAAACCGTTTCACTTGTCTGAAATCCTCAATTTGCCGCCATCCTATTGGGTTGTCGTATTCGTGGCGAGCTTTTTCATGATGTCTAACTATAGCAGTAGTTTCATGATGTTGCGGGGTGAGAGTGCAGCGGGAATGTCTGAAAGTAGTATTCCCGTGGTGATGGTGGTGCAAAACTTGGCCGCCTTTTTATCGGCATTTCCCTTTGGTTGGCTGTCGGATAAATTAGGCCGCGTGAGCTTTTTAGCTTTAGGGTTTTCCTTGGTTGTGGTCTCGAATTTCCTTTTAGCCAGCAGCGGATCTATAACTTTATACTTATTGGGCGTGGCTATTTGGGGTGTGCAGATGGGCATCAACCAAAGCTTGATTGTTGCCTCTATTGCGGATGCCTCTCCGGCTCATCTACGGGGATCGGCTTTTGGTATTTATTATATCAGCGTGGCGATATCCTTGTTCCTTTCCAATTACATTGGGGGTGTTTTGTCCCATGAGTTTGGAGCTGAATGGATCTTTTATGCAAGCTCCTCGGTGGCGTGTGTCGCACTGTTGCTGTTGCCATTGATGCGAAGAGCGCTGAAAAATGAAGCGTAATTAAATAGTTTTGTTTGTTGAATAATTAATGAAGAGGGGTATGAAATGGTTCAGTTACGGTTTATTTACGCGATAATAGGTTTTTTGTTCTGGGGACTGGTTTCAGCGACTTACGCTTCATCAGGGGATGCGGGAGAGCCGGATTTCAAAAAAACCAAAATCGCCGATGAATCTGACGATTATGATTCCCCTGAATTTCTCCAGGCGTTCAATACTCACATGGCGGTGAATGGTTATGATGGGCATATAGAGGTGAAGCCTGAGTATGAACCTAGTAAAGATGATTCAGAATTTCTTAGAGCTCTTGAGGCCACTGAGCAGGAATATTTCGCTAAGAGACAAGCGCAGAGCTTGCCGCAAACCCCTCAGTCGCCCGTCAGAAAAACAGTGATGGATATGGTGCATAGTCCGGTAAGTCCAGGAAGGACTCCTGCTGCGACCCACGTACACAAACACAAAAAAAATCCAGTTCTCTTTCAACAGGCAGCTCCAAAATCCATGGAAGAGGCTATACTTATAGGTCTGCGCATAAAGTTTCTTGCGAATGTATGGGGACAAAGGGAAGATGAAAACGTTAATGTATTTGTGCCATCTTATGTTCAGCTGCAGGATTCAGAAGAGGAAAGTAAGGGCGCTTATTTTCTGACAAAGAAAGAGCAGATCTGCGTTTTTGCGAGCGGCGGTACGGGTACGCCTTGGGAAAAATGTGTCGCCCGGGTTTATGAAATTTTATTCCAGCAAAAAGTAAAAATAATTCGCTGGAATTGGGTGCGCAAACATATTGTAGATCCGCGGGCTCAGCAAGTTCTAGATAGCTATGAAAATACCCCAGAGGCTTTACACTCCGAATTGTATTTCTCCCTTTTTGCCAAGTATGTATTCCAAAAAAATGGCGCTTTATCAAACCAAATGCGTATTGATGCCTATAGTTGGTGGGAGGTCTGTGACCAATGTGCAAAACACTTTGATTCGCAGAAAGAAGATTTTTTGAGTGTGGGGAAAAGTGTCTCTTTTCGGATCGCAGCGTCTAACCCCTACACGCATAGCTACGATGCTTACGCAATGGACGTTTTTTCTGTAAACCCAGAAATGGAATCCCAGGTTAGGCTCAATGCATGGAATCTTATTGTGGCAAAGGCGGCGAATACATTTCCACGTAATGCTCAGACAAGAGAACGTTGGACGAATACACCTGAAGGGTTGTGGCTGACAAAGTGGTTGGGGCAGATGTATCGCAAAAATGCATATTTATACAACTCTGTTTCTGAAGAAGATAAGAAAAAAGGTATTTTATGCGCTTTTGTTAAGGAGATAGGTCGTAAACGTTGGGTTTTGGAGGGCTGTATTGGTTATTTAACGGATGTGAATTGGGACCTATCCTGCTTTTACTTGTCACCATACCCATATACTATTCAAGCAAAGTGGGAAAAGCATCATAAACAGCTAGCCATGCCACACTTTGGTTGGGAGATGGTCTCTGAAGAGAGGGATGAGAGTAAGCAGAATTCATGCGAAATGTGTGGTCACGAAAAATTAACCAATTACTACGTGTTCAAGCATGCAAAACATTCGAAGACTTTAAGGGTGGGGGTTTTGTGTAAAGAAATAATGATGAAAGATGAGGATGAGGTTAAAACCGAGGTTGACGCAGCCACGCAAAGGGAATACTTGCTAGAGCAGCAAATAAAGTTCGCCAACTCAAATTTTATGCCAGATTCTTATGAAGATATCGATAAATCAGAATCCAAAGCCTTACTTAAATGGCTAGAATTACAAGCGGGTGATATAAGGACGATCGACATTACGAGATCTAAAAAATTTGGCTTAGCGGCTGATTTTAACCCTTTACTTAAATATTTAATGGGAGCAGGGCGAGTAGAGCGGGTGTCCCAAAGCACTTATCGTGTGATTGAAGGGAAGCCTGATTGACTTTGAGTAAAATCTGATTTAACTAAATTGAATGAATATGGGGGCAGGACTGATGATTCGTTACGTGGCTTATGCATTTTTTGTGCTGATTTTAGCGGTATTTGCTTATCCGGTTGGTTACTATGTGGCAAGCCCTGCGCAGTCTATAGCCTTTCAGAATTCACAAGCTTCTTATGCGGGGATTGGTGCCTATGTCATTAATTTAGATAGATCGAAAGACCGTCTAGATTTCGTTTTGCCTCGTATCCAGCAGTTAGGCATCCCCGTAGAGAGAGTGCCGGGTGTAGACGGTAGCCTTCTTTCTGAAGAGGAGCTCAACGCCCATGTGGATATGGAGGCCTATAAGTCATATATGAATCACTATCCCAAAAAGGGTATGGTGGGTTGTTGTTTAAGTCATATCAAGACATGGCGGGCATTTTTAGATTCAGGGTATGCTTTCGCGTTGATTTTTGAGGATGATGTGCAGTTTGATCCCGCCCAATTAAAAAAGGTGGTCAATCAATTGATGGCGATTCCTGAATTGTGGGATTTAAATAGTTTTGAAATTTCTCATAAGGGTACACCGTTGACACTAAAAGAGCTCGCCGATGGACAGGTCCTGGTGACGTATACAACGGAAATAACGCATGCGGGCTGTTATCTATTGAATCGACGGGCTGCTCAGAAATTGCTAGAAAAAGCATTCCCGATTAACCTACCGATTGATCATTATTTTGCCAGACCTTGGGAATTTGGCTTGCGGTTTACAGGGGTTGAAAATCCTCGAATTGTTCACCAAAACTTTGGCAATTCTGTGATTGGCGCTAGTGTGCGGTATTCTGAAAACCCGACGACTGTAAAAGGCTCTATCTATATGGCTATATTTAAGGTTCAGTCGTACGCCATAAGATTTGTGTATGGCTGGAAGACCTATTTTCTATGAGTATGACTCATAATGAATGTAGCACTTTAAATATATTAATTCAGCCTCCCGCTTGTCATACCTGCCTTCGCACACTAGTGTCCGGAAGTTTTTCATCATTATAAATCCAAGCATAAATTAGCGGTCTTTATGTCGTTAGGCTTTTTGCGGTAATATCCAGATGTATATTTATGTACACCGTAAAACAGACATATTTTTATTTTTGATAATACATCTAGGGTTCTACTTCCGCTTTCTCCACTCAACCTCTTGTAAATTCCAATTAAAATGTAAGTTATTATTGCTGCATAAATCTGCGATTTGATTCCATTCTCATTTTGACATAGGAATTTCTTGATTTTCAAAATCTGCTTGAGCCATTTAAATAGTAGCTCTATTTGCCATCTAGTTTTATAGTACGTAGCTATTGCGCTGGAACTTTCACTTAAGTTATTGGTTATAAAAGAATATTCTTTATTGTCTTCTGGGTTAATAGCAACGATCAACCTAAGTGTGGTATCGGCTAGTTTATTTATTTTTCCTCCTCGCGGATTCTTGTTGGAAAGCAACACATAGCTATCTGATACTATATAGGGGTTGGAGTCTTTATCTACTTCTCGCGTTCCTGTTACTTTTGTTTTAGAATTCTTCTTTATTCTAGTAACAAAGAATGCCCCTTGTGTGTGAATTTTATGCCACCAATTGTAATCATTATATCCTTTGTCGTAAACGTAAGTCCATCCTTCTTGAATTTTCAAGTCAGCTGCTGCTGTTACATCATTAATGTTAGTTGGACTAATTTTTATACTGTTAATTATATCTTCGCATGACAAATACTCAACATGTAACTTGAGCCCCTGACCTGTCCTTATTCTTGTGTCTTCTGTCCATTCTGTCCCTCGACCTTTTATGGTAATAGTGGAGGAGTCAAGAAGAGATACGCAGTTTATAAGATCTCCATAAGTAGCCTTGCTTTTGTTAATAAGACTTTTTGCAATGTCAGCAAAAACTTTGCTGTCCCTACTTCTATTTGCATCTGAGAATGTGCTTTTTTTTACTTTGTTCATGCCATATTTACACATTATTTTTTGCATGGGATCCAATTGAAGTTCCATTTCTCTCAAGCCATGTGGATTCGTTATTTGTACAAATATCTTCGCCATTAGGTGAGTTTTAGTATTCAGCTTCTGACTGCCTTTGTCGGAGTTATTTGCTTTAATGGCTGAGTTTAAAATTTTTTGATCTAACAGTTTCATTAAGTCAGCGAATGAATTAGAATAAAACACGACAATTCTCCTTGTTTGTCTTTGTTGGTTTGCAAATAAAACTTAGAATATATAAGGAGAATTGTCAGCATATATATAGTTATTGTATTGATAAATATGGGAACTATTGCATTATTACAACAATTAATTCGTGTTTTTATTTAAATAAAAATTTATTTATTGAAATGTATGATTTAAGAAAGTTAGTTATATTTATTTTTTATAAAATCATATGATTTAAATCGTTTCAATATTATGATTGATGATGTTTATATTTGTTTGAAAAACTTCCGGACAGCAGTGTGCCTTCGCAGGTATGACAGAAATGGGGTGCAGAATGTCAGCCCCTCTTTTATCATAAGTTTTTTGCCTTAACGTAAAATTAACTAATTTCTTGCCATAATACACATGTGTAGAGTGTTGCATGAGGATAGCACATGTTTATAGGTAAAATGTTAAAGGCAATGGTGGAGTCTGTTTTCTATCCCCTGAAAAATTTTATAGGCCTTGTTGTACCTTTTATTATGACGTTAGCTATGTTTGTTATTGTTGGATTGACGGCAATTCACTTTAATCTAGACGCGATGATTGCAGGGTCCTTTGGGGATTCGCATATGGCGATTTTAATCAATTTAGGTTTATTGTTTTTACTGGTTCTTGTCTTGGCACCGTTGATTGTCTCCATTATCCGGCACGTGGTGGTGAGTGAAAAAATGGATGCTTTTGTTTTGAAGCACCTTTTTTCTGGGCGTGAATTAAAACTCGTGATGTCGATAGCCTTGTTGTTTGCCATACTCTTTTTACCGTTGTTGGTGACAATGGTTGTTTTACATGTGATGTTTATTCCTCCGGGATGTACAGAGACTATGAGCTGTATGGGGAATATGAGTATGTCTATGCTGCTTTTTGGATCTTTACTTGTCCTGGGTGCTTTATACGGGTTCTATATGTTTTCCAGGGGGATATTTGTCCTTGTGGAAGATGCCTTGGATAGGGATGGTGGATTTCGTCGATCCTTTAAGATGACGAAGGGGCATGGCCTGGCTTTAATGCTCGGTTTTATGGTGTTCAGTTACATTATGATCTTTGTGTTGCTAAAAGTTATGGTTCTGCTGGGGATTACGTTTTCTGCAAGTGATTTACAGTCTCTGCATGCCATGTCGCTCTGGGATAAAACCTTATTGATCACGATAATTTTAAGCGTGAGGCTATTCTTTACCGTTATCGTTGTGGCCTTTATCGCTAAAGTCTATGTGCTTTTAGCGGGTAGGTAATTTTACAAAAGCCTTGTCCTTTTGATTTAAAGGGATAAGGCCTTTGCTTATCAAATACCCATGAACCCCCGAAGCTTGTTCACTGAAGAATTCAGCCAAAAAATCCTGAATAGCTTTTGATGTGTCGAGAGATTCTTTTTTTACATATAAAAATAAGGGGCGTGACAGGGGATAAGTATTGTTGGCAATGCTTGCCGGGCTTGGTAGGATGCCGTCAATGGGGATGGGTTTGAGTTTGCCGGGGTTTTGGGAGTAATAACTGTAACTCACAAAGCCTATAGCGGTTGGTTTTAGCCCTAGTTTTTGGATGACTACATTTTCATGTTCTGCCACTTCTATGAATTTACCATCTTCCCGGATAGTGGTTTCGCAATCTTCATTTTCCAGTAAACAGCCTTCATAGATAACTTTTTCTTCAAATACCTCTCGGGTGGCCAGCGTGGAGGTGGGGCCTAATACCAATATGGGCTGATTGGGTAGACTTGCGTTGACTTCTTTCCAGGAATTATATGGATTTTTGGTGCGTATGCCGTCTATATTGACGTATTCGGATAAGGCTCTGGATAGATCTTTTCGTGTAAGCGCCAGAGACTTTTTCTTCACCGAGCCCCCAATGACGATGCCGTCGTATCCTATTTTTAATTCAATAATGTCGCCGGTGCCATTGGCTTGACAATATTTTCTTTCTTCCGATGTAAACGGCCGTGATGTGCTGACGATGTCGGGATAGCTTTTGCCCAGGCCCCCACAAAAAATCTTAATGCCTCCACCTGTGCCAGTGGCTTCTACGATAGGGGTTTTATGGGACGAAGTTTGGCCTAAACGTTCTGCAACCATCGTTACAAACGTATAAACAGCCGTAGACCCCACAATGCGAATGGCTTTTTCTGCATGTAAACAGGAAGATGTCATAAAAAAAATAAAAACAGCACTTGTCAGGCGTAAAAAGTTGTGCATGATCTATAGCACCTATTCTAATGAAAATGTTGTTTTAAAGGTATACGGATGAAACCACAAGAGATTGCCGCTGTCGAGGAAAAACCTATGGAACCAGAGATGGTTTTAACGCCTATGATGCAACAATACCACCAGATTAAACAAGAGTACCCCGATTGCTTGTTGTTTTATCGGATGGGTGATTTTTATGAATTGTTTTTTGAGGATGCGGTGCAGGCCTCGGCGGTTCTTGGGATTACCTTAACCCGGCGGGGTAAAGCCGAGGGGCAGGACATCCCTATGTGTGGGGTGCCGATCCATGCGGGGGAAGGCTATATGGCGCGCCTTATTAAAGCCGGTTTTCGTGTGGCTATTTGCGAACAAATGGAATCACCGCAGGAGGCTAAACTGCGGGGCGCTAAATCCGTCGTGAAGCGAGATGTCGTCCGTGTGGTTACGGCGGGAACCCTAACGGAGGAAAATCTTCTGGACGCCACGCAAAATAACTTTCTGGCGGTAATTTGTGAGGACCGCGGGCAAAAAACCGTCAAGAGTATGCTGCTATCTATAGCGGCCGTAGATATGTCGACGGGTGATTTTTTTGTGGAAAGCGTCAATGTGCGGGGTCTTGCTGCGGCTTTAATGCGTTTGCGGCCCAGTGAGATTGTCTTGTCCGAGGAATTGCTGCAAGTACAAAACTTATTTGAGACCTTTGAAGAATGGAAGATGGTTTTAAGGCCTCTACCTCAAAGTCGTTTTGATCCGAAAAATGCAGCCATGCGTTTGAAAGAAATCTTCCATGTGGAGGCCTTAGATGGATTTGGTAATTTTAGCACTGGGGACATCACAGCGGCAGCCGCTTTGATCGATTATGTGCAGTTAACACAAAAAGGTGGAATGCCGAGATTAAATCCTCCTCACAAAATGACGCCCGGGCATTTATTGGAGATTGATGCGGCAACGCAGCGTAACCTGGAAATTATGACCACATTGCAGGGCGAGCGAACGGGAAGTCTGCTGACCACAATCAATCGATGTGTGACCCATAGTGGTGCACGCTTGCTGGCAAGGCGTTTGGCGATGCCATCAGCTATTCCTGCCGTGATCAATCGCCGTTTAGATACGGTAGAGTTCTTTGCGCAAGACCAGGTGCTGCGCCAGGAAATTCGCCGTATGCTGAAAGACTGTCCGGATTTAGAAAGATCTTTATCGCGATTAGCTTTAAACCGGGGTGGCCCGCGGGATTTAGCGGCAATTCGGGACGGTTTAGCGCAAACCATTACGATGCGAAGAGTCTTAAGTGCCTATGGGGATAAACCTTTAACGCCAGATCTTCAGGAGTATATGGTCAAACTTGGTTTTCATAGTGATATCGTCGAAAGACTACAACGAGCGCTGGCAGAATCTTTGCCTGTGTATGCCAGAGAGGGCAATTTCATCGCGCAAGGCTATCTTCGCGATTTAGATGAAAAGAGAGAATTGCGAGACCAAGGCCGCAATCATATCGTGGCCCTGCAGGAGCAATATGTAAAAGCAACGGGTGTCTCGAGCTTGAAGATCAAGCACAACAACATGTTGGGATATTTTATTGAGGTGACCTCCACCCATGCGGATAAAATGGGATCTGGTTTTATTCCGCGTCAATCTCTTTCTACGTATGCCCGTTATACCACAACTGAGTTAGCCGAATTGGAACGTAACTTACAATCCGCGGCAGAAAAAGCCATGCAATTGGAAATTCAGCTGTTTAATGATTTAGTGCAAGAAATATTGATGCGAGCCGATGACATTGCAACGACAGCGCAAACTTTGGCAGAAATCGATGTGGGATCGGCTTTGGCCGAATTGGCGAGTCAAGAAAATTACTGTAAACCCGTGGTGGATGATTCCCTTGCTTTTTCCATTAGCGGCGGCCGGCATCCGGTTGTGGAGAGTATGCGAAAGAGAACGCAAAACGCGACCTTTATTGCCAATGATTGTCAGTTGCAGGAAATGCAAAAGCTTTGGTTGATTACGGGGCCCAATATGGCGGGTAAGAGTACATTTTTGCGACAGAATGCATTAATCACGATTTTGGCGCAGATGGGATCTTTTGTGCCTGCGAATGCAGCCCATATCGGCGTGGTCGATAGGTTGTTCAGTCGTGTGGGTGCGGCAGATGATTTGGCGAGGGGGCGTTCAACCTTTATGGTTGAAATGATTGAAACTGCCGCTATCTTAAATCAAGCGACGGAAAGATCTTTGGTCATTTTGGATGAAGTCGGTCGTGGAACCTCAACGTTTGATGGTGTGTCCATTGCGTGGGCAACGGTGGAACATATACATAATCAAAACAAGTGCAGATCTTTATTTGCAACCCATTACCATGAACTCACCGATTTAGAGGTGCAGTTAAAGCATGTGAAATGCTACACCATGAAAATTAAAGAGTGGCAGGGTGATGTGGTTTTCCTCCATCAGGTTATTCCGGGGGCTGCGGATAGATCTTATGGCCTGTATGTGGCAAAATTGGCCGGTATTCCCAAATCCGTTCTTCATCGGGCTCAGGATGTTTTATCGAATCTGGAAAATAACGCCAAGGGCAGAAAAATACCGCAGGAACTTCCATTATTCACCATGAATCATGAATAGGTGACTATACGAAGGCGGTGGACTTTGTTACTATGAGATAAGAAAAAAATGTAAGGGGCTGTTGTGGGAAAAGGAAATAACCAGCAGGACTTTCTGACGGGAAAGTTTTTGGTCGCCATGCCGGGGATGGATGATCCGCGGTTTGAGGATACCATACTTTATATATGCGGCCATGATGCATCGGGAGCTATGGGGCTCATCGTCAATAAACTGGTGGAATCCATTTCCTTTAAAGGCCTGATGGAACAGTTAGAAATTGAGGTTGCAAACAAGATCCCTCATATTCCTGTATATTTTGGCGGCCCTATCGAAATGGGGCGTGGATTTGTCTTGCATAGCAATGATTATATTCATGACTCGTCTGTATCCATTACGGATGACGTTATCTTGACGGCAACCGTTGATATTTTAAAAGATATGGCCATGCAGCGGGGGCCAAAATATAGCATACTGGCTCTAGGGTATTCGGGGTGGAGCCCAGGTCAGCTGGAAAACGAGATCAAACGCAACGGTTGGTTAGAAATTAATGGCGACGTTGATATTCTTTTTAAAACAGAAATAGAAGTCAAACGATCCAAAGCCTTGACAAAATTAGGTATAGATCCATCCATGTTGTCCTCCTTATCGGGGCATGCATAAATTATCAATCCATAAGGAGTTTTTCGTGTCGGACAAGTTTATCTTACAAAAAGAAGAAAACGGTATATTGACGGTAACGATTAATCGTCCTGAAAAATTAAACTCGATGACGATTACCATGATGATGGAATTTGCCGAGATATTCAGGCGTGTCAATACAAACGATGATATACGCGTTATTGTGGTGACCGGTGAGGGGGCTTATTTTTCCGCTGGCGCAGATATCTCCGATGGATTGGCTGGGTTTGAATTATCTAAATTCGAAGGACTTTTAAGTGAGAATTATGATAAAGACGAAATCAATCGTTTAAGCCCCGGAAGTCATGTGGCTCAATCTATCTTTGATTGTCAAAAGCCGATTATTGCTGCAATCAATGGACCGGCGGCTGGAATTGGTGCCACGTTGATCTTGCCGATGGATTTTCGTCTGATGTCAGAGGCCGCGAAAATCGGTTATGTTTTTACCCGTAGAGGTTTTGTGCCAGAAGCCGGATCGTCCTGGTTTCTACCCAGGATTGTCGGTATGACGAAGGCTAGCGATTGGGTGCTGACGGGCCGACTTATCGAGCCTGAAGAGGCTTTGTCGTCTGGTCTTGTGAATAGCTTGCATCATCCGGAAGATCTTTTACCTGCAGCCTATGCGCTCGCCCGTGAGCTCATCACAAAAACCTCGCCGGTTTCTCTAGCTTGCTCCCGCCAGTTGCTGTGGAAGATGTCGGGCGCGGCGGATTTAAGTGAGGCGACGGCTTTGGAAACATCATGCTTCGTCGATAGACTCCAACACCCAGACGCACTAGAAGGCGCCCACGCCTTTGTCCAAAAACGTGTGCCCAATTTTACAGGCGTCGTGTCCAAACATATGCCCCGCCTGTTCTCCTGGTGGGGAAAGTCTTAAGTCTGATGGTATTGTTCGTGACAGTTCTGTGAATAAGTCTTGATAATAAAAATGCTGAAAAGACAAAGAGGGCCTGCTATATTGAATTTTAAGGCTCGTTTAAAAAGACTTTAATTTTCTGCTATTCTATGCGACAAAATCCGTGGCGTGGTGTTAATTTAAAGAGTAGGGCATGGTTATGAGCGTCTATATGAGATATTTTCCCGTCTATCTTTTTACGATATTGTTTTTGCAGAGCACTTTTGTGAAAGCTTCCAATTACGAGGCCCTCGAGTTTAAACCTGTTAGAAAAATTGTGCTCAGCCTATTGCCACAAACATCTTATGGATTCAAGGATTTTCTTAACTATCGACTTGTATCCCAACAATTTAGGATTGATTCTAGTGATCCTTCCTTATGGATGCGATTCTTGCCGATTTTAGGTCTTGGTCCAAATGTTGATTCAGGCGGGAACGTGTTGTTTTTTCCGCCTCTCTCCCCAACGCGGAAATGGACGGTTCCTGATATGCTCGCACATCTTTCTCCGATGTTAGAGGTTGCTTTTGCGCCAGATACCAGAACAGATTCATACCCATGTCAATGGGCTTGTTATCGTTTGGTTGAATTATTCGAAAAGCAGGAATATGAGAAATTAATTCCGCAAGATGGAAAACCCAAGATCGCCGATGTTGCAAAAGCTTTGCTGGTCGTACACTCAGCAAATGGGGATAGAAAGATAAAAGAACGCTTTGAGCGTTTTTCAACATTGGAAATTTTTGATGAGTGCTCTGATTTACATAACCTAAGAGTTGCGCTCATGCAGCCTTTGATCCAAGAGATTTTGCGTAGAATCGCAGATTACAAGAAAAGAGTCGTGCAAATAGGGTGCGCTTTAATTGATCCTGATTCTTTTACCGAAGAGCAACAAAAAATTAAGACGTGGTTAGTTCGAGAAGGTGGTGAGCTTGGTAGGTTGTCCTACACGGAGGAATTTGCGAAATATTTTCTGGAGAAAATAACGGATTTAAAGCCTGAAGACTACAACTTGTGGCGATACTGTTATGAATCATATGAGCAAATGAACGAAGAACTTCAAGAGATGTTGCTATGGATTGGAGGTCTGGAGTCTGAGCTGGGATTAGATAACATCAAAAAATGTCCATAATTAACGTTTTTTCACTCTTCCTGATCCCTTTTAATCAACATGAATATGACCGAGGTGGTCAATAACGATAAAAGGAGTAAAGGTGTGAAGAAAACTTGTAAAATAATATTGTTGTCAAGCATGTTGGTAGGAGGGGCAGCTCTGGACAAAATCATATGAATAAATTGACGAATTTACGTCACCGTGTTAGAGGTTTATGTGTTTTCAAAAGATATTACAAAGGAATAATATGCATAAGCTTGGTCTCCTTTTCTTGATTTTTTCAATGCTCTCGACAACGACATCGTTTGCATCAAATCCAGCCTTAGCTGAAGTTGAATCCTTGGTTTTCCAAATGGATAAGAAGATCAAGGATCAATATAGCCTCTTACCTGATCTATATGACCAAGGACAATTTGAGAGGATAATTAACGAGACAATTTCGCCTGAGTTGATCCCATCCTTCAATACGGCACCAATTAGAATTCAAGAAGAACTGCTCTATCTTCATCGCCGCTACGTTGGCATGGCAAGTTTCAAAATGGCAGGTAAGTGCAGAAATAATCCTGAATTTGTTGAGATATATACGAATAATTCGAGGCAATATCTAGAAGGTTATTTGGAATGGGTCCACGAGCATGTCAAGTCCGATAATAGTGACGTGAACTTGGTCTATTCAGCGCAACTGAATTCGGCGCAAGTATGTGGGGATCTAGGAATTATCTATAGCCAATTATTTCCGGATATGATTTTGGAGGTAGCGAATGCAGAGGCGGCAAAACCTGGTTTGGAGTTTTTTTGTATGGCTATTCTGGCGCTAGAACGCGGGCATAAATTATACAGGGCAACGGCAAGAGGACTTCCCGAATATACAGAGGGACTACAGGAATTTGTAAAGTCTATTTTTGAGGTATTGAAAAAAGGCTTGCTGGCCGTTAATGCTTCTAAACCTAATATTAAACCCGCATTTTTGGCGGAGATCAAGAAGTACAACAAGGAAATTCTTCATCGGCTCGACGCGAGTAAGGCATGTATGATCCAGAAAGAAATAGATGGACTTGGCACTCAAAAGACTCCCAAAAAAACTGCCAGCTATAAGAAATTAGGTCCTCGTACAAAGAAAGTTATAAAAAAGAACGTAGTCAATAATCGTTTAGATGGGAGCTCTAGTGTCATAAATGAGTTGGAATCGTACTATGATATGGATACTCTAACAGATCCCGACTTGCAAAAGCCTGCCATAAGGGCTGCCTATTTTGGATTGATTGGTGATTGCCTAAGAACAAGTTCCCAGTCTGTAGTTCCAATCCGTGAAAAGTTGGAGAAGCTTGAGAAGCGTCTTTCCATATATACTAGGGGCGATGCTAATTTATCTGCTGCCTATGAATTCTTGAACGAATCTCTGGATGGCAAGCCGTTTTGCATGACGATTCCGCTTCTTACTGTAATTTTAACGAACACGGGAGATGTCGACGGTGCAATTAAACGACTCGAGATCATCATGGATATCCAACGGCGAAAAGATGGGGCCGTAGCCAGCATAACGAACATTTTTTATGCTTATAATAAACTTCTTAAGGGTGAGAATAAGCCTTGGTTAGCTCTTGAGCAGTTGCAAATGCAACAGCAGCAAGCTAAGGCGTCAGCTAAGAAGAAAAAGAAGGCCGCGGCAAGACAGGCTACCGTCGAGGCTATTAGAGAGGCGCAGGCAGCAAAAGAATCAGAGCTAGTCAATCGTCAGGAATCGACGTCAAGGGCGCAAGTGCCAACGGTAAGCGTTATTGATGAGGATAAGGGAAAAGAAGAGGATGTATTTGTGCCTAGCCAGGATTTTAAAACCCTGGAGCAATTGAAGGCTGAACAAACGGCGCGTCACGAAGCTAAAGCAGCTGAGCGTGAGAGCAAGAAAGACGAAACAGATAGCAAACCCCAGATGGTGGAAATCCCTGCTAGACTAGCTACGCCTGAGGTGGCTGAAGACGTCATTCCTGACATATCCTTGGCGGACGCCTATAATCTTAAGAGCGCCGCCAAGAAGGTTGATGAAGCTATCGAGAGCGGAACTTGGCAAGTGACCCGTGAGCAGCTTAAAATATACTTCCATGCGATGGGGTGTGAGTACCGCTCAGGCCGGGGTATCCATGAAGTCTTGACGCTCCCAGATCAGATCAATGTGCATGTGCCATCTCAGACTTTTGATTTCAACTCCACCCATTTGATGAAGGATGGCGAAGTCATAACTGTCTTCATCCATGCAGGTGGTTCTTTGGTTCTGCCCTCATGGGACAAAGGATACGTCCCGGAATACATGAAGAAACAAATACTAAGCGCCCGCAATCAGCTCAAGCTTCTTGCTTACAAAGCACAACAAGAAGCGAAAAAAGCTATAAGAACGGACGAGTAGAGGATTATGACGTCCAGCTATTTGCATGCTCATCCAGAATTTTCTGATTTGATGCAGATTGTATCAGCGGAGATGGGCATTTAACGCCTTAATCAGCAGATAAAATGTTTTTTTCAATCTCTTTTCTGGTTTGGCTTGAGTAGGTTAGCTGTTTCCTTGCTCTGCAAACAAAAGCCATTACTTAGCCTGCACTTCCTCAATGGAGAGCGCGAAGTCTACTCCTTTATCGTTTGCTGGCTCTTTAAATTCATAATATCCACTGCGCTTTTCGTCTTTTACGGCATTCGTTCCGGCTAAATTAGAGCCCTTCATGGTTTCATCTTCATGTTTAATATATTGGGAGAAAGTGATTTTATTCGCATTTTGTTCTGGATGATAGAATCTAAAGAAACGAATCGCGTAATTTTTGCCGTTCATTTGGAATGTTGGTAGAGGTTTTGGCGGATTGGGTCCCGATTTTGGTTGTCTGTCTCTCAATGTTTCACAGGCCAAGAAAATCTGTCTTGGCGTGGGGATAGCTGCAGGCATTCCTGTGTCGGTATTTAACGAGAGAACATAGTTAAGGCCACGAGCTTTTAATGTTTCGTTGGCTGAAATATAAATGGCATTCTCTATTTTCTGCGGTGTTTTGCTCAAATCCCCAAACGGGGTGTCTAGCAATCCTTCTGCTTTAAGGGCTTCTGCTAGGGTTACTTTGTTTTGATTTTCATACAATACAAATCTGACGGTATATTGGGTATCAAGAAGTTTAAATGTCTCGCCCGCTAATAGAGGAAGTTTGCTCGACTCGAAGCTACTCAGGATGGGGGCAGCATTCAACACATCTCCCAAGGTAAAGTCCGACGCCAAGGCTTTGGGAGGCATGAGGGATGTTAAGAGCGCGAATAGAAATCTTATTTTCATGAGAACCTCCATCTTTTTTTAGCACAATAACATATTTTGTTGGCGCGAGAAGACTAAATTTCGCCGTTAGAAAATATTTCCTGACCAATCCCTCAAACTGGTGCTATTGGGACTGGCGTGAGCGGAGATCAAGGCTGCTCCTTGGTTTCAGAAAATATGCTTGTCATTTGCTCCAAAAAATAATTCCGATTACTTTTGTGCCAAAAGCCTATGAGTTATACCAGATCCTATAATTAAGTATACAGATAGACGCTGTCTTAAATATCCTCAACCATCGTTTGTCATAGCTGCACAGGTGGATGTTCGAGAATTGAGTTTATCAATTTACCATCATTTAGCATGAGTCAGCTTATGTCGTGCACTGAGGATATCTTTAGTCAATCAGGTTTTGGTTACAGACATCACCTATATCAAGTAATCTTATAGGAAAATGGTCTAGACAGAGGGGGAATTATAGGCTTGTGCTTTGAATTGGTTTCCAAAATATATCTAACATATTGATAAAAGGTAAATCTTGTTGTAATGCATAGCTTATCTAGCTTATACTTAAATAGTATAGGAATGAAATGTTAACTGGATTAATGAAGGGTTTGTAAAATGAAAAAATCATATATGCTAAGTTTACTTTTATCAGGTGTCCTCCTGAATTCATCTGCTGCTCTTGCAAGCATGCCTAAGCATGAGAAAGAGGAAGTGGGTAAAAAACAGTCGGTAGGTCCAGCTGGAGTTCTTGAGGAACAGATTAAATTGCCAAGAGCAGCCAAGTTCTTAGATAATGGCAAAACTCTGTCTTTAGATAACGAACTGGACTTCGGTGCTGTTGCGGGATATGAGGGGCTGAAGGAAAATACAGGGCTGAATCCTTTGCTCAAAGATCTGATCAAAGGGGATAAGGTTGATAAAATTGTCGTTACGGGTAAGCTCGGGTATATGTCTCAGAATATGTGGAAGGAATTGGCAGCATCTACGGCTCAGGCGAGAAATCTAAAAAGCCTGGATCTGAATTTTTTTTATTCCTTTGCTGATCCTCAAGACAACAAGACCAACAAGGAATATTTGATGAATATATTCAAAGATAGCCACGGATTAACAATCCGCATGATGGACTTAGATAAAGAGATAGCTGTTATCAAGATTCCTTAATGGTTTCGTAATTATAGTAAATTAACAGATCAGCCCACTCGGGTGTTCCCCGGTGGGCAGTTCTTTTGCCTGTATCTATTCCTCACCCTATGTCAGTGATACAGTTTTCCAATAACAATGTTGACAAGTTATACCAATTCCGGAAAATAACGGATAAACCTTATCCGGGCAGGTATGGCAAACAATGGTTGAGGAGATTTAAGAGAACCTCTATCTGTATACTTAATTATGGACTTGGTATTGACCTGGAATTCATGTCAGTTTATCTGGCCTCTTTGTCCTTAAGGTATTCTTCGCAAGTGCCTAATTCAGGTGCTATTTTTTTGGATTTTTTTTCGTAGCTATAGAGGGTGCATTTTTTTGGCGTCGAAGTCGTGAAAAGCAGGGGCGCGGATGGGGGGTGAATTAGATAACGCTAAAAATATCCATGTGCAATCAATCTTTATGGGATTCATAAAAACGGAGGTTATATAGCAAGGTCTCAAGTCTCTCTTTGTATAACAGGCTATGATCATTAATTCGCACTGTAGAATACATCGTGCCTTGAAGGGGATAAAAATTTCCTATGAATTTCGATTGATTCTTGAAGAAGTTTTCCCATGCAGCCTGGGATTTTATTAAACTTTCTTTGGCATCGCCTTTTAAAACTTTCAGCAGCTTATTGTAGGTGATGTTCATATGTTTCTTATATTGATCGGCAGAATTTCCCAGACAGTTATTCATACCAGCGGTGGACATGTTGTTATCTATGCATTCTTTTTCGCATAATTCTATTTCTTTTATGATATCGGTTTTATTTTCTTCTGCTTGTAAAGAAGAAGATAAAAAAAACATTACCATAGATGCGATAAATATATGAAGGGACATTCTGTTTTCTAAGTTGGTTGCGGGGGCAGGATTTGAACCTACGACCTTCAGGTTATGAGCCATTGGAATTAGGGTTTTACCAAAATTTATAAACGTAGATAATCCTTTACATAGCAAGGCTTTCAAGGCATATTCACTTACATAGTGTTTGACCATATTTTATGGAAATACACCTATTTTGCGGCACCAGTGCGGCACCAGCGCGGCACCAGGAGATGAAAATGAAGGTCAATTTTACGAAACAATTTCTGACGAGTTGTAAGCCACCTGAGAAGGGAAAAACCACATTTCATGATACCCATGAAAAGGGGTTGGCTGCTTATATAACCTCCAATGGCGTCATTACGTTTTTTGTGCGCAAGAGGATTAATGGCAGGGACGAAAGAATCCACCTGGGGCGTTTTCCGGAGCTATCCATTGAAGGCGCTCGAAGGAAGGCTCTTTCGGCAAAGGCAGATGTGGCCAATGGTATTGATCCTGGTGAGGAAAAGAAAAAGCTCAAACAGGAAATTACCTTTGGTGCCATGTTTCATGAGTTTATGGAGCGGTATAGCAAGAAATTCAAAAAAAGCTGGATTTACGATGAACGGGAGGTCAACCGATTTATGACGCCATATTTTCACCGAAAGGCATCTCAAATAACAAAAATCGAAATGCAGGAGCTTCATGAAAAAATCGGAGATGAAAGCGGATTCTATCAGGCTAACCGTCTTTTAGAACGTGTCCGAGCCATTTTCAATAAAGCCATCGAATGGGGATGGAATGGAACAAATCCAACCTTAGGTATCAAGAAGTTCAAGGAAAAAAGCCGGCAGAGGTTTTTGCGCAAAGATGAGATGCCGCGATTTTTCAAGTCGCTCGCGGAGGAAACCAACGAGGCTGCTCGTGATTTCATACTCATGGCTCTTTTAACTGGCGCGCGTAAAACCAATGTCCTGGAAATGCAGTGGGATGAAGTTAACTTTGCCATTTGCGAGTGGCACATAAAAGAAACAAAAAATGGTGAATCTCACATCATTCCCCTTACGCCACCTGCAATCGCGATTTTAAAAGAAAGGAAAAGGGGTGCGACTAGCACCTATGTATTTCCTGGGAATGGAGTCAATGGTCATCTGGCCGACCCAAAAAAAACTTGGGGTAGGGTTTTGAAGCGTGCAGGTATAGAAGATCTGCGAATTCATGATCTTCGCCGTACTTTAGGAAGTTGGATGGGAGCTGTCGGAGCGACTACCGCGATCATAGGTAAAACGTTGGCGCATAAAAGTGTTGAAGCGACGAGGGTTTATGAAAGGATTGATATTGATCCTGTAAGAGAATTTATAACACTAGCAAATGAGGCCATTTATAGAGAAGCCTTTCCACAGGATGATCTCGATGACAGGGCCTCAATAACAAATGAGGGTGATTGATGAAATTCTTAATAAACAGTTGTAAATCCAGATGAAAATTGGGTAATCTTATTAACCATAAAATAAAACCACATAATCAGTCTGGGGGCTGTGATGACAAGTCTTACAAACAACAAAGACTATTTTGAGGCGCTTGCGGCTCTTAAGAACGAAATTAAAAATGCACGATTGCGTGCCCATCTTGCAGTCAATAAGGAACTCATTGCACTTTATTGGCGTATTGGCTTAACTATTCTTGAACGTCAAGAAAGGCTTGGATGGGGCAGTAAGGTTATCGAGCAGTTTTCACTGGACCTCAAACATGAATTTCCTGATATGAAGGGATTTTCTACACAGAACCTATGGTTTATGCGGCAGTTTGCCCAGGAATATAGGGGTCACCAAATTCTCCAACAAGCTGTTAGAGAAATTCCCTGGGGTCACAATATTGTAATTATGACGAAAATTAAGAATGACCAAATTCGCGAGTGGTACATACAAAAGACTATTGAAAATGGTTGGTCCAGAAACGTGCTGACGATGCAAATTGAGAGCAATCTTCATGAAAGGCAGGGTAACGCTCTCACTAATTTTAAGCATACTCTGCCGCCGGAAACCTCGGATCTTGTTCAAGAAATATTTAAAAGCGATTATAACTTTGAATTTTTAGGTTTGGAATCTGAGGTTCACGAGCGCCAAATCGAAAAATCATTAATCAATCACATAAGGGATTTTTTGTTAGAGTTAGGAACCGGCTTTGCTTTCATTGGGACGCAATATAAGCTTGTCGTGGGTGGTGATGAATTTTATGTGGATGTGCTCTTTTATCATGCCCGATTGCGTTGCTACATAGTTTTAGAGCTAAAAACGGGAAAATTTCTTCCTGAATACGCAGGTAAGTTGAGTTTTTACCTTACTGCCATAGACAGGCAAGTCAAGCTTCCTGATGACAATCCTACCATAGGGCTGGTTCTATGTCAGTCTGCCAATGAAGTTGTGGTTGAGTATTCTTTATCGGAAAAACAGCAGCCTATGGGTGTTTCAAAATATCGAACCACATTAAACGATCTGCCCAAAGGCATGGAAGGAGCATTACCCACGCCAGAGCAGTTCCAGCATTTTTTCGAAAGCATTAAGGCTGAGGAAGTCGATGTTGAATCTAAGTCGCTAACTGCCAGTATTGCATTGTCTTAGCCATAGAGTCTTAAAGCATATTTAGTGACGCTAGTAACGTTGAGAATGGGAGGTTCTGATGATCTATCGTGAGTTATACAATCGTTTTTCGCCTGAGTTTTTACGGCAACATCACGATGTTGTCATCCAGGATGTCTTTCATCATGTTCAAGCATATTTGCTGTTTTCAACGGAATGTCGCTGCAAAGAGAACTGTCGTTGTGAGCATTTTCAACAAAAAGCCATCCTATCAATGAGTATGGCGTATTATCATAAAGCTCAAAAGGAGCAGGCAAGTACAGAGAAGCTAGAAGCTATCAAGATTATTTTCAACTTACCCGATACCGCCTATTTTGCGGACACTTACGAAGACGGCTATCCTCTTTGGCTTATTCAGGACGAACTCGAAGAACGTATTAAGGATAATTCCATTAAAATAGTGGATCGGCTGGGTTGGACTATGCTCAAGATGTCAAAAGCATACTACGAGAAATGGCGTGAGCGCCGTGCCAGCCTTACGGAGGCCTTACGCTTGATTCTTGGTGAAAAGCCCCTCAAATCAGGTGATAAAGAAAAGATATATCTTGCTGGCGCTAAAAACTTAAGCAAAACATTCGGGCAATACAAGTCTGCGAGCCATTTCATCATGGCATTGCAGTACATGAGAAGAGGCGAGAGTGTACTTGCTGAGGAGGAAGTAAATGATGAAAATGTCAGCATAACTATTGATACTCCAGCCCAAATTGAACGCTTCCTAAGCCTGTCTTTATGGTTCCGGCAAGAACTTCGTCTTCTTATCAGACCAAACGTAAAAATTCCGGAGCTTTTCCAAGAGTCAGAGCTGGTCAGCCTACCTGATTGGATCTGTTATGCTGGAATTGATATCCACATAAAACCTCATCAGATAAAACTTCAGGAACTTGAAAGCGGTGCAGAATTCGTTGATACGTCGGAACTTTGGCAAAAGTGGGATGCAATGCAACTGCTGAAGCAACAAACTTCCGTGGGTTGATGAAGAGGTCTTGTGTATTTCAATTGATAGAATTGAAGGCACGTAGTCAGTGGTTGACCGAAATACAGATCTGTCAGTTTGTCAGTTCTTTTTTTAGCAAATCCTGAGATTTTTTTTAGAAAAAAGGGCAGGGGTACGAACTGACAAAACTGACAGATGTATCCATGGTTTGTCAGTTCTGTCAGTTCTGTCAGTTTGTCAGTTCCGTTTTGGCCACAATTTGAAATTTTGACCCTGTCAGCAGAAATTAGCGCGACGCCCTCACGTTGACCTTGGGATTGATCTCATAGGCGCACTTGGTTTTACCCTGATCTGCTACCTGGCTTTCTTTAATCCAGTTATGGTCAACCAGAATGTTAAAGGCCACTAATACCTCCTCCTTGTTTCGCAGATGAGACCATTGCTTGCGATACACATCTCTGGGCTCAAAATTGTCTTTCAATTCACCCTCTTGGATTTTACGAGCAAGGGTCCTGGCACCTTCATAGCCTGGACTCAAACCTCCGTCGTATATGCGTCTGGCATGGGTTTCCTGAAACTTGCACCATTCCGCTGCCATTGCCACGCATCCCACATCAATATTACCTCGAGCCTTACCATCTGCCACCAAAATCAGGTGAAACAGCAGAGATAACGACGGCAAGAGCTTGCGGTATTTAGCGAGATGCTCGATCACAATAGGCTCGTCTTCAGCCATTAACTTGTCTTTTTCCAAATCGGAAAGCCACGCATAGAAGAAGTGCTGCGCCGTCTCAGTAAAGCAAAAATAAGGCGTATCCCCCTCATTTTCCTGAAAAGCACCTTGCTCACGAAAGTTCATTGTGGAAAGATTTCTAATAATGGAAAAAGCCTTAGCCTGGGCAGCCGCATTGGGAGTTCTGTCAACCAAACTCCAAGCTTTAGCATCATCGGGATACACCAGCAGTTGAAACCGCTGTAGCATACCGTCGTTACAAAACCCGGACGAGGTGTGATTGAAGTAAGAAAACAACTTGTCCGGCTGCGTGCCACCCAGGATTGAAACGCACAAATTCTTGGTAAAAGTTGTGCCCCGTCCTATGCGGTCAGTGGTTTTGGAGTCATCCCCGTTCCAGGCCTCCAAATAAAACGACCTGTCAGCCTCATGGCCTTCTTTGTCCCAAGTATCCAAAAGACCAATGAGCTCATCTCGATACAGCAATAATCCACGGGTATTCATGGAAAGAAGATCATGCATCTTCTCAATGGTTGCATCGTTGGTATGGTATCGTTTCCAAACAGGAGCCCGTGGTTCTTTTAGTTCCTCGAGCTCCTGTTTGGTCATGTCCAATTGAAGCGAATTTCCCACAATGGCTGCCTTCGACATCTTCTTTTTGATGGCCTCTTTACATACTTGGAAGCTTTCCATCTTAAGCTGATAGGCCCGCTTTTCATTCTCAAAAACCACCCGAGCCTCTTCCTCAAGGAGCTTCAGCGGCCGCATCACCTCCTTTAATGATGGGCTTTTAAGAGTGCTGGGCCTGCCCACAATCCCTCCCCACAGATTCGGAACTACAGCCCATGAATCGTGCTTCTTGGGCCGAACTTTACATCCGGCACCAATAATAGCGGCAGTAGTAACGAGCGCCGTTACAGCCACATAATCCAAAGGACACTGCATACGCTCGGATATATCCTTGAGCCATTCCCTAAAAGGCTCCGGAATCATCTCCGGCGTGAGAGACATCACCGGCAGCAACTCCTTTTTGATCTGCTTGATCGGCGTAGGGTCCGGCCAGTTATAAGAACTGGCCTCCCCCAATAAGTTTATGGTTTTCATGGCTAGATGGTCCTCTTCTCGATAAACGCCTGAATATCTTCAAAGCGATAACGCACCAGCCTGCCCACTTTGACACAAGGAATCTTGTGTCGGTGCGTGCTCTTCCACACGGCCAGGGTATTGGGCTTCATATTCAACATGAGTGCTGCTTCTTCACGGCTCAGCAATCGTCCGGTGTTAAATATAGTCATAGCATCTTCCTTTCGAGTGTTTCACAGCCCTGGTGCCTCACGGCCTCATACAAAAGCCGGTAAGTCTGTGAAGGTTAAGATAATGATATATAAGAAAATCAACTAAAGTAAGTCTGATTATTAAATTACTACAGTAACGTCCCAAAACCCCTCTGTAGTTCTATTTTGGTCTATTTTATATATCTTGGCATATCCTGGCATATCTAACTGTCGCAAAAAATTTGCGATAGTTACGTTTATGGGGATTTACGAATGTTGATGGTCATGGAAAATTGCAGATGAAGAAATTCTATCTCACCTCAAATCACCGCCTGCCGGGCGTACGTTACAGGATGATCTAGCAGCCTTCAAAACAAAGGGGTTAATTGATTTTAGCGGACACAGAAGAAATGCCATCTGGTTCATTATTAGGGGCTGACAAAAGACTTTCACGCAGTTTGACGCGGCTTGTACGGGTGGCGGCGGTAAGTTGGGTGGCATTAGAAACGTTGCCTTCAACCCACATCTTTAATCTGCTCCAAAAACGCATGTTTGCGACACCTTTTATATCTTATGCGTTAAATTCAACATATCGGCCTAATAATTAAGGAAGTTATTTAAGGAAATTATTTCTGTCACGCACAAGCGTAGTTGTCCGATGTATAGAACACGGTAGTTGTCCTAAAAAGGCTGACTAGATAAACCGTAGCTATCAGGTCAGCCCCATTCTTGTTGCAATCATCGCCTTTCCAGGCTGTACTGCATGAGTATACTACATCATTTCATTGACTTAACTCCACTTAATTCAACAACATCTAATAAAATCCTTCATTCTTGTTTACAAATATTCTAGCGGGGGAGCGGCGGAGCCGCGTGGGGGCGGCGATGAGCCCCCACATGCTTCAGGTAGACGGGCGTACATTAATGATTCCTTATTATGCCGCCATAGAATTCTCTTGTTCCAACACAATAAGATTGCCAGCTTGATCATAACGCCCTAAGCAGAAGTGTCCGTAAAAAACACCAAGGGTCTTGTCTAGATAGCGTCTAACCTCGACATCAGCACGAACATAATGATTACGATGCTGCTGAGGTGGAATCTGTAAGATTAATCCTTCGTAGCGAACCGTATTGTCATTCTGAACCACGCGGTCATCTTTGACGCATAATATCTCATCAAGACTTTCCTTGTGAAGCCAAGAGATATAAGCGCTTTGACTGTCTTTTGGCTTTACAGAGAACTCTTGGTTATGCCGAGGCCAATAGACCTCCTGTAAATACTTATTGGCCTCGTCAATGGATTTGATACCATGCAACGCAAACTCTTTAGGCAGGCGGTTTTGCAAAGTTCCAAACATTCTTTCCGAACGCCCTCGTGCTTGTGGGCTGTAGGCATTAATGTGGCGAATTTTTAGCTCTCGTAATGCCCGCCCCACTTGCGTTGGATTATTCTTGTCTACCCTGCCTCCAGCTTCAGGTGTGTGCGCATAGTGACTGCCACGGTCCGTATAAAAAGTGCAGAACACACCTTTCTTCATAATGGTTTCTTTGATGCCTTGAAAACTGCTGTTTGTGCCTTCCTGTTCAATAAGAAAGCCTGATGTAATCTCAGATGTAGCATCATCCATAGTTACGATCATGTCCATATTATAGTCCAGAGCAGGTATCCAAGCATGTGTTGAGCCATCCTGATGAATCATCATACCTTCCATTGGCTTGCGCTCCCTGCGCTGGCGATGAGGACCTCCACGACTACTTTTGCTTACTAAGCCCGCCTTCTGCAGGGTTAGACGGCACCAATTATAGCTTCTTTTAACTTGCGGATCTGTTTTTACGAAGCTATAAAAATGCTTAATCGAAAAGCCCTTATGCCTTTCGCCATAAAGCTTAGTTATGTACTGAACCTCTTTATCCACGGCCTTGTTATTGGATCTCTTGCCTAACCTGAAATCAAAGCTGCCATTAAAATCTTCTGCCTCGTATTTATTACGTTTCCTCAAAAACGTACGAACACTAATGTTCAAAATGTCTGCGCAGGCCTGAGTATCAAGCTCTTTGCTTGAATACCTTGTATAAATATCCTCAAATCTCATCTTTAAATAGTCCTCTTTTAGCTTTACACTCATATCGGATGTACCTCCGTTTGCTGGTTGGTACATCCACTCTAAAATCGGACAACTTAAATGTTCTTTAATGCGGACAACTAACTTGTTGGTGACATTAAGGAAATTATTTCTTGACAGAATTTTTTCCATGCCCTAACTTCCCCCAATTACCGGGGGTGCCATTAGAGGCTGAGAAATACCCTTTGAACCTGATTTGGTTTGTACCAACGTAGGGAGTGCAACACACCATACCTTTTGGTGCGTCTTATTTCCCAGCCATCTGTACATCCTGGTAATTTGATTTAGTTTACCCATACGATTTTCGTTGTGCGCTGAATTCGTTGAGAATGTTAAAGATAGTAAGGAATGTAGGTATGAATTTGTCGAATATTGCGAAAAGGTGTCTTGCCTTTGTTCTGGCTGTAACTATAAGCATGCCTGGGTTTGCTAGTGATAGTTCGTTGCGCTTCAATACCGTAGAGCAAGTCAATAAGAGCACCGGCGCCTCTCGGCATAATTTCTTCATAGGTTACGAGAAGCCGCAAGATGGAACCTCGGCAGTCTACAATAGCCCCCTTGTTACTAATGACTTTCCAAATATGCCTTATTTTGCACCCTATCATCCAAATGGTACTGGGAAGGCTGATGAACGTATCAACAACGGAATCACCAGTTTTCCGGTTGTGATTCGCCTGCCAGGTAATCTCTTTGGTGGTAACCTACCCTATAGCCTAAGACAGCAACTCACGAAGGATGGTATTCTTTCTGCAAATTTAACCTTAGGTGTAGTAGCACAAAATATCCCTTTTACCGATGCAACGCAGCTTTGCTTCAGGCCTCATACCTTCATATACCCCGAAGCCACAGCAACCATGCCTCAGGGAAAGAAGGACAATCAAACTGTTGAATTCGGCATTTTTGAAAGCGAAAGAAATCAAGCGCAATTATATGACCCCCAGACGAAAATCACTTATGGTCAGAATACAACCCATTCTGAAGAGATAAGTGTTCACCCCAATCCGCAAGGAGATACTCTTCTGTCGCACAACAATATGCATTTATTGGGTGTGAGTTCTGATAAGCCCGACAGTTTTTATACCTATACGCGCTATGCGGATCATGGCCCTAAAGCGGTTGTCTGTTTACATCTCTTGATGAATGATGCGCAGCATGATTCTCTTCAGCGTCTGTCGAATCTTTCGTTATCGACTTATCTCAGTATCTGCAATTTCAGGAAGGTCTTAGTTCGTAAAAACTCTGAATTTAAGGACTTCGCTGCCCTTAGCAGAATCATCGGGTTATTAAATCATCCCGTGAAATTCGTTGTGCCTTCTGCAAAGCCAACGGCGGTCCCTGCCCCTCAGGCAGCTCCGCGCCTTCCAATAGCCGTGGCTCAAATTGTAGCACCTCAAACTCCGGCTGCGCCCGTTCAAACTGCAACTAGTGTCAATATTGACTTAGTTGGTTTTTCCTGCGGATTAGGCCAATGGGCATTCAATGGTAAATCGACCGCTAATGGGTTCTTGTATGTAAATGGCCCTAATACTGTAGAAATTCGACCGAAGCCATTTGTTACTGGAGCTTCCAAAGAGGCTGAGATTGATGTTTTGTGGAATGGGACGAGTTATCCCTCAATTCGACAGGAACTAAAGCCTGTTGCACCAGTCGTGAGCAATCTGCCTTTAACGTATAATCCGAAGACGTCCCTAAAGAAATACATAGAGGACCTCAACAAACATGCCCGCACATTGCTGGGCGCGCCCGAGCATCTTGAATTCGAATGTAATTTACCACCCGTTGGTATGGATCCATTTAGGCTGGTATTTAAACGAGGCGGGCTCATTGAATATTATGACTATAGGATTGCACAGACGCGTATGCCTTCTACTACGACGGCTCATGTTCTCTATAGGTTTAAATACAAACCGGGAGATATTTTCGGAGACGCCCTGAGCAGTCAATCAGATCCCATATTCCATATCCCCCATGTCCGCATTTACAGGGAGATTGTTCCCAATATCATGTGGGTAAATGATCGCCGAGAATTAATGGAAGTATCCCATGCCAAATACAAGACGATTCCGGATGATGCTACTCGCAAGTGGCTAACGGCAAATAAGCGTGCATCAGATGTTGATATGCCTGAAAGTTATGCCACAACCGAATATGACCTAGATAATCCATACGGGTACATATTGGATCCGCACGTGGAGCTAGCTGATGATTTGCAGACATATCCGACTATGACCCCAACTTTAGACGAGTTACCATCAAATCAGTATTTAAGGTTTAAGAGTGCCTTAAACCCTAAGGAATCCAACTACATATATTCGGATGGCAGTGGCAGGCTATTTTTAGCTACAAAAAACCATTGTTTCTATGCTTCTCAGGATGTAGCTGTTCATCAAGATGGCTCTTCAATTTTTAACGATGGCTCGCAGGCTTATGGTGTTGGTAGAAAAAGATATTCGCTTCTTATGGCAGTAGCTCAAAGAACCAGTCACCTTATTTCGTTGCCGAAAAATGGACAGACATTTGGTAATGGGTTTGTAAGAGGTTTCTACCGGTTAAATGGCGATATAAATGATAGCGATAAAAGCTCTCAGACCTGGATTACACCCAACAGCAGCGAAGCAATGACGGTTATTTGCAAAAATCTAAGACAGAATGGAGCTTACGCAAACATACCGGGATTCACTAACTTACGTCCTAATTATGACGGCTCAGTTAATCTCTCCGAACTGAAAAATGGCCAGTATGAGGATCTGATGGATTATCTCACCACGTTCTATTGGTTAGAGAGAAAAACCCCAAAGATCGAATTCCGCTTTCAGGGTAAAGATGAGGATAGGATCAAAGAAGCTAGCATCAACCTGAATAAGCTTTTAAAGGAGTTACCAGGAGCTATCCTAGACCTGGATGCCTGTTATTATCTCGAGCAAGCTCTAAATAGCGATGTTGGAGTTCTACGTAGTGCCCAGAAATTTGCTCAACGCAACCATAATCTTGATGTGATATGGAGAGTGGCGGGCTCTATGACGACGCTGGCCTCAACGATCAGCAGTGTCGGGGGGATAAGGGAAATCAAGTGGGATTTCGGCCAACAGAGTTGGGCGCTAACTAAAACCATCGTGGAAATTGATCAAATAGAGAAAATTAGTCAAGAAGACAACCAAACTAGCACGTTTAGTGCTACAGGTGACCTAGATGCTGAAACTGTCTACGCCAAGTATATAGCAAAAGTAAGGAGGCTTTCTACTCTAAAACTACCAGGCTTTAAATCATGCATGAATGACATGCTTTACTTTGGACTAGAAGCCAATGCGGCCACGCTGACTCATCTTGACCTGTCAGGCGCTAAAAACTTGAAAGGCATGGGAGACAGATTCGTCGGTGCCATACGCCATATGAAGCAGCTGAAATTCTTAGGGCTAATTAAAACCGATCTGCATAATAGTCATACTAAGGATTTAGTCAAAGTGTTGATGAACGCAGAGTACATTCAGGAACTTAAAATCTCTATGCCTTATTGGCCGAGTACTGCTTTAGAGATGAATAAAAGACTCGTGATTGACCGATGGATGGTAACAAAAGATACCAAAGATGCCGTATTCAACTCTATTTTCACGGTAATGGGTATAGGGCTCTCCCCATTCAAACTATGTGATGACATACTCGGTGATCAGGGTACGGACTATGTATATGTCTGTGAAGCGTTAGGATTAATAGCTCCTTTGCAAAAGTTGACCGTTAAAATACATGGGTTCATTGCCTGGAATAATTGGACCGAAAGGCAGATTCGCAAATCTCGAAAAGATGCCAGCAATGATAAACCGCTTGCTATCAGTTTTGAGAACTAAAATATAGTCTTCTAGGAGTTTAAAATGTTTAAGAAGTTCGTTTCTTACCTTACTCTCTTTTGTTTTTTCAATAATGCCTGCTTAGTCCCGGCATTGGCGAGTGCAGAAAACCAGGAATCTCCCAAGACACGAGTTAGGGTGGATCTGCGATTTCTGCCCATCAAAAAAGACGAAGATGGCCGCCTGGTGATCAATGGTCAGCAGCTGTTGGCGGGACGCGATTCATTCTCGAAACACAATGAAGAATATCGCTTTTTGTTTGAAGGAAAACAAGTAGGCTTATTACAGAATTTTGAAGGCCATTTAAGTCTCATTTCCGACAGCCCCCAGCATTTTTTCGTCGGTGACCTGCCAGCCCTTAAGTCCCTATCTGCAAAACTCTCTGGCCCATTAACTGTTGGAAATCATGTGGAGTGTAATGACTATGTGCGACTTCTGGTGGAAGGGACGACAAAGCTTCTGAAAGGATTTAAGATCCATGAAAAGCGCGGCAAAGAAGACGTGCTAAAAGGAAAGGCTATATTTAAGGTGCAAAGCCTGGAATTAGATGGCCAATCAACTGCAGATATCATTGGGTTGGTTGATGTTCAACAGTTTCTTCTTAAGCAAGGGGCTTCTCTCGCCGCGGATCTTGTTGCAAACGGTAATTCTGATAAAGATTCCAATAAGGTGCTTGCTAAATCCTTTGATGTGGCAGGTGACCTGGTGGCCCAGCAGAGCGCGCTTGAAATGGAAGAATTTTCCTGCACTGGATCTATGAAACTATCAGGAGGACATCTGAAATCTAAAATCTTTAAAGGCCATGCGAGTTCTATGCTCTTAAAAAAGTTTTCCTTGGTAGCTGAATCCTTTGAGAACTCAGGGCAGATGGATCTGGAAGATACCACCCTTCACATAGCCCAGGCGAAAAATACAGGGACAATCACATCAACGTCTCTATTAGGTATCATGGGATCGGGAGATAAGGCTAGTTTGTGTAATTGGCACAACTTGCCTGGCGGTATTGTAAGAGCTGACAAAAACTTCATTGGTCAGTTTTCGAACTATCTGGATGAAGGTATAACGGAAGTTAAAGGCACTGCTCAATTGACAGGTCAAACCGGGACCATACTGAATCAATTCTCTGCTGAAGAAGCCAATCTTTCCTTTGCCATAAAACTACTTGCACAGGGAGATGTAAAGCTGGGCAAGTCGAGCGTAACCACGCCGTTGCTGGATAATAGGGGTAAATTTGCCGCCAAAAGCATGGTATTAACTGGAGATCTGGCCAACTACAAGGAAATGGAAATTGCGGAAGCCACGTTGCTTTCTAAAAAAGTTGTGAACAGCGGTACTCTGAATATTACCTTGAACGCAAGTGTACAAGGTCCAACTGAAAAAGAATCCAAGTGTGAATGGCACAATATGAAAGGTGCCACGCTGATTGTAGAACAATATTTACAAGGCCGATTCTCTCGTTACAACGATAGCGGAAATACGACTGTCAACGGCGTCATCTCAGCTACCGCAGATACAGGTCAATTCGGCGGAGAATTACGGGGCCGTTATATGACTTTTAGCTTTAGCAGTTATGCCGAGCTACTTAAGACGGCAAAAATATTTGTCCATACGCATTTTTCATTGATCACTGGAAACCCGTTGAGTGCAAATGAGGGTGCCTTACTTGCAATATTTAGCCAGATTACGCAGGGGAGTGTTACCACTTGGCCCGCAATGGCACGAACAGCGAAACTGAACAGCCTGATCCAGGGAAAGGCATCTGGTATTTATATATCATCTAAGGGCAGCATCCATAAACACAGCAACATCACTTCTGCAAACTCGAAAGTTAATATTGTAAGCGCTGCTGAATACGAAGCGAAAGGAGGTATCACAAGCTCCGGTGCGTTTGCAGGAAATCATACAGCTATTGCTGCGAGTACGATTAGAATTTTTGATTATATGCAGGATATCGAACAACGTCTTCAAGCCAACAACTTGTTACTCAATGGTTCCCGACAAGTTGAAGACATCCTCTACGTCGATGTAAAAGAGAACTTGGTACAGGGGGAAGAAGATAAGACGATCGCAGGTGCTATAGAGGGGAGAGCTGGTTCAGCAATTCTTGCTGGTACAATTCAACTGGATAATCGTCTAGCGCTAGGCGTTGAAGGGCATTTCGAAACAAATGATTCTTTTAAACTGAGAGGTGGAGAAACTTTCGTACAGAGTGGTTCGGCAAAAGTTGGAGGTCAATTTCGCGATACCGATCTTCGACTCAATGCAGAACAGGAACTGCGTCTTGCTAAAGGCTTGGATGCGGAAGTCAATTCTTCTCATCTGAAGGCAAACACGATCCATCATGAGAAGGATACTGAACTAAAGGTTGCTAGCACGAATACGGAAGACGCCACAAAAAGTATTACACTCGAAAATGGCGCGCTGGTTAAAGCCCAAGATAATACCTTTGTAGCTGGCAATTGGATCTGGAACTCCGGAAGCATCAAGTCAGCATTTCGTTATTTGGCCGACACTCAGGAACATTATACAGTTAATGGAGGAAAGATCAGCGCAGATCAGCTCATCATTTTTGCGGATAGATTGAACTACGTTGGCTCTTTTGTTCAAGGTATTTCCGTGCTGTCGGGCAACTATACCGAAATCAATACGTCTTTGAACATAAACGCTCTAGGCCTCATTCGTGGAAGCGAAGCTCTCAAGGTCAACGGTCTGTTTGCCAACCTCAATCTTGGAGTCATGCAGTCCAATCTATATACGTCAAACAGCATGTTATACAGCCAATACAAGGGCTTGACCATAAGGGACTTTTCAACCACTGGCGATGTGCTTTCATCCATGCTGGATCCAAGCTACTTGGTTCCCAAAGCTTTGACGGGTGCAACTTACGTCTGTGCAGCAGCCACTCTTCCTTATGTCAAGGGTGCAATGCTGCTCTGGAGTGCATTCGGTCTGGCCAAAACGATTCACCGAATAGCTACGGCTGACCGCAAAAGTGACGCGGCTAACCGATGGAGATTAAGCCGGGTTGCAAACAGCATGGGCGATCTTATTTCCATTGGACTTCAAGCGAAGATGGTTTGTCAAGAGGCTATGCGATTTGACCAACAATTCAAGATTTCTGAACAGGCTACAAAATACTACCAAGATGCCAAGAAAACTTACGAACAACACGGGTTTTTAGGACTTATCAATGCAATCACCAATGACACCGAAAATGGAACTGATAACACAGGTAATCAAAATAAGGATAATCAAGTCCAATCGCAGCAACCGAACCCAGCCAAGTCCCAAGCGGAAGAAAAACCAAAGCCCGAAGATCAAGCATTGGCGCTTAAGGAATTCGTAGGTAAAATGTGGGATTTACCGGGAGAGTTGTCCGCCGAGCTTTATGAACTAGCAAAAGAAAATGCTGGCATGTTATACGGCTTGGCCAAGGACAATGCCATGAACTCTTTTGGTGGAAGAGCTGAAATTAACAGCCTCTTTCATTGGGACAATGGCGCGAATGCGACAGGACATATGAACATCACAAGCGGCTATTACGCCGGTGATGCGGTGAATGCAGTCTTGACGAGAGATGCCTTTTGCTACACGGGCTATGACCATAACGATACCTGGGCTCATAGAGATACAACTTTTGCCAAGTCTGATTTTAGTGTGGGTGGAGCAAAGCATATACGAACAAATTACGAAGTCAAAGCTGGCGGGAACGTCCTTGTTGAATCAGATACCAAAATATCAGCAGAACAAAGCTCCGTAAAAGCAGATGGAGCGATGCAAATCAAGCTTGGGGCGCAAGCTGATGCCGATACAGTAGAGTTTGAGAGCAAAGGCAAAATGGAAGGTGCCTTAAAAGTTGCTGAATCTAAGAATGTTCGCATGGAATCAACAAATGATTCCTTAACCCTTCAAGAGGGAACCGATATTAAATCTGCCGGATCCATTCTCATTAAGGGTGCTGACAAGGTTCATGTACAACAAGGTGTGCAAGCTCATGGTCAACACGTACGTGCCGTAGGTACCAATGGTGCACTAGTAGACGGCGTACTTAAAGCCTCAAATCAGAAAACCGTCGAATCACCGAACGACGAGGCAGACATGCCTAGCGTCGTTGTTGAAGCCCCCAATGGACTCGCAAAGGTAGGCGAAACAGGACAGCTCGATGCGCTCCTGAAAGATGTTAAAGGCATGGAAGCGGAAGTCGCAGGAACCGCATCTGGCCCTGCTGAGAACCTGCTCATTATCGATGGACAAAAGTCAGCTAAACTGACCGGCACCAATAACGCGAGCACCCTCCTAATGATGTCGGAGGAATCGGATCCAGAGATTAGCGAAAAAGCTGTTAATAATGCAACCGAGACACTCCTGGTAGGTCGTCGCACAGAATCCAAAACTGAAAGCACTTCACTTATAGACGCTGGAGCTGAAAGTCCACAACCTCTCTCTCAAAATCCACAATTGGAACCAGAGATAATACCAGAATCGGCTGAGCAAAATGCATCTGCAGAAAAAACTAGATCTGCTGACTCGCATTCACCTCCTCAAAAACCCCAAGCGGAACCGGAGGTAAAACCAGAATCAAAATCCGCTGAGAAAAATACGCCTGCAGACAATACTGGATCTGCTGATTCGCAATCACCCCCTCAAAAACCTCAGGCAGCACTAAATATAAAACAAGAATCAGCTGTGGCGGGCATGTCTATAAGACTTAACGATCTGACAGGGAGTGTTGGCAATATTAAGCCAAGCATGCTGATCCGCGCCAAGAAATTGGATCTTGAAAACAAAGGGGGGAAAAAAGAAAAAGATAAGAAAGTTAAAAATAAAAAGCCAGACGCCCCTATTCAAAATACAGTGGCCGATGAATCTAACGTCGATGTCAGCCCTAAGGTGGTTACAGAACCTGAAAAGCCTGCCGACCCCCAACCAGAGTCCACAGCGACCAGCCAAGGTGATGCCGGTAGCCAAGAGCTTGACCAATTATCAGAAGAAATGGCAAAGCTCCTACAGAACATCTTCCCTAATGCCGAGGATTTCATATACAAGGATGGCTGTTTGTCGGTCATAAATCCACATTTTGCTGACTACACAGATTTTCTACAATTCTATGTTAAACAAGGTATATATGCGAACTTGCCATTTAAAAGCGTGACAGTCCAAGATGAAGAAAAATATACCTTTCACGTTCCTGAAGGATATGAGCCGCCTACCAAACTTGAGATGGCAAAGATGGTTCTAGATCGCAGAGACCAGAGAATTGCGCAGGACAGAAAAGATAGAAAGCTACTTGAAAGCAGAAAAACAGATCATCATAGCCAAGAATATAAGGATGCCAATGCGAGGCACGCGAGATTCAAACAAGACATGAGAGGTTTCCTCTTTAACCTTGTTGACATTAAGAGATCGCGAATCCTGCCAGAAAACCCGACGCTGTTGTGCGGCTATGATAATTTTATGTTGATGTCGCCTCAGGTTAAAGTTGCAAAAAATCTCAACGTTATGACACCAGGGGTATTCCGATTTTATTCTATGGATGAGCCTTTCATTCTCGGGTCAGGGTCTGCCCTGGGGGCGCAAATCTTGAACTACGTCTATTCACCTAAGGGTATTGAGTGGAGACACAAAAAGATTGTTACTGAAGACAATCATGGTGTGCCCACCTATGTTCGCTATCTTAATGGCACATTCTTAGGCGGTATTGGGCTTTGGCATGATTTTGAAAATCCTATCACCCATGAGCTGAGTCGTCGCCCCGTGGGCCTCTACCTGGATACCCTCGGCAGAGCAGAGGGCACGGGAGGCGTTTTTGTTTCCCATGGTGATATTTGGATTCATGCGCTTCGTGGCTTTTGCAATGAAGCCGATATGGAGCTGTACATGTATGATCACTATAAGGAAGATGGGGCTTTTACAACGAAGGAAAAAAGTTATTTCAAAACCAAGTTCTTGACAGGGGCGATCATGACGCCAGGTAAATTGGTCATTATCAACAAAGAAGGTGGTTGCAAAATCGTCGGCGGAATTATACGAGTGGGTGATGGTGCCTTTATCGTCACACGAAAGACGCCAAAGTTCCTAGACATTGTGGGCGAAGAAGGTAAGATTTCCAAAAAAGAAACCCTCAAGTTCATCAAATCCAAAAAGAAAAAATGGGATGAAGTACAAGAAACAACGGCCATCTTTAATACCGGCAGTTCTCTGTTTTTCATCGGGGCTGTAGATGCAGAAGGTGTAAAAAGTAGTGACATCATATTTAGAGGATTTTATGAAGGTGGCAATGACGGTACCCTCCATCTAAAAGGAAAAAAGGTATATCTGACGAACAGAGTGTTAAACCATCTGAGTTCCAGTAAAGGCTCAAAGGTAACCACCGATGTCTCGTTGGATCCTCTAAAAAGAATCACAAAAACACTGAAGACGATTAGCACTCTCGTGGATGATTGTGACTTTGATAAACTTAAATCAGGCCTGACTGATATTTTAGGCCCATCAGTGAAAGTGCGCCTCAGCTGGGGATCCTCGAAAACCAAGTCCCAGAGCATCGGACATTCGGGTATAAGAGAATCTTATGTCATCATCGATGCGGATGAAGTAGACCAGACGAACGGCTTTCAATTAAAAGTGGAAAAAGACTTTACGCTCCTGGTAGACAACTACTTCATTGATGGCGTCATGCTCGTAACCGAGCACGAAAGCGAATCCTTCGGCCTATGGGGCAGCCTGTCTGGTGGAGGAAGCTCGTTCGGTGTGGATTACCAGCACGCGAAATCCCACTTAGAACAGCTAGCCAAATCTAGCATACACGTGGGTGGTAAAACGAAAGGACACGCTAATAAAATAGTTAAGAATGGTTCAGATATAAATCTCGGTGACACGTCAGACTTCACCGTTGATAAGACGATAGAGAAAGAGATGACCCCTCAAAACAGCTCAAGCTCGACAGGGATTTCAGCAGGAACACATGGTGGCAATGCCCACCATGGTCAAGAAAATAATGGTAAGGGTTTTAATGGTGGAATTGGCATCAGTGAAGACGGAGATCCTTCATTTATGGGTGGCGTCAAAATCGATGATTTTTCTGCCAATGCCACCCTAGGTGAGAACTCTTTGACAGCTGGCGTGGAGAAGGGTGGTTTTAAAGCCAATATCTCTGCCGATGATAAGGGCAACAAGACTGTAAATGCTGGCGTCGAGAAAGATGGTTTTAAAGCCGATATCTCTGCCGATGATAAGGGCAACAAGACTGTAAATGCTGGCGTCGAGAAAGATGGTTTTAAAGCCGATATCTCTGCCGATGACAAGGGCAACAAGACTGTAAATGCTGGCGTCGAGAAAGATGGTTTTAAAGCCGATATCTCTGCCGATGACAAGGGCAACAAGACTGTAAATGCTGGCGTCGAGAAAGATGGTTTTAAAGCCGATATCT